>NZ_JAJNIE010000002.1:0-402632 GCF_022387115.1 Mammaliicoccus sp. F-M27 | reverse complement strand
TTGCGCTCTTTTTACTTTATTTTATGAGTCTTCGTGCGATTTACCCGTGAATTTATCAAGTCGAGGTCCACATGATAAATAGAGCCGTTGATTTTATCAAGTCTAGGTCCACATGATAAATAGAGCCGTTGAATTTATCAAGTCAGGCTTCACATGATAAATAGCAATAAATTTTTATAATATTCCTCACGATTTTGTAAAGTGCTGACGCCCGGGGGAATAGTATGCCGCGCGAGACTACAGGCTCGAACCATACCCCTAGGCAAGCATGCACTTTCAAAACCTTGAAATTCCTCTATATAAAAAGATTTCTTCACTAGGCTATAACCTAATGAAGAAATCTTTTATTTTAACTATATTCACTTAATGTTAATGATATCTACTGAGTATGATTAGGTTTCAAGTTAAAGACAGCTATTTCAGGTGAACAAAATATTCTAATAGGTAATCTTGTCATGCCTATTCCTTTAGTTACAAAGAGATATTGCTCATTTCTAATATGATATAAACCTTGTATATAATTTTTGCCAAAAGTAGGCGTATATATAGCACCTATTTTGGGTATACGGACTTGACCACCGTGTGTATGACCAGATAATACTAAATTGATATAAGGATCTAACAATTTAACTTTGTCTGGCTCATGCATTAGTCCTATTCTATAATCGACGTGCTCATCTGGTGTTTGGAATGAACTATTGAAATTAGGTTGGCCGAAACATATATCATCTATGCCATGAATTAAAATATTACCGTCTAGTGTCTTAACTTTAAAATAATCATTTAAAAGTGATTGGAAACTAGACTTATTCATGATGTCCAGTATGATATCAATGCCATTTGATCCATAATCATGATTACCTGGAACAAAAAACTTTCCATATTTTGATTGAATAGTTCTAAATAAAGGTATAACTAGATAAGGATCAAATGAAACATCGTTAATATTGTCAAAACAGTCACCTGTAAAACAAACGATATCAGCTTCTTGTTGATTAATGAGAAGTACGAGTTGATGTAAATCTTTTAAATCAGAATAATAACCTAAATGTAAATCTGAAATATGAACAACTTTCAAATTGTTTTTAAGATTACTTTGTAGATCGTGCTTTACAATTTTTATTTTAGAACTAGGGAATTGAATGCTCATGAGTTTATACCTAATTCTTTATTGAAAGAATCTATATCAACTTGGTAAAAAACTTTATCATTAATCAGAACAGTAGGTGTTGAAAAGCTATCTAAATCTATTAATTCACTTTTAAACTGTTTGTTTTTTATATTTTTTTCAATGTAATCAATTTCTTTTTCCTTGAAATATTGTTTTACAAATTGGCAAGGAGGGCATTGGTCTTGAGTATAAATAGTAACTTTATTCATTTCTTTCACCTCGACTTTATATAGTCATATTATAATGATTTCTTACAGTGTTCAACGATTATGTATAAATACTGACATGAACTTGTCATTACTTTGTAAATGTTAAACATTTTACTAATGTTTAAAATGTTGTATAATAAGAATAAATTGTGATATAAATCACAAACGTTGAATGGAGGAATATTATGGATGCAGTAGTTATAAGTCGTTTACTGACTGCGATGACCTTGGGATTCCATATCATATTTGCAACAATTGGTGTGGGAATTCCTTTAATGTTTGCGATTGCTGAATTCATAGGAATTAAAAAAAATAATCCTATGTACATTGCAATGGCAAAACGTTGGTCTAAAGGTTACACGATTACTGTAGCGGTCGGAGTAGTTACAGGAACGATTATAGGGTTACAATTATCATTATTGTGGCCATCATTTATGCAATTGGGTGGGCAAGTCATTGCACTACCATTATTCATGGAAACATTTGCCTTTTTCTTTGAGGCTATTTTCTTAAGTATTTATTTGTATACTTGGGATAGATTTAAAGGGAAGTGGACACACTTTTTAATTAATTTACCAGTTATTATTGGTGGTACTTTCTCAGCATTTTTCATTACATCCGTGAATTCTTTCATGAATACGCCTAGTGGTTTTGACTTTATTAATGGGAAATTAATGAATATCGATCCAATAGCAGCGATGTTTAATGCATCATTTGGTGTGAGAGCATTTCATGTCATTTCAACTGCTTTCATGACAGCAGCATTTATTTTAGCAAGTATCGCAGCTTATCGTTTAATTAAAAATAAATTTATTGATGATAAAGAATATCATAAAAAAGCGCTAAAACTTACAATGACAGTAGGGCTTATAGCGAGCTTACTTGCGATGCTTGCAGGTGACTTATCTGCAAAATTCTTACATCAAGAACAACCGGAAAAATTAGCAGCCATGGAATGGCATTTTGAAAGTGAATCTAAAGCTGACCTTGTATTATTTGGTTTAGTAGATGAAGATAAACAAGAAGTTAAAGGTGCTATTAAAATTCCAGGAGCTTTGAGTTTCTTATCAGATAGTAATTTTAATACAGAAGTTAAAGGTTTAAATGAATTTAAAAAAGATGAGACACCACCGCTTATCATTCATTACTTCTTCGACTTAATGGTATTCTTTGGTGTTTACTGTTTTGTCGTTTCAGCATTATTCATTGCCTTAAAATGGTTCAAAAAATGGTCTCAATTTAGTAAACCAATACTATATTTAGCTGTTTTGACTGGTCCATTAGCAATGTTTGCTATAGAGTTTGGATGGTTCTTAGCTGAAATGGGTAGACAACCATGGATTTTAAGAGGTTATTTAAAAGTTGCACAAGCAGCAACTCATGCTGACGGTTTAAGTCTTGTGTTTATAGCATTTGCAATTCTTTATTTAATATTAGGCATTTCATCAAGTTATGTCCTTATTAGAATGTTCAGTCACAGTAAAGCAACTGATGATGTGAATAAAATAATAGACAGAAAGGGTGAAGTATAATGGATTATCAATATATAGGTATTACAGTACTTTGGCTCTTTTTGTATAGTTATATCATCATCGGTGCAATAGATTTCGGTGCTGGATTCTTTGCTTTTCATGCAAAATTAACGAAACAAGATCATATCATTAACAATTTAATTTCAAGATATTTAAACCCAGTATGGGAAGTTACCAATGTATTCTTTGTATTCTTCTTTGTAGGTATAGTTGGATTCTTTCCTGATTCAGCTTATTACTTTGGATCAACGCTATTAATACCAGGAAGTGTTGCATTGATACTTCTATCCATTCGTGGTAGTTTTTACGCATTTGAAAACTACGGTCAAGATAGCAAATTATCATGGTTATTCTTATACGGTGCAACAGGATTACTTATACCTGCATCATTTTCAACAATATTAACGATTGCTGAAGGTGGGTATATTACAGAAACAAGTAAGGGCGTCCATTTAGAGTGGCTTGATTTATTATTAAGTCCTTATGCTTGGTCAGTTGTATTTTTAGCAATTATCTCTGTATTGTATATTTCTTCAGGTTTCTTGACATATTATGCGAATAAAGCAAAAGACACTGAAGCGTATCATTTATTGAGACAATGGTTCCTTATATGGGCTGTTCCAATGATTATCATTTGTCAATTTGTGTTCTTATCATTAAGACAACATAATGAAGACCACTTTAATAATGCAGTTGGGAGCTTTTGGTGGTTATTTGGCTTAAGTGTCGTATTTTTCATTATTGCAGTTGCACTCATTTACTTTAAGAAAGCACATGGGTTAGCATTTATTATGATATTACTACAATTCGGTACCGCATTTTTCGGTTACGGTTTGAGTAAATTACCATATCTTTTAGATCCATTTATCAACATTGATAAAGCGGTCGTAAATGATCAAATGGCCTTATCGCTTGTAATCGTATTTATTTTAGGTTTACTTTTACTCGTACCATCGCTAATATTATTATTAAGATTATTTATCTTTGATGCAGATTACGTTAAAGGCAAAAAGAAATAACAATCTATAGTATGGAGGCGTATCATGGGTAAGGAATATGTAGTAATAGGTTTAGGTCGTTTTGGTGGAAGTATTGTTAGAGAGTTAAACGCTTTAGATATGGATGTCATGGCTATTGATGCTGATGAAGCAAGAGTGAATGAATATAGTGATATCGCCACACATGCAGTTATTGCGGATACAACAGATGAAGCGGTAATGAAGAGTCTAGGTATACGAAACTTTGATCATGTGATTGTAGCGATTGGAGAGAACATACAGGCAAGTACACTGACTACATTAATACTTAAGGAACTAGGTGTTAAAAAAGTTACTGCTAAAGCTCAAAATGATTATCACGCTAAAATATTAAACAAAATTGGTGCAGATACAGTTGTACACCCAGAAAGAGATATGGGTCGTAGAATTGCCCATAACGTCGCTAGTGCTTCAGTTTTAGACTATTTAGAACTGTCAGATGAATATTCTATCGTTGAAATAAAAGCAGGGGAGAAACTTGCTGGGAGTTCGATATTAGAACTAGACGTTCGTGCGAATTATGGCATTAATATTATTGCAGTAAAAAGAGGTAAAGATATTATCGTTGCCCCTGATCCAAATGAAAAAATAGAATATCATGATATATTGATTGTAATAGGTCATGATAATGATTTAAATAGATTTGAGAAAAAACTCGTAAATGAATAATCTTTGAAATATAGAAAAATGACCGACAATGTCAGAAGACGTTGTCGGTCATTTTATTATTATTATTTAATTTTCATAATGATTGGTAAAATCATTGGTTTACGAGCTGTTTTTTCATATAAATATGGTTGTAATGCTTCAGTAATTGTAGATTTAACATGATGCCATTCTACTTTTTCGTTATTATTTAACTTTTCAATGACTGATTTTTTGATTAAACGTTGTGCATCGTAAATTAAATGTCCTGATTCTCTCATGTAAACAAATCCTCTAGAGATGATATCTGGACCTGAAAGTAATTGCTTCGTTTTAAAATCAATACTTACAACAACGATTACAAGACCTTCTTCAGATAACACTTTACGATCTTTAATAACGACGTTGCCGATATCTCCTATACCACTACCATCAACAAATACGTTGCCAGAAGGTATACGTCCAGCATATCTTGCTGAATCTTTCGTAAGCGCTAGGACATCGCCAATTTCATAAACGAATATATTGTCAGGTTCTACACCACAGTTAATCGCTGTTTCACTATGTTTTCTAAGCATTCTGTACTCACCATGAATTGGCATAAAGTACTTCGGATTAATTAAACGTAACATCAATTTTTGTTCATCTTGTGAACCGTGACCTGATGTATGAATGTTGGATAATTTTCCGTGAACAACATCAGCACCGGCTTTATATAAAGAGTTTATTGTTCTATTAACACTCTTAGTGTTACCTGGAATAGGTGACGAACTGAAGACAACTGTATCATCAGGGATAATACTTATTTGTCTATGTGTACCATTGGCAATTCGAGATAATGCTGCCATAGGTTCACCTTGAGATCCTGTACATAAAATAAGAATTTCATGTTTAGGAACGGAATTAATTTTGTTAGGTTCAATAAATGTTTCTGGTGGTACTTTAATATATCCTAATTCGGTACCGATTTTAATGTTATTCTCCATAGAACGACCGAAGACAACAATTTTACGATTGTATTTAACAGCAGCTTCAACAGCTTGCTGAACTCTGTAAATATTAGATGCAAATGTTGCGAAAATAATTCTACCAGAACATTTACGGAAAATTTCGTCGACATTTTGTCCTACTTCTTTTTCACTTAAAGTAAAATTAGGAATTTCTGAGTTTGTAGAGTCTGATAATAAACAAAGAACGCCTTCTTCACCAAGTTGAGCCATTTTAGCGATATTAGCAGGTTTACCTACAGGTGTGAAATCAAATTTGAAATCTCCTGTATGAACAATTTTACCTTCTGGTGTGTCTGCAATAATACCATAAGCTTCTGGGATACTATGCGTCGTTAAATAGAAAGAAATTTTGAAGTGTTTAAATTCAAAAACAGAATCTTCGTCTATTTCATTTAATTGAGCTGTTTTTAACAAATGGTGTTCTTCCAACTTGTTTCTAATAAGTCCTAAAGCAAGTGGACCACTATAAATTGGAACGTTCATTTGTTTGAGTAAAAATGGAACGCCACCAATATGGTCTTCGTGTCCATGTGTAATAAATAAAGCTTTAACTTTATGTTTATTTTGAATTAAGTACGTATAATCCGGTATCACGTAATCGATACCAAGAAGATCATCGTCTGGGAATTTTATACCCGCATCAATCACGATGATTTCATCTTGATATTCGAGGGCGTACGTGTTTTTACCAATTTCACCGAGACCACCCAGTGCGTATACGCCTACTTCATTTTTTTGTAGAGGTTTCATCTAGATATTCTCCACTTTGAAGTGATCTGATTGTTTTTCATAATCTAAATGAGCGCCCTCTAATTTTTGGA
This sequence comes from Mammaliicoccus sp. F-M27, assembly GCF_022387115.1. Taxonomy (NCBI): domain Bacteria; kingdom Bacillati; phylum Bacillota; class Bacilli; order Caryophanales; family Staphylococcaceae; genus Mammaliicoccus; species Mammaliicoccus sp. F-M27. Next base: position 396,207 of record NZ_JAJNIE010000002.1, on the reverse strand, counting down.
CAAATTCGATATTGTAATTACGGTCTGTTAAATATTTTCTAATTTCTTCTTCAGTTTGTCCTTCGAAATACTTTGTTTGTGTACTTTCACGTACAATTACTTCACTTTTATCTTCTTGAAAAAATACTTTAAATACTGACATATATAAATCCTCCTAGGTTAATTAACATAAATAAAGCCCTAGTTTTAAGTCTAGGGTGAGTCAATGTTGAATTTTGATTCCCGTACATTTTTAAAAGTAGTTATATGAATATATATAAATACCTTTTTAATAAGTTCATTTTACATGATAATTAGAGATAAATAAAGTTTTTTAACTAAATCTTTCATATATATTGAATATGGACTAAAATAGATTTAAGGAGGCGATCAAAGTTGGATAAGAAATTAATATTTTTTGACATAGATGGAACAATCTATGATGAAAATAAAGAAATACCCGAATCTACAATTACTGCCATAACAAAATTAAAAGAAAAAGGGCATATAGTCGCTATTGCAACGGGAAGAGCGCCTTACATGTTTAAAGAAGTTATTAAAGAAACTGGAATAGAAACATTTGTTTCATTAAATGGACAAATTGTCGTTTATAACGGAGAAATTATTGGCAAACATCCGTTAAATAAAGAAGAATTAAGTAATATAGTAGACAAAGCACATGAAAATAATCATCCGTTAGTATTTTTCGGAGAAACGACTGTTTACGCAAATGTCGAAAGTCATAATGACATATCAGAAAGTTTAGGGTCATTAAAAATGGATTACCCTGAATATCACAATACATATTATCTTGATCATCCAGTTTATCAAGCACTTATTTTTCATGGTGATGATGAAGATGACAAATACGATAATCAATTTAATTCATTAAAATTTTACAGATGGCACCTTCTAAGTCGAGACGTTGTACCGAATGATCGATCAAAAGCAGAAGGAATAAAAGAATTAAGTGAAAAATTAGGATTTTCATTAAGTGAAGTCATAGCATTTGGAGACGGACCTAACGATATCGAAATGATTTCAGAAGTAGGCTGTGGAGTGGCAATGGGGAATGCTGTTGACGCTTTAAAAACAGTTTGTGATTATGAAACAACGTCAGTTGATGAAGATGGCATATACAACGCATGTATAGAATTAGGATTGATAGAAGAATAGGAAGTGAAACATATGGATAAAGTGGAACGTATTATTAGAACCGTTGAAGGTGAAAAAGAAAGATCTGACAAACAATTTAAAGGCATTGAATTTAATATACGTAAAAATGAAGTTGTCATGATTTATAATTATGATGAAATGGTCAATAATGTTAAACAAGACCCACATTACATTAGACACAATAAAGATCCAGAATGGTTAAGCTTAGACGAACTTACAACAGTCCAAAAAGCATTAAAAGAAAAAAATATACATTTTATAGAGCGTAGAGACGAATTTATGTAACGAGTATTTTGTTTGAAATCTCTAAAAAAATAAACACATCAATCCGATTAGAAAATTTAATGGATTGATGTGTTTTTATATGACGATATTGATATTTGATTATTAGTTTATTTCAACTGCATCTTCTAACGGTTTGAATGGATCTTCTTGATTAATATAATCGTAGAACATTACACCATTTAAATGATCGATTTCATGTTGCAATACGATTGCTGGATATCCTTTGAATCTTTTTTTGAATAGATCTCCATTTATATCATAGGCTTGTATTGTTACTTTAAAGTTTCGATGTACTAATCCTGGTTTGGATTCATCTACGCTTAAACATCCTTCACCGCCGTTTAAATACGCTTTTTGTACACTATGACTAACAATTTTAGGGTTGATCAGTTGTAGTTCTATTGAATTTCCTTTGCCATCATCTTGAATATAAACTGCTAACATTTGTTTAGAAACGTTTATTTGTGGCGCAGCAAGACCAACACCTGAACGTAATCCATATTTTTTAGCTAATGCTTCATCTTGAGAATTTTTTAGGAATTCTAGCATATCATTTAACGTTTCTTTCTCTTCATTTGAAATTGGTAAATCTACTTCAGCGGCTTTTTTTCTAAGTGTTTCGTGGCCGTCACGAATAATATTTTCCATTGTTATCATTTTCATGCACCTTCCTCATATAAAATATATCAAAAACTATTCATTTTTACATCTATTATTAATTGTATAAATAAAAAAAACAGAGTAACATGTTTATAGACATGTAAGGAGGCAATATAAATGATTGGCAAGAAATTTTTAACATTAACACTAGCAACCACAGTCATTTTATCAGCATGTGGTCAATCTAAAGAATCACTTGAGGCTTTTTATAAAAAGGTAGAAAAAGCTAACCAAGAAGAAAAAGTAATTGTTGATTTAAACGAAAAAATGGCGAAAGCTGAAAAAGAAAAGGTTAAGAAAATTGAAGAACTCAATAAAGCTAAAGATGGAGAATTTAAATCTAAAGCTGAAGAGATTACAAATGATATTAAAAATAGAGAAAAAATCATAAATGATGAAAAAGAAGCAATGGATAAATCTAAAAAAATATACGAATCTTCTAAAAATGATTACAAAGCAATAGAAGATGAAGAACAATCAAAAGAAGCTGCTGATTTAAAGAAAGCTTTGGATGAGAAATATAAAGTACATGATAAAGTAATCAAAGGTTATAAAGAGGTGCTGAATACAGAAGAAAAATTATTTAGCTATCTATCTGATGACAATGCAACGCAAGAAGGCGCGAACGATCGCTCTAAAAAATTAGCAGAAGTAAACAAAAAGACCGAAAAAGTAGTAACGGAATATCAAAACAATCTTAAAAAAGTACAACAAGAAAAGAAAGATGTTTCAGCTATTTTAAACGAATAATTTGTATTAGTACAGATGCAAATATGTTGTAATACAGTTTTTAAAAAACCTTTTGTACAGGGCTTTTTGTAATGTTAGTATTTTTTATTTAACAGTAAAACAGATTTATGTTAAACTAATTAAGAAATGATTATTTAATATAGGGAAAGGTATGGTGAATTGAATGGCTCCGAGAAAAAAAGCCCAATTCGATGCAGTAGCGACTTTAAATGAAATAGAGTCTAATTTTGAAATGGTTCAAGTGTTAGATGAAGAAGGAAACGTCGTAAATAATGACTTATTACCAGACTTATCAGATGAAGAACTTGTTGAATTAATGGAAAGAATGGTTTGGACTCGTGTTCTAGATCAACGTTCTATCTCATTAAATAGACAAGGTCGTTTAGGTTTCTATGCTCCAACAGCAGGTCAAGAAGCTTCACAATTAGCTTCACATTATGCTTTAGAAAAAGAAGATTACGTACTTCCAGGTTATCGTGATGTACCTCAATTAATTTGGCATGGTTTACCATTAACTAAAGCGTTTTTATTCTCACGTGGACACTTTATTGGTAACCAATTCCCAGAAGGTGTTAATGCTTTAAGTCCACAAATTATTATCGGTGCACAGTTTATTCAAACTGCTGGTGTAGCACTAGGTCTTAAAAAACGTGGTAAGAAAAATGTAGCAATCACTTACACTGGTGATGGTGGTTCTTCACAAGGTGACTTCTATGAAGGTATTAACTTTGCGTCTGCTTACAAAGCACCTGCAATTTTCGTAATTCAAAACAACAACTATGCGATTTCAACACCACGTGACAAACAAACTGCAGCTAAAACATTAGCTCAAAAATCAGTAGCAGTTGGTATTCCAGGTGTATTAGTTGATGGCATGGATGCATTAGCTGTATATGCAGTGACTAAACAAGCTCGTGACCGTGCTGTAAATGGTGACGGCCCATCTCTAATTGAAACTTTAACTTATCGTTACGGTCCACATACAATGGCTGGTGACGACCCAACTCGTTATAGAACATCTGATGAAGATTCAGATTGGGAAAAGAAAGATCCATTAGTTCGTTTCAGAAAATATCTTGAAGCTAAAAACTTATGGTCTGAAGAAAAAGAAAATGAAGTTATGGAAAAAGCAAAAGAAGAAATTAAAACAGCTATCAAAGAGGCAGACGGTACACCTAAACAAAAAGTTACAGACTTAATGGAAAATATGTATGAAGAAATGCCTCATAATTTAGCTGAACAATATGAAATTTACAAAGAGAAGGAGTCGAAATAAGTCATGGCACAAATGACAATGATTCAAGCGATTAACAATGCGCTTCAAAACGAATTGAAAAGAGACGAAGACGTTCTATTATTCGGTGAAGACGTTGGTGTAAACGGCGGTGTATTCCGTGCAACAGAAGGTTTACAAAAAGAATTCGGTGAAGATCGTGTATTTGATACACCTCTAGCTGAATCAGGTATTGGTGGTCTAGCTTTAGGTTTAACGCTTGAAGGTTACCGTCCTGTCATGGAAATCCAATTCTTTGGTTTCGTATTTGAAGTTATGGACTCAATTGCTGGTCAAATAGCTCGTCATCGTTTCCGTTCAGGTAACTCAAAAACAGCTCCAGTAACAATCCGTGCTCCATTCGGTGGTGGTGTTCATACACCAGAATTACATGCTGATAACTTAGAAGGTTTAATGGCGCAATCTCCAGGTTTGAAAGTTGTTATTCCTTCAAATCCATATGATGCTAAAGGATTATTAATTTCTGCAATCCGCAGTAATGATCCAGTTGTATATTTAGAGCATATGAAATTATACCGTTCATTCCGTGAAGAAGTACCTGAAGAGGAATATGAAGTGGAAATCGGTAAAGCTAAAGTTAAACGTGAAGGTACTGACTTAACAATCATCACTTATGGTGCAATGGTTCAAGAATCATTAAAAGCAGCAGAAGACTTAGAAAAAGATGGTTATTCAGTTGAAGTAATTGACTTAATCACTGTTCAACCTTTAGATGTTGAAACAATTGTGAAATCAGTTGAAAAAACAAACCGCGTAATTGTAGTTCAAGAAGCTCAAAAACAAGCTGGCGTTGGTTCAACTGTTGTAGCAGAAATCTCTGAAAGAGCTGTTCTTTCATTAGAAGCTCCTATTGCACGTGTAGCTGCTGCTGACACTATTTATCCATTCACACAAGCTGAAGGTGTTTGGTTACCAAACAAAAAAGATATCGTAGCGCAAGCTAAACAAACATTAGAATTTTAATGCGCATTAAAATACGGATTTAATATTTAGGAGGAAAAAATCGTGTCATTCGAATTTAAATTACCAGATATCGGAGAAGGTATCCACGAAGGTGAAATTGTAAAATGGTTTGTTAAAGCAGGAGACGAAATTCAAGAAGACGATGTATTATGTGAAGTTCAAAATGATAAATCAGTCGTTGAAATTCCATCACCTGTTTCAGGTAAAGTAGAAGAAGTTATGGTTGAAGAAGGAACTGTTTCTGTTGTTGGTGATACAATTGTTAAAATTGATGCACCAGATGCAGAAGGTATACAATTCAAAGGCCATGATGACGATGAAGAAGAAGCACCAGCAGAAGAAGCGAAAGAAGAATCTAAAGAAGAAGCAACTGCTGAAACTCAATCAGAAGATGTTGATGATTCTAAACGCGTAATCGCTATGCCTTCAGTTCGTAAATTTGCTCGTGATAACGATGTAAATATTAAAGCTGTTTCAGGTTCAGGTAAAAATGGACGTGTCTTGAAAGAAGACGTTGAAGCATACTTAAACGGCGGTTCTAAATCAGAACAACCAGCTGCAGAAGAAGCTCAATCTTCAAGTGAAGATACTCAATCTGTACAAACTCCACAAGTACCAGAAGGAGAATATCCTGAAACTCGTGAGAAAATCCCAGCGATGCGTAAAGCAATTGCTAAAGCAATGGTTAACTCTAAACAAACTGCTCCTCACGTAACATTAATGGATGAAATTGATGTTCAAGAATTATGGGATCACCGTAAAAAATTCAAAGAAGTTGCTGCTGAGCAAGGTACTAAATTAACATTCTTACCATACGTTGTTAAAGCATTAGTATCAGCACTTAAGAAATATCCAGCATTAAATACTGAATTTGATGAAGAAAATGGTGAAATTGTTCATAAACATTACTATAATATAGGTATAGCTGCAGATACTGATCGTGGTTTATTAGTACCAGTAGTTAAAAATGCTGATCATAAATCAATGTTCGAAATTTCAGATGAAATTAACGAATTAGCTGTTAAAGCACGTGACGGTAAATTACAAGCTAACGAAATGAAAGCCGCAACTTGTACGATTAGTAATATTGGTTCAGCAGGTGGACAATGGTTCACTCCAGTAATCAACCATCCTGAAGTTGCAATTTTAGGTATTGGTCGTATTGCTCAAAAACCTATCGTTAAAGATGGAGAAATTATAGCAGCACCTGTGTTATCATTATCATTAAGTTTCGACCATAGACAAATTGATGGTGCTACTGGACAAAATGCTATGAACCATATTAAGAGATTATTAAATAATCCAGAATTATTATTAATGGAGGGGTAAAAATGGTAGTTGGAGATTTTCCTATTGAAACAGATACTATTGTAATTGGAGCAGGTCCTGGTGGATATGTTGCAGCAATTCGTGCAGCACAATTAGGACAAAAAGTAACAATCGTTGAAAAAGGTGAATTAGGTGGCGTTTGTTTAAACGTTGGTTGTATTCCATCTAAAGCTTTATTATCAGCATCACACCGTTTCCATAATGCACAACATTCAGAAGACATGGGTGTTATTGCTGAGAAAGTTGCATTAAATTTTGAAAAAGTTCAAGAGTTCAAAAATGGCGTAGTTAATAAATTAACTGGCGGCGTTGCTGGATTAATGAAAGGTAACAAAATTGATGTAGTTAAAGGTGAAGCGTATTTTGTAGATGAAAATAACTTAAAAGTTATGACTGAAAAAGCTTCTCAAACTTATACGTTTAAACATGCAATTATTGCTACAGGTTCACGTCCAATTGAAATTCCTAATTTCAAATTCGGTAAACGTGTGATCGATTCAACTGGTGCTTTAGCACTTCAAGACGTACCAAAAAAATTAGTAGTAGTTGGTGGCGGTTATATCGGTTCTGAACTAGGTACTGCTTATGCTAACTTTGGTTCTGAAGTAACAATCCTTGAAGGTGCAAAAGATATTTTAGGTGGATTTGAGAAACAAATGACTCAAATCGTTAAAAAAGGTCTTAAAGCAAAAGGTGTAGAAATCGTTACTGAAGCAATGGCTAAATCTGCTGAAGAAACTGATAATGGCGTAAAAGTTACTTACGAAGCTGGCGGAGAAACAAAAGAAATCGAAGCTGACTATGTATTAGTTACTGTAGGACGTCGTCCAAATACTGACGAATTAGGTCTAGAAGAATTAGGTCTAAAATTATCAGAACGTGGATTAGTTGAAGTTGATGAACAAAGTCGTTCTTCAATTGAAAACATCTATGCAATCGGTGATATCGTTGCTGGACCTCCACTTGCTCATAAAGCAAGTTACGAAGCTAAAGTAGCTGCTGAAGCTATCTCTGGTGAAAAATCTGCTGTAGATTACTTAGCAATTCCTGCAGTATGTTTCACAGAACCAGAATTAGCAACAGTTGGTCATTCAGAAGCAAGTGCTAAAGAAGAAGGATTAGAAGTGAAAGCTGCTAAATTCCCATTCGCTGCCAATGGCCGTGCATTAGCTTTAAATGAAACTGCTGGTTTCGTTAAACTTGTAACATTAAAAGAAAATGGATTATTAGTTGGTGCACAAGTTGCTGGTACAGGCGCTTCAGATATTATTGCTGAATTAGGTTTAGCAATTGAAACAGGAATGACTGCTGAAGACGTATCATTAACTATTCATGCTCACCCAACATTAGGTGAAATTTCTATGGAAGCTGCAGAAGTAGCTCTTGGAACACCTATTCATACAATGTAATAATTGACAATACTAAAGAATCACTGTTCATTCAGTGATTCTTTTTTTATAAAGGAGAAAGGTAAAATGGAATATAGTTATCCAATAGATGTTGATTGGACGCAAGAAGAAATACTTCAAGTGATAGAGTTTTTCAATCATATTGAAGATGCATATGAAAGTAGTACTGACAAAGAACAATTTAAACGAGCATATAAAAACTTCAAAAAAATTGTTCCAGGAAAGTCAGATGAAAATAATATTTATAAAGAATTTAAAGAAGTAAGTGGTTACGATGGTTATAAAGCAGTAAAAGCGTTAAATGAAAATAACGAAGAATCAAACATTACAATTAAATAAAATATTGATATCCCCCAAAAAAGTGTTGAACTATAAAATAATTTCTGTTATTTTATTAAAGGTACTAAACTTAATGTTTAGTAAAAGTAAACAACACATTTTTTGGGGGATTTATGAATATAGGAGAAAAACTTAAAAATTTAAGGTATCAGAAAAATTTAACTCAAGAAGAATTAGGTGAACGTACAGATTTGTCAAAAGGTTATATTTCACAGCTGGAAAGAAATTTATCTTCTCCTTCTATGGAAACTTTTCTGAATATATTAGACGTATTAGGTGTAGAGCCAAGCGAATTTTTTAATGAAAAATTATATCAAGCTCGTATACATTATCCTTTAGATGAACAAACGATATATGATGAATTTGATCTTGGATATAAGATTAAATGGTTAGTACCTGATTCAAATGAATTTGAAATGGAACCAGTCATTATAACTTTGAAAAGTAATTCGAAATATAAATCATTTAGTCCATCATCATCAGAGACATTTGCTTACGTTAAAAAAGGTTATATAACATTGAAAATAGGAAAACAGACATACACCGCTAAAAGTGGGGAATGTTTTTATTTTAAAGCTCATGAAGAGCATCAGTTCTTGAATGAATCAACTAAAGATGCAGAAGTATTAATAGTTGCTACAGAATCGTATTTATAGGAGGTAAGGCATGAAACAGCCCATCATAAAGTTTGAAAATATTTCAAAAAAATTTAATAATACTCAAGTATTAGATGATGTCAGTTTTGAAATTGAAGAAGGTGAATTTTACACATTATTAGGTCCTTCAGGATGTGGAAAAACAACGATTTTAAAGTTGATAGCAGGATTTGAAACGCCATCTAATGGTGACATATTATTCAACAATAAAATAATCAATAAAGTACCAGCTAATAACAGAAAAGTTAACACGGTGTTTCAAGATTATGCTTTATTTCCACATTTGAATGTGTACGATAATGTAGCATTTGGACTAAAGATAAAGAAACTCAATAAAAAAGATATTCAGCAAAAAGTAAAAGAAGCCTTAAAATTAGTAAAGCTTGAAGGTTATGAACAGCGTAATATTACTGAAATGAGTGGTGGTCAAAAGCAAAGAGTTGCTATAGCAAGAGCGTTAGCTAACGAACCAGAAATCATTCTTTTAGATGAACCTCTATCAGCATTAGACTTAAAATTAAGAACTGAAATGCAGTATGAATTGCGTGAATTACAACAAAGGTTAGGGATTACGTTTATATTTGTTACACATGATCAAGAAGAAGCTTTAGCAATGAGTGACTACATATTTGTAATGAAGGACGGTAAAATTCAACAAAGTGGTACGCCCGTTGATATTTATGATGAACCTGTAAATAGATTTGTTGCAGATTTTATTGGAGAGTCGAATATCGTGAGCGGTGTTATGAAACGTGATTATGAAGTCGAAATGTATGGCATTTCATATGAATGTGTTGATGCAGGCTTTAAAAAAGATGCTAAAGTTGATGTTGTCATACGTCCAGAAGATATTACGATAAAATCAGAAAGTGAAGGCCGTATTTCTGCAGTCGTAGATTCTCAATTATTTAGAGGTGTTCATTATGAAATATGTTGTTTTGATGTTCAAGGTAATGAATGGATTATACAATCGACTAAAAAAGCAACAATTGGTGAAACTGTCGGATTAGATTTTGACTCTGAAGCCATTCATATTATGTTACCTGGTGAAACTGAAGAAGAATTTGATCGTCGAATTGAAAGTTATGAGGAAGATGGCAATGCGTAAAATAAAATCAATATTACTTGTACCTTATATGATATGGATTGTATTGTTCATTATTGTACCTATAGCTATGATTTTTTATTCTTCTTTATTAGATATTCATGGACACTTTTCTTTTGAAAATTATAAGAACTTTTTTACAAGTAGTTATTTGGAAATGACTTTAAGCTCAGCATGGTATGCATTTATTATTACGTTCTTTTGTTTAATCATTAGTTATCCTTTAGCACTCATATTGAGAAACGCTAAGTATAAAGAAATATTACTTTTACTTGTCATATTACCAACTTGGATAAATTTATTGTTAAAAACGTATGCCTTTATCGGTATTTTAAGCCATGATGGATTATTAAACAAAATTTTAAACGTCTTTAATGTGCCTTCTACTGAATTATTATTTACAAGTACAGCCTTTATCATCGTTTCTGTATATATTTATATACCTTTTATGTTATTACCCATCTTTAATTCGATGGACGAAATACCTGAGAATTTACTACAAGCTTCTAAAGACTTAGGTGCAAGCCCTTTAACAACTTTTAGAAGGGTAATCGTGCCATTAACTTTAGAAGGCGTCAAAACAGGTATACAAATTACATTTATACCTGCATTATCTTTGTTTATGATTACGAGATTAATTGCAGGAAATAAAGTGGTTAACTTAGGTACCGCTATACAAGAGCAGTTTTTAGTGACACAAAATTATGGAATGGGTTCAACGATTGCAGTGTTTTTAATATTAGCAATGGCATTTATACTCATTGTGACAAAATCTAAATCAGAGAATAAGGAGGTATAGTATGAAAATAACTGGAAAAATCTATTTTACATTTATACTCATATTTCTATACTTACCAATATTCTTTTTAATTTATTATTCCTTTAACGATGCGGGGAATATGACACAATTCAAAGGATTTACGCTTGATCATTATATATCAGTATTTCAAAATAAACGTTTACTTGTCATAATTGTGAATACGATAGCGATTGCGTTATTAGCAGCTAGTATATCAACTGTAATTGGTATTTGTGGCGCGATTGGTATTTACTATTTGAAAAATAAAAAATTGAAAGTTGGCTTATTAACTTTAAACAATATATTAATGGTTAGCTCTGATGTAGTCATCGGTTCTTCCTTCTTATTATTATTTACTGTGATTGGACACTTCACAGGTATGGGACTAGGATTTTGGTCAGTATTAATTTCACATATTGCTTTTTGTGTGCCTATAGTCGTTCTATTAGTGTTACCGAAACTATATGATATGAATACATCTATGATTGATGCAGCTAGAGACTTAGGTGCATCTTCATGGCAAACACTTATTAAAGTGATTATTCCTCATATACTTCCTGGCGCTATCGGTGGTTTCTTTATGGCGCTAACATATTCTTTAGATGACTTTACAGTAAGTTTCTTCGTTACGGGTAGTGGATTTAGTGTATTATCAGTCGAAGTTTATTCAATGGCTAGAAAAGGTATTACGATGGAAATTAATGCGATTTCTACATTGCTATTTGGTTTAGTTATGATACTGATTTTAGGTTATTATTTCATAAAAAGTGGTCAACAAAGAAGAGTTGAAAAAAGAGGGGGCAGTTTAAGATGAAACAATTAATGCAATTAGTTGGTATTTCGTTGATCGCTGGATCACTATTAATGCTATCAACTAAATTGATTGATCCGCCACCTTCTAAAGGAAAAAAAGATGTTATATACGTATATAATTGGGGAGAATATATAGATCCTGAGCTGACAAAGAAATTTGAAAAAGAAACAGGTATAAAAGTCGTATATGAAACATTTGATTCAAATGAAGCCATGATGGCTAAAATTAAAAATGGTGGTACATCATACGACGTTGCAGTACCAAGTGAATATACTGTACAAAAAATGAAGAAAGAAAAGTTATTGATTCCAATTGATCATAATAAATTAACAAACTTAAAAAATATGGATAAGTCATTCATGAATTTACCATTTGATCCTGGAAATAAATATTCAATTCCTTATTTTTGGGGTACTGTCGGAATATTGTATAATCCTGAAAAAACGAAAGGTATCAATTTCAATTCTTGGAATAGCCTATGGGATAAACGATTAAAAGATGATGTGTTAATTGTCGATGGTGCAAGAGAAGGAATTGGATTTGCTTTAAATAGTATGAATGAAAGCTTGAATGAAACGGATGAACAAAAACTTGAAAAAGCTCAAAATAAATTAATTAAACTATCTCCTAATGTAAGAGGTGTTGTAGGAGATGAAATTAATACGATGATGGTTCAAAATGAATCAGATGTTGCAGTTGTATGGAGTGGAATGGCCGCGGATATTATGACTGAAAATGACCAATTAGACTTTGTTGTACCGAAAGAAGGTTCAAACTTATGGTTTGATAATCTCGTTATTCCAAAAACTGCTCAAAACGTGGAAGGTGCACATAAGTTTATTGATTTCTTATTAGACGAACAAAATGGTAAACAAAATACAGAATGGGTTGGTTATGCTACACCGAATAAATCTTCATTTGATCTTCTAGATAAAAGTGTTAGAGAAGATGAACGATTTTATCCTGATTCAACTCTTAGAAACAAGCTTGAAGTTTATCAAGATTTAGGTAAAGAAAATATTTCAGAATATAATGAAGCATTTCTTAAATTTAAGATGTCATTAAATTAATGTTTATAAAGGGTCTTTGTGAGAAACAAGGCCCTTTTTTTGTTATAATTAAAACCAATTCATTATAGAGGAGGTAAATATGATGAATTCATATGTAGAACATGTGAAACAGCCAGTTGGTAGAGGCGCAGAGAAGTTCTTTGGATGGCTAGCTTGGATAATAGTGTTAGGTATTACAGCATTGTCTCTATTTGCTGCACTTGTCGTATTAAATAATCCTGACAATTTAAATAGACTAGAAACTTTGATTAATCGCTTAAATATTAATATCACAGCTAATGGTCAATTATTATCTGCGAGCGAAGTTGCACTCAATATTCAAAATGGAATATGGCTATTCATAATTTATTTGATAATTGTTTTAATTTTTTCTTTTATAGGATTAGTATTGATGAGATGGAGAATATTTTCAGGTATTGTATTTTTACTTTTAGCAGTTATTACTATTCCATTATTTATTGTTTTAGTTCCACTCTTTTTCTTTATAGTAAGTATTTTATTATTTGTAAGAAAAGACAAAATATTACCTATCCAAGGTATGGGGCAACAACAATATTTTCAAGGTGATCGTGAAAGTGTAAATCAACAACCTAGACAAACTCAACCATTACAACCTGCAAGAAAGCATCAAGAAAAACCAGAGCCATACAATGATCAAACAATAGGTTCAAATCAATCAAATACAAAACAAGAAGAACCTATAGAACAAAAAACTGAAGAAGAGACTTATCACGACGCTTCTAACAGCGAAGAAGTTTTATCTCGTCGTAAAAAGCATCAAAAGCATAAAAAACAAAAAGATCAAATTGACGAATCATACAATGATGAGAACGAGCTTGACCAAGAAGATTTAGAGCATCAAGAAGATTTAAGTCAAAGGAAACAAGATCCGTATAATTATGAAACGACTCAATCAGATGAATATCAAGAAAATCTTGGGAAACAAAAGAAAGAAAAGAAAGTTAAAAAAGAAAAACCAAATGCTACAATAGAAAGAAGAAATAATTACGAAAAACGAATGCAACAACAGAAAAAATATTTTGAAGGAAAAAATAGTTCTGACCAAGAAGTTGCAAAAAATGATAAATAAGGTTGAAAAATAAAGAGTAGATTGAGATAATTAGAAGTGACAAATTTTAGGAGGATTTCAATGAAAAGAACTATTGAATATACATTATTAATATTAGGTGCTATTTTTTCTTTAATTGGTATCGTATTTGCTTTTATAATTAAAACTTTTTCCAAAACACCTGAGTTTAAATCAGAATTTGAAAAGTCATTTAATGAGCAAATCCAAGGTTCACAAGATGTACCTAGTTCAGTTACAGCAGATCAAATGTTAAACGGATTTTCAGCATTTGGGAATTTTGCAATAGTGATACTTATAATAAGCATCTTATTAACAGTTGTTGCGATTGTATTTGTTAAAAAACAAAGAATTTTATCAGGTGTATTAGCAGTAGTAGCAGGATTAATTTCAATCCTTACACTAAACGTTATATCATTCTTATTATTGATTATTGCAGGTATAATGTTATTTGTGAGAAAAAATAAAACAAACAATCAATTTGAAGATGTAAACTTCCAAAATGATTTAAAGCATGATCAAAATCAAAACGAAAACGAATTTGATTCAAATGAACAGCAACAAAATCGTATAGAAGAAACAGATAAAAAGAAAAAAGACGATGATCCATACATTTATTAAATCAATTATTTTAAAGAACATTACAGTTATATAGATTAGTGCTAAATTATCTTACGACACAAATCAAAATCCTCCCAATCCGCTAAATTTTACATTTGGATTGGGAGGATTGTTTTGTCTTATGGAAAATAGGTAATGATTAACTATAGAATTTTATTAATTCATTAAATGTATCGTCTAAATATGCTGTGAACGATTTATCAGAATTTAATACTTCTGATTTAGGATCGAGTGTTCTAGCTACGAAAAACTCAGCTTTTTTAACATCTTTAAGTCTTTTAATATGATGTTTTAAATCTTCTTGTGACAATGAATCAATTGGTGATTTATCAATATTATAATGGTCAAAACATAATGAATAGTCACTTGGTAGTGCTTCAAGTAAATGTATGTTTTTATTTAAAAAGTCTGCCATATGACCTTTATTTTTATTTTCATGCATCACACCAAACATAATGAATAATTGAGACTCAAATAAACCTATTTGAAAATGTGGTAACATTTTGTAACCACGTTGATTAGTAGCAAACGCAACCCACGTATCTTTTGGTGGATTCACGGTTCTACGAGCATGTTTAGCAACATGATAATAGAATGTATCACCTGTTTGTTCAGTTAAATAATTGCTGTATCTTTCGCCTAAAGCATTTAATTGAGGTCTTACTTGTTCGTCTAGTGCTTGCATCCTGTTTTCTAAACCTTCAACACTAAAAACTTTAAAATCCTTTTGTTTAAAAGTATACTTAGTCATAGTTGTCCTCCTTGTAACTGTGGTACATATGTATATTTTATCATAATTTTTTTTGAATATATAAAGAACAATGCTAATATAAAAATAACATAGGAGGTCTTGTCATGGAAATATACAAATTTGCATATCAAATTATAGCTGAAGCCGGTAAGGTTATTCGTGATTCGATTGATGAAGAAATTCAAATTGAAACGAAATCAAATCCTAACGATTTAGTTACGAACATAGATAAAGAAACAGAAGAAAAATTATTTAATCAAATTATGTCTACATACCCTGAACACAGAATTTTAGGGGAAGAAGGGCATGGTAAAGATATTCAAGATACAAGTGGTGTGTTATGGATAGTTGATCCAATAGATGGAACATTGAATTTCGTTCATCAACAAGAGAATTTTGCGATTTCAATCGGTATATATATAGATGGTGAAAAGTATGCTGGATTTGTATACGACGTTATGAATGATAAGATGTATCACGCTTTAGCTGGTAAAGGGGCATGGCTAAATGAAGAACCATTAAAACCGTTAAAAGATACTGAATTAAAGACAAGTTTAATTTCCACGAATCCATTATGGTTAACTAAAGAAAAGCTTTCAGGTATATATGTTCCTATTGTAGACAATTCTAGAAGTACAAGAGCATATGGATCAGCGGCGTTAGATTTTGCAAATGTCGCTAAAGGTATTACAAGCGCTTATTTAACAATGAGATTACAACCATGGGATTTTTCAGGTGGTTTAATTATCGTTGAAGAGGTAGGAGCTGTTGTAACGAATCAATTAGGTGAGCAATTAAATATATTAGAAGCAAATTCTATTTTGATAGGTAATAAGGCTATTCATAATGAGCTGCTAAATGAATATTTCTTACCTCATAAACCTCTATTAGAACAAATTCATACTGAAAGATTTCGAGGGAAGTCATAAGTGAATATAAATAGATAAAATAAAAAAGATGCGAAGTCATATCGCATCTTTTAATTTTATGTTGTTTGAAATTATAGCCAGCCGTTTTCACGGTATTTCTTTTTAAGTGTAAAACCAAATCCCATAGTCGCGACGATTAGCAATACTGCTAATAGCATAAATAATATAGAACCTTCAGCTAATGCAAAGCTAAACACTAAAAGGAAAAATGTTACAATTAAAGCAAGTAGTACAAAAATTGCTTTAGATTTTTTCATTTATATCCATCCTTTAACCGTTTTCATAACTTTATTATGCGTTACATTTTAATAAAAATCAACCAGTTAATATTAAACAACTCATATAAAAAATAAGGAAATTTGAGTAAATATGGTCAATAATAGTTATTTTTCTAATGATTTGTGTTATAATTATCTGGTTATAAATATAAGTCGAATAAAAAGTCGATTAATTTTAAATCGGAGAGGAAAATTTCTTGCATGACTAATTTAAGAGAGAATGTACGTAACATTGCAATTATAGCCCACGTTGACCACGGAAAAACAACTTTAGTAGATGAATTGTTAAAACAATCAGGTATTTTTCGTGAAAATGAACATGTAGCAGAACGTGCGATGGATTCAAATGATATAGAAAAAGAACGAGGAATTACAATTTTAGCTAAGAATACGGCTATAGATTATAAAGATCACCGTATCAATATATTAGATACACCTGGACATGCTGACTTCGGAGGAGAAGTTGAGCGTATTATGAAAATGGTTGATGGTGTCGTTTTAGTTGTAGATGCTTATGAAGGTACAATGCCACAAACGCGTTTCGTACTTAAAAAAGCGCTAGAACAAGATTTAAAACCTGTAGTAGTCGTAAATAAAATAGATAAACCTTCTGCAAGACCAGAACAAGTTGTAGATGAAGTATTAGATTTATTTATTGAATTAGATGCTAATGACGAACAACTTGATTTCCCAGTTGTATACGCTTCAGCATTAAGTGGTACAGCTAGTTTGAATTCTGACAAACAAGATGAGAACATGAAATGTCTTTATGAAACAATTTTAGATTATGTTCCAGCCCCAGTTGATAATAGAGACGAGCCATTACAATTTCAAGTTGCATTATTAGATTATAATGACTATGTAGGACGTATCGGTGTTGGTCGTGTATTTAGAGGTACAATAAAAGTAGGACAACAAGTTTCATTAGTGAAAATTGATGGTACAGTCAAAAACTTCAGAGTATCTAAAATATTCGGTTACTTCGGTTTAAACCGTGTTGAAATTGAAGAAGCTTACGCTGGTGATTTAATTGCATTAAGTGGTATGGAAGATATCAACGTTGGTGAAACAGTAACACCTCAAAATAATGTTGAAGCATTACCTATTTTACGTATTGATGAACCAACATTAGAAATGACTTTCTCAGTAAATAATTCACCATTTGCTGGTAAAGAAGGTACTTTTGTTACTGCTCGTAAAATTGAAGAAAGACTAGAAATGCAATTAGAAACAGATGTATCTTTACGTGTAACACCAACTAATTCACCTGATTCATGGGTAGTTGCTGGACGTGGAGAACTGCATTTATCTATTTTAATTGAAAATATGAGACGTGAAGGTTTTGAACTACAAGTTTCTAAACCTCAAGTTATTGTAAAAGACGTAGACGGTGTTAAATCAGAGCCTTATGAACGTGTACAAATTGACGTGCCAGATGAATATACTGGTGCTATCATCGAATCTTTAGGATCTCGTAAAGGTGAAATGTTAGATATGCAATCGAACGAAAATGGACAAACTAAATTAACATTTATGGTTCCTGCACGTGGTTTAATCGGTTACTCAACTGAATTTATGTCAATGACTCGTGGTTACGGAATTATTAACCATACATTCGATTCATATCGTCCAAAAATTAAAGGACGTATTGGTGGAAGAAGAAATGGTGTTCTAGTATCAATCGATAAAGGTGTAGCAAGTACTTATGCGATTATGAACCTTGAAGATAGAGGTATCAACTTCATGGAACCTGGTACAGAAGTATATGAAGGTATGGTCGTTGGAGAAAACAATCGTGAGAATGATCTATCTGTAAACATTACAAAAGTTAAAGCTGCAAACAACATTCGTTCAGCTAATAAAGAACAAACAACTACTATGAAAAAACCAAGAATTTTAACACTTGAAGAAGCGTTAGAATACTTGAATGATGATGAATTATTAGAGGTAACTCCAGAATCTATTCGTCTAAGAAAGAAAATTCTAGATAAATCTGAAAGAGAAAGAGATCAAAAGAGAAACAAAATATCCGATGAGGAGTGATATAGATGCTCTTAGTTGCTAAAAATGTAAGTGTTAATCCGACAGACAGGCTTTCATTTTTTGGTAAGTTATTTAGAGTAGATGAGAACCCAGAACTTGGTATGTGGCTTTTGTTATTAACAATATTCGCATTAAGTGCGATTGTTTATAATCTAGGGTTTGCAAGAAAGCTTAAGTTTTGGCAGAACATTATTATCTATATATTACTGTTTCTAGGTTGTCTATTATTAACATTCCTTGCAGTATTTTTACCTGTAGGAGAAAGTTTAATAATAGCAGCAATTGTTTTAGGTCTATATCGTTACAGACTTCATAAAGAACGAAGTGGCGAAAAACAACAGTAAAAAGGTAGCTCACTTGTGGGTGGCCTTTCAGAATGTCGACAAAGTCTTTTATTAGACTTTGTCGACATTTTTTGTATATATAATTAGAGACAAACAGTATAGTTACAAAAAAATAAGTATATCACTTTGAATACTGAGTATCTCAGTAGCGTGATATACTTATTTATTTTAATCTTTAGGTTTATCTAATCTAGCTTTACAATCATCACACATGAATGTGCGAATAGGGTGATTTCTTAGTCTTTTTGCTTCTTTAGATTTAGAATCTAAGTTGACGACTGAATCACAGATAACGCATTTTACTTTCATAATCATGGTTATACAACCTCGATTTCAGCTACATAGCTGAATTTATTTTGGTAACCATTTTCTTGGTCGTAAGTGAATGCATCAATTTTCCCATCTTTGTATATCATTTTTCCTTCATTTGAAAAGTGGAAAAATAAATACGGCCATTGTTCAATTGGAATATCTATAGATTCTTTGTCATTTTTTAAAACAACTTTTGTAGCATTTTCATTCGGCTCTGAATTTTTTATGAAAGGCATTGCATTGATTACAAAACTTTCTTGTAAAAACGAACGTTTTTTATAAGTTGTTTCACTATTTAATGTAGGAGGCATTGTAGCGCCTTCTAAAATAGCGCGGTTCCATGCTACGTTGTTCTCAAATTCAATTGGTCTTTCTCCATTGAAAATGCCTTGTTCTAAATCTTCAATTTTCACTTTACGATCGTCAAAGATCCATGTTGTTGCGTCTAAAGTAATATTAAATTTTGAATTCCCTTTAATTTGTATCATTTTTTTCACTCCTATCAATCTCACATTTTAATTTTAACATATTTGTAATTAATAACCTTCTGTTTTCGCTTGCAATTTTCACATTTCTAGTCTAAAATTTTATAAGTATAGAAACTAAAAAGATTAAGGGGGAGTATGTCATGCATAACGATTCAGAAATTTGTCAAAAGGCATATGACCAATTATATAACGATTCTGAAAAAATCCTCCAGTTAATAAAGGTACAAATGGACAATTTAACTATGCCACAATGTCCTTTATATGAGGAAGTTTTAGATACGCAAATGTTTGGTCTTCAAAAGGAAGTAGATTTTGCAGTACAAATTGGACTTGTTGATAGAGAAAAGGGTCAGACACTTATGGCAAGTTTAGAAAAGGAACTATCTAAATTGCATGATGCTTTCACAAATGCTTAAATGATACAAAGTCTAGAGAGGAGAAATCTTTCTTTAGACTTATTTTTTTAGAATTGGAATGAGTAGATGGACTATATTAAGATGTTTTTTCGCTACATTAAAAATTACTCGAAATACATAGATTTCACATTGTTAATTACGTATATCATTTTATCTTTCATTGGCTTAGTGATGGTTTATAGTGCAAGTATGGTAGCAGCTACAAAAGGAACGTTAACAGGTGGATTACCTGTATCAGGTACATACTTTTTCGTAAGACAGTTAGTGTATTGTATTGCTGGATTTTCCATAGTGTTTTTCATGTCATACTTTATGCACATTAATATTTTGAAAAATAAACGTGTACAACAAATTGTAATATTTACGATTTTCGGATTGTTAATACTGACATTATTAATTGGTACTGAGATAAATGGTGCGAAAAGTTGGATTAATCTTGGCTTTATGAATTTACAAGCTTCAGAAATTCTTAAAGTAGCGATGATTTTAT
Organism: Mammaliicoccus sp. F-M27; assembly: GCF_022387115.1. Taxonomy (NCBI): domain Bacteria; kingdom Bacillati; phylum Bacillota; class Bacilli; order Caryophanales; family Staphylococcaceae; genus Mammaliicoccus; species Mammaliicoccus sp. F-M27. The sequence continues at coordinate 375,820 of NZ_JAJNIE010000002.1, read as the reverse complement.
ATTTATCTTTTATTATTGATAGAAGACGAAATCGACTCAAACAGTTTAAGCTCGCACTCATGATGCCATTATTTTTAATTGGTACTTGTATTGGTTTAGTTTTACTACAAAATGATACTGGACAAGCTCTTATATTATGTATGATAGTGTTATGTATTTTCGCTTATTCTGGTATAGGTATTAAAGCTATTTTAAAATGGTCGGGTCCCATTTTTGCTGGTGTAGTATTATTGATCATTTTTAGTATTATATTTAAAGGCGGTATACTATCCCAGCACCAAGCAGACCGTTTTCACGTATTAGAAAATCCATTTAATTATGAAAGTGGCATCGGTTATCATTTAGCTAATTCATTGTTAGCAATCGGCAATGGTGGCATTTTTGGTAAAGGATTAGGTAATGGTATTATGAAGTTAGGTTACTTACCTGAGCCACATACAGATTTTATCTTTGCAGTTATTGCTGAAGAATTAGGTTTAGTCGGTGTATTATTTATTCTTGGATTATTGTTCTTTATTGTATATAAAGGATTTTTATATGCTGCACTTACAGATTCATATTTCTTCAAACTTGTATGTGTAGGGATCTCAAGTTATATTGGCGTACAAACATTTGTAAACTTAGCAGGTATTTCTGGAACGATTCCATTAACAGGTGTCCCATTACCATTTATGACGTTCGGTGGTTCGTCCATGTTGAGTTTAAGTATAGCTACTGGAATATTACTTTTAACGGCAAAACAAATTAGAATTGATGAATCTCATAGAAACAAATAAAATGCATATTTAATCAGTGAAATTAATAAATTATATGAAAAAAACGGATTATAGTAGAATATAATCCGTTTTTTTAATATAATAGAGTAATATATTGTTTTTAGAATATTCAAATACATTGAGGGGAGCCTCCAAACATGAGCAAAATAAACAAATTATTAGTAGCCAATCGAGGCGAAATTGCAATCAGAATTTTTAGAGCAGCAACAGAATTAGATATAGAAACGGTAGCAATTTATTCTAATGAAGACCTAGGTGCTTTACATAGGTATAAAGCGGATGAATCATATTTAGTTGATGAAAATCTAGGACCAACAGAAAGTTATTTAAATATAGAAGCGATTATAAAAGTAGCTAAAAAAGCAGATGTTGATGCGATACATCCAGGATATGGTTTCTTAAGTGAAAATAAAATGTTCGCCAAACGATGTGCTGAAGAAGGCATCAAATTTATAGGGCCAGAACTAAGGCACTTAGATATGTTTGGTGATAAAATTAAAGCAAGAGAAACGGCTATTGCAGCTGGTGTGCCAGTTATACCTGGGACTGAAGGTTCTGTAGAATCATTTGAAGAAGTTGAAGAATTTACTAAACAAAGCGGATTTCCAGTAATTATTAAAGCGATCTCTGGTGGCGGTGGTAAAGGTATGCGTATCGTAAACGACGCAAGTGAATTAGAAGATTCATACCAACGTGCTAAATCTGAAGCAGGAAAATCATTTGGTAATAGCGAAGTTTATGTCGAAAAATACATAGATCAACCTAAACATATTGAAGTACAAGTAATAGGTGACGAACATGGAAATCTTGTTCATTTATATGAAAGAGATTGTTCCGTTCAACGTAGACACCAAAAAGTTGTAGAAGTAGCACCATCTGTATCACTAGGTGATGAACTAAGACATCGTATTTGTAATGTTGCATTAGATTTAATGAAAAAAATTGGTTATGTCAACGCAGGTACGGTAGAATTTTTAGTTTCAGGAGATGAGTTCTTCTTTATTGAAGTTAACCCACGTGTGCAAGTTGAGCATACAATAACTGAAATGGTAACGGGTGTAGATATCGTTAAAACTCAAATATTAGTAGCTGAAGGCGAACCTTTATTCGGTGATAAAATTGAAATGCCACAACAAGAAGATATTACAACTTTAGGTTTTGCAATTCAAAGTCGTATTACGACAGAAGATCCATTAAATGACTTTATGCCAGACACAGGTAAAATTATTGCTTACCGTTCAAGTGGTGGTTTCGGAGTTAGACTAGATGCTGGTGATGGATTTGAAGGCGCAGAAATCTCACCATACTATGACTCGCTATTAGTGAAAGTTTCAACTCATGCAATGTCATTAAGACAAGCAACTGAAAAAATGTTACGTTCACTGAAAGAAATGAGAATAAGAGGTATTAAAACGAATATACCGTTCTTATATAATGTCGTTAACCATGAGAAATTTGCCAAAGGAACATATACAACTAAATTCTTAGAAATCAATCCAGAGCTATTTGATATAACGCCATCACGAGATAGAGGAACTAAGACATTACAATATATTGGAAATATATCCGTTAATGGTTTCCCTAGTGTTGAAAAACGGGAAAAACCACATTTTGAAAAATTTAAAATAGAAGAAGTAACGGATGAAGAAATAAAAGCTTTATCAGGTACTAAACAAATATTAGAGCAACAAGGACCTGAAGGTGTGAGCAAGTGGTTAAAAGAGCAAAATGAAGTATTGTTAACAGATACAACATTTAGAGATGCACATCAATCATTATTGGCAACACGTATGAGAACGTATGATATGTTGCAAATTGCACCTGAAACTGCGAAATATTTAAATGACGCATTTTCTTTAGAAATGTGGGGTGGCGCAACATTTGATGTAGCGTATAATTTCTTAAAAGAGAATCCTTGGGAACGTTTAACGAGATTGCGCAAAAAAATTCCGAACGTTTTATTCCAGATGTTGTTAAGAGCATCAAATGCTGTAGGTTATAAAAACTATCCAGATAATGTTATAGAAAAGTTTGTTAAAGAAAGTGCGGACGCAGGAATAGATGTATTTAGAATATTTGACTCTCTAAACTGGTTAGATCAAATGAAAGTAGCTAACGAAGCGGTACAAAAATCAGGTAAAATATCTGAAGGAGCTATTTGTTACACGGGTGATATTTTAAATCCGGAAAGATCTAGTGTCTATACTTTAGATTATTACATCAACTTAGCTAAAGAATTACAAAGTGAAGGTGTTCATATTCTTGGAATTAAAGATATGGCCGGTTTATTAAAACCAAAAGCTGCATATGAGTTGATCAGTGAGTTAAAAACACAAATAGATATTCCAATTCATTTACACACACATGATACAAGTGGAAATGGTTTATTAGTATATCAAAGTGCTATTAACGCAGGGGTAGATGTAATTGATACAGCTGTTGCAAGTATGAGTGGTACAACATCTCAACCTTCTGCTAACTCTTTATACTATGCTTTAAGTGGTAACGAAAGAGATGTAAGAACGAATATAGATGGACTAGAAAGATTATCTCAATATTGGGATACAGTTCGTAATTATTATTCAGACTTTGAAAGTGATATACGTTCACCACATACAGAAATTTATCAACACGAAATGCCTGGTGGACAATATTCGAACTTGAGCCAACAAGCTAAAAGTTTAGGTTTAGGTGAAAGATTTAATGAAGTTAAAGACATGTATAAACGTGTTAACTTATTATTTGGAGATATTGTTAAAGTTACACCATCTTCAAAAGTTGTAGGTGATATGGCTTTATACATGGTCCAAAATGACTTAGATGAAGAAAGTGTTATTAAGCGAGGTCACTCATTAGATTTCCCTGAATCAGTCGTATCATTCTTCAAAGGTGAAATAGGTCAACCAGTAAATGGATTTAATAAAGAATTACAAAAAGTAATCTTAAAAGGTCAAAAAGCAATCGAACAAAGACCTGGAGAATTATTAGAACCTGTTGATTTTGATGCTTTACGTGAAGAGCTACAAACTAAACAACAAGGTGAAGTGACAGAACAAGACTTAATAAGTTATGCAATTTACCCTAAAGTTTATGAGCAATATATTAAGACGTACGAAAGTTTTGGTAACTTGTCATTATTAGATACGCCGACATTCTTGTTTGGTATGGCTAAGAATGAAACAGTAGAAATTACGATAGATAAAGGTAAAATCCTTATCGTTAAATTACTTTCTATTGGTCATGTATATGAAGATGGACATCGTTGGGTATACTATGAATTAAATGGTCAGCCAAGAAAAGTATATGTTAAAGATGAACATGTAAAAGTTTCAGAAGCAGTACTTCAAAAAGCAGATTTAAGCAATGAATCTCACATTGGAGCGCAAATGCCTGGAACAATATCTGAAGTTAAAGTTAAACAAGGTGATGAAGTTAAACAAGGTGATGCATTAATTATTACTGAAGCTATGAAAATGGAAACAACAATTCAAGCACCATATGATGGAACAATCAGTAATATTTACGTATCAGCAGGTGATAGTATTCAAACACACGATTTAATCATAACGATAGATAAATCAGAATAAGATACAAAAAAGAAGGCTTGGGTATTTATAACCCAAGCCTTCTTTTTAATGATTAATTTTTTCGTTTTGATCGTACGATTAACATGATGAAATAACATAATAATCCAAATAACATTGTAATAAATAAAGCGTGTAATAACGCGATAAATAAATTCACTCTCGTTATGACTGATAAAGCACCAGTTGTAACTTGTAAACAAACTAATGTAAAGGCTAAAGTCCAACCATATTTAATGACACGATATTGTGCATAATTTTTAAATGCATAGATGAAAATGTATAATATCCAAATAAATATGATAAATGCTAATGATCTATGGGACATTTGAACCCATTCATAAAAGTTCTGAGGTAATCCTGCATTACCATTTTGACAAAGCGGCCAACTTAAACATGCTAAACTTGCATCTGCATGTCTTACTAAAGCGCCAGAATAAATGACGATGTAAATGAAAGTTGTTACAGCGTAAGTGTGAAATTTTAAATAATTATCTATTATTAAACTTTTTGCTTCGAATTTTTGATCAATTTCATAAATAATCAATGTAAGTAATAATACTGAAGCAAAACTAATGAGCGATATTCCAAAATGTAAAGATAAAATGAAATCATTTTGTTGCCAAATAACTGCAGCTGCACCTATAAGAGCTTGTGCAAAAATGAATGCAATACTTGTTATGCAAAGCGGCTTAACTTCTTTGATATATCCGATTTTGACCCAACTTATATATGCGAGCATACATACTAATATAAGTGCTAATCCAGATACACCTCGGTGAGCTAATTCAATAATCGTTTCAATTGGCCAATTTGAAGGAATGAAAGACCCATTACATAACGGCCAAGAACTCCCACAGCCATCAGCAGATCCTGTTTTTGTTACTAAAGCTCCACCTAGTTGGACAAATAACATGACAATTGTCGCTAAAGTCGATAGCCATTTTAAAAATTTATCAGTAAACAATACGAACACCTCAAGTAAAATTTAAATTCATATTTAAAGTACTATAAAATGGGCTATATTCAAAAATAAACCTTATTTATATTTAAAAATATGATAGAATTTAAGAGAACAACGTATTAACAATTATTATTACCTTAATACGATTATAATTTAAACACTAATATCTATAGTATAACAATGAATGAGCATTGTAAATGTTACACAATAATGACTTTTTATGCGAACTGATTACAAGTAATAAAATGTCAAAATTTTGTTTCAAAAATGTATAGATTATGTGACAATTTTCATATATCATTGAGTTATATGTGAAAGATAATGGAAGGAGGGACAAAATTGCAACAAAATCAATATAGTGTGACTTCTGAAAAAGAAATGGATACAGGACGTCTCACGTTATATGAAATTAAAGCCATCATTAAAATGGGCCTTGTTCAAGGGAATCTGATCCCAACATTTGCAGGTGCATGGCTTGCAATAGTTTTTGGTGGATTTAACTTCTTCCAAAGTTTGCCTGTTGTATTATTAATGATTGCAGGGTCAACACTCATTATGGGTGGAGCTTGTGCTATCAATAATTACTACGACCAGGATATTGACTCTATCATGCCGTCTAAACAAAAGAGACCAACTGTTAATGGACGAATTAGTGATCGCCATTTAATTCAATTAAGTTTTGGTTTAATGGTTGTGGGTGAAATTTTATTATTCATGATTAATATTCCAACAGGGATAATTGGATTACTTGGTATATTTGGATATGTCGTATTGTACTCAATTTGGTCTAAAAGACATACCGTATGGAATACTGTAGTAGGTAGTTTTCCTGGCGCAATACCACCACTAATTGGTTGGTCGAGTATTGATCCAGCATTAAGCCCATTAGCATGGACGCTATTTTTAGTGTTATTTGCATGGCAACCTGCTCATTTTTATGCTTTAGCTTATCGTCGTAAAGACGAATATGCCTTAGCTAATATACCGATGTTACCATCAGTTAAAAGTTTCAAGAGAACGCGATTAAGTATGTTACTTTGGGTAGTTCTTTTATTGCCACTACCGTTCTTGATGGCTCAACTAGGTATTGTGTTTATTGTTATTGCAACAATACTCAATTTAGCGTGGATGTTATTAGCTTTATATGGATTTAAAAAAGAAATAAACAAATCAAAATGGGCTACGAGTATGTTTGTTTTTTCATTAAATTATCTTGTTATTTTCTTTGTAATGACGGTATTAGTTACTGTTATACAATTGATATAAATAATATGAATGAATGCATGAAAGAGGGGTTAAACGAATGAAGACACGTTTAAAAAACACGAAAATGTTCGGTTTGCTTGCTACACTGCTATTTATTTTAGCGGGTTGTGGCGAACCACATTTATCAGTGCTTCGACCAGCTGGTGAAGTTGCTGATAAACAATTCTTTTTATTAATGCTTTCAATAGGCATTATGTTGCTTGTTATTGTTATAGTTGTTGTTATTTTCTTATTAGCAATGATTAAATTCCGCAGAAAAAAATTAGGTGAAGATTTTGTGCCTAAAGATGTGGAAGGAAATCACAAATTAGAATTAGTTTGGACAATCATTCCAATCATTTTACTTATTATTCTTGCTATTCCTACTGTTATGCTTACGTTCTCTCTTGGAGATACGAAAGCAATAGATAAAGTAGATGAAAAAGGTAAAAGTAAGGAACTTGTTATTGATGTGACTGCTAACCTTTATTGGTGGGAGTTTAGTTATCCAAATGAAAAAATTGTTACCAGCCAAGAGCTTGTAGTACCAACAGATAAAAAAGTTTACTTCAGATTACATTCTGCTGACGTTAAACACTCATTCTGGGTACCTGCAGTTGGAGGGAAACTGGATACTAACGTAGAAGGTATTAATAAGTTCTACTTAGAATTCAATGATAAAAAAGCTAAAGAAGTTAAAAATCTATTCTATGGTAAATGTGCTGAGCTATGTGGACCATCACATGCATTAATGGACTTTAAAGTGAAAGCCCTACCACAAGATGATTTTGACAAATGGGTTAAAGATATGAAATCTGTTGATAAGCCTGTAGCTGCTACGAGTAGTCAAGCTAAAGAAGGTGAAAAGGTATTTAATAAATCATGTGCCGGATGTCACGCTGTTACACCAACAGGAGAAGGTGCTAAAGGACCTAACCTTACTAACTTTGGTGATCGTGATTTAATTGCTGGTTACTTAAAACATGATGAAGAAAACCTTAAGAAATGGATTAAAGACCCAGAAAGTGTTAAACCTGGTAATAAAATGACTGGTCAATACAAAGTTTCTGATGAAGACATTGATGCTTTATCTGCCTACTTAATGGAAAGAAAAGTTGATAAGTAAGAATTGAAAGGGAGGTTACTCTAGTGTCTACTCAAAGTAAAAAGGGGTTTGGATCAACTGTTTGGGACTATTTAACAACAGTTGACCACAAAAAAATTGCTATTTTATATTTAATTGCTGGGGGATTATTCTTTGCCGTTGGTGGAATAGAAGCAATGTTAATCCGTATCCAGTTAATAGTTCCAGAAAATGACTTTGTGTCAGCTGGTCTGTTTAATGAAATTATAACGATGCACGGTACAACGATGATATTCTTAGCTGCCATGCCATTGCTATTCGGCTTTATGAATGCTGTTGTTCCATTACAAATTGGTGCACGAGATGTTGCATTTCCATTTTTAAATGCATTAGGTTTTTGGTTATTCTTATTTGGTGGAATATTCTTAAATTTATCTTGGATCTTAGGTGGCGCACCAGATGCAGGTTGGACATCTTATGCAAGTTTGTCTCTTGAATCTGCAGGACATGGAATTAACTTCTATGCTCTTGGTCTACAAATTTCAGGTGCTGGTACATTAATTGCTGGTATCAACTTTGTAGCAACAATTGTTAACATGAGAGCACCTGGTATGACGTATATGCGTATGCCTTTAATGACTTGGACAACATTTGTTGCTTCAACATTAATCGTATTTGCGTTTCCACCATTAACTATCGGTCTTTTCTTATTAATATTCGATAGAATGTTTGGGACATCATTCTTTGTTGCTTCTCAAGGTGGTAACACAATTATTTGGGAACATCTATTCTGGATCTTTGGACACCCAGAAGTTTACATTCTAGTATTACCAGCATTTGGTATATTCTCAGAAATTATACCTGTGTTCGCTAGAAAACGTTTGTTTGGTTATTCAGCGATGGTATTCGCAACAGTATTAATCGGTTTCTTAGGATTCATGGTATGGGCTCACCACATGTTCACAGTAGGTTTAGGCCCAGTTGCCAATGCTATTTTCGCGGTTGCGACTATGGCAATTGCAGTACCAACAGGTGTTAAAATCTTTAACTGGTTGCTCACTGTTTGGGGCGGTAGTGTAGAATTTACAACACCTATGTTATATTCACTATTCTTCATTCCATCATTCGTTATGGGTGGGGTAACAGGTGTCATGCAAGCATCAGCTCCTGCTGACTATCAATTACATGACTCATACTTTATCGTTGCTCACTTCCACTACGTTATCGTTGGTGGTGTTGTACTTGGAATATTAGGTGGATTACATTATTGGTTCCCGTTAATAGCTGGAAAAATGTTAAGTGAAAAATTAGGTAAAATCTCATTCTGGTTATTCTTAATTGGTTTCCATTTAACATTCTTAATCCAACATTTCTTAGGACTTTGGGGTATGCCTCGTCGAGTATTTACATATTTACCAGGACAAGGATATGATATTCCAAACTTAGTATCTTCAATTGGTGCTTTATTTATGGCAGTAGCTGTCGTTATTTTACTAACTAACGTGGTTATGACATTGATTAAAGGTGAAAAAGTTGGTAGAGATGCTTGGGGAGATGGCCGTACTCTAGAATGGTCATTGCCAATACCTACACCGCATTACAACTTTGCACAAACACCTTTAGTGCGTGGTTTAGATGCATTATGGGTTGAAAAAACACAAGGTGATGGAAAAATACTTCCTGCTGAATCTCTTGATGAGATACACATGCCTAATAATTCAATAGTTCCATTTATGCAAGCTTTCGGACTATTTGTAGCATCATTTGGTGCAATGTATTTTGCAGATGGTAAAGAATGGGCTTTAGATGCAGTGAAAGATTTAAATGAAAAACCTTGGGCAGTATACGTACTTATTCTTGGTTTAGGTATTACTGCAGGAAGTATGATTGTAAGATCACTTAAAGATGATCACGGTCATCATATTTCTAAAGAAGAGTTATTAGAGTATGAAAGAGGTGAACGTTAATGTCACATGAAGAAGTTAAATTTACTGCTGACAATTGGCCAGAACATCCTGAAACAGCATCAATGGAAGGAAAAAATAAACTTGTAGGTTTTTGGATATTCCTAGGTGGAGAGGTTGCATTATTTGCTTCATTATTTGCAACTTACTTAGCATTGAAGGATGCTGTGCCAAGTGAAGATCATTTATTAGCTAAAGATTTATTCCATCTACCATTAGCGTTCGTAATGACGATGTTATTATTAACATCATCTTTAACAAGTGTTTATGCTTTATATCACATGCGTAACTTTAATGCTAAAGGCTTGTTTATATGGATAGGCATTACCGTATTATTAGGTTTAGGATTCTTAGGACTAGAAATTTATGAATTCGTGGAATACGTACATCAAGGTCATACATTCCGTTCAAGTGCCTTTGGTAGTGCATTCTACTTCTTAGTAGGAACACACGGTTTCCACGTAGTTATTGGTCTAGTATGGTTGTCATTACTTGTCATCCGTAATAAGGGTAGAGGTTTAAGTATTTATAATGCACATAAATTTAATACTGCTGCTTTGTATTGGCACTTTATTGATGTTGTATGGGTGTTTATCTTTACAGTAGTATACTTGATGGGAGCGTTAGGATAATATGAGCCAACAATTAAATCATGACGCACAATTACTAAAAGCATATAAAAAGCGTAAAAGTACAAAAGAAATGCGTATGCAGGTTACGAACTTTTCGATTATGATTTTTGTTACATTTATTGCTTTCGCATTAGTAGCTGCAGAACTTCCTAAAGAATTTGTTATTCCAGTAATTTTAGGATTAGCAGTTTTACAAGTCGTGTTACAATTCTATTATTTCATGCATATGAAAGCTGAAAAACATGGTGTGCCCAAATTGTTTATGATTACAGGTATATTCTTTGGATTATCATTTGTTGTAACATTTATCTATATTGTATGGTTAGGCGATCCATTATTTGTTAAAACAAAATAATGATTTTAAGACTCAAAAACTTTGTTATATAAGTTTTTGAGTCTTTTTATCCTTTTCATTATTTGGTCATATCATTGTCATAACTATTTATATAGTTGGGTTGTTTAACTGAGCATTAAATTTTATAATAAGAGTAATGACTTTATGAGGAAGTGTGATTATGGGTAACTTAACCTCAATATCAATATTTGGATTTTGGGCAAATTGGACTCCGTTCTTTTTTGTAGGGGTATTATGCGTTATTGTTTTATACTTTTTGATTTGTGGGAAATGGTATAAAGATATACCAGGAGGTAGACCATTAAAAAAAGGAGAGGCAATTTTATTTGTCATATTGATGCTATCTATATATTTATTAGAAGGTGGACCGATAGATCTGCTTTCTCACATTATATTTAGTTTTCATATGCTTCAAATGGCAGTGCTGTTTCTAATTATTGCGCCAATGTTATTCTTTGCGATTCCTGAATACATTGTGAAATACGTAGAAGGACTGCCTGTTATCAATAAAATAGTTCATTTATTTACTAAGCCTATTTTAGCGATATTTCTTTTTAATGGTTTGTTCTCTGTATACCATATACCATTAGTATTAGATACTTTAAAACAAGATGTTGTATTGCATGATTTATACACTATTATTTTATTCATTAGTGCTTGGTTTATGTGGCATCCAATATTTAATAGACATATACCTGAAGAAAATCATATGTCTAATATCAAAAAGATACTTTATATTTTCTTCATCGGCGTGTTATTAACACCATCATGTGGTTTAATTATCTTTAGTGGAAACGCTATGTATGACACATACACGTCAGGAGAGGCATGGTTAGGCGCAATGACTCTATGTGTACCTGCAGATACTTTGAACGCTGTCGTCCAAGGTACAGGCTTATCTGGTCCTGAATACTTCACAAACTTTACACCATTAGAAGACCAGCAAACTGGTGGCGTCATTATGAAAGTAATGCAAGAAATCGTATTCGGTATCTATTTATATATCATATTTATAAAATGGTTCCGTTATGAACGAAAAAATGAAAAACAGATTACCGATGATAGCTTGAAAAAATTACAAGAACAAAGAGCTTTATACAAACAATTCAGATAGGATGTATGAAAATGAACTTACCTATATTACCTACAATTAGTACAACTTTTATAGTATTAAGTGCAGTCTTAGTAGCTATAGGATGGTATTTTATTTCTCAAAAAAAAATAGAAACACATAAAAAATTTATGTTGTCTGCTGCAGTTGCTGCCATAATATTTTTCACAATTTATGCTAGTAGAACAATATTTATCGGCAACACTTCTTTCGGCGGACCCGATAGTATCAAAATTTATTATACTGTTTTCTTAATTTTCCACATTACGCTTGCTACTGTTGGGGCAATGATGGGAATATACACAATATATTTAGGATTGAAAAACAAATTGGACCAACATCGTAAATTTGGACCAATTACATCTATAATATGGTTTTTTACAGCCATTACAGGTGTTGCAGTTTATTTATTATTATATGTTTTCTACCACGGTGGCGAAACAACTTCAATGATAAAAGCAATCTTAGGACATTAAATTAAAAGAGTTTTGGACATAAATCTCAACTTAAAATAAAACACCCAATCCGTTGGAATCATTTTCGGATTGGGTGTTTTTTATATTTCTGATTTTGTAAAGTGCTGACGCCCGGGGAAATAGTATGTGCCAGACTCTTATTTTTATATTTTAAAGTCTGTTTTAATAAATCCTGATTCTAAAATTGTTTTGATAATGATTAAAAATAATGGACCGACAAAAAATCCTAAAAATCCTAGTAATTTTAATCCGATAAACATTGAGATTAAAGTAGGTAGCGGTGTTAAACCAACACCTGTACCAAATATTTTTGGTTCTAATATCTTTCTTTGTACTAATAATATAATAGAAAGTATAATCAGTTGAATACCTAAAGTAGGGTCTCCAACGATATATGCATAAATAGCCCATGGTATTGTTAAACCTGTCGCGCCAATGATTGGTAGCAAGTCAATAAACCATATAAACAGGCTAATGACAAATGCTGAGTCCACTCCGATTATGAGGAGTCCTACATAAGTAAACACCCATGTAATAAAGCTTAAAACAATACTTGCTGTAAGCATTCCGATTATAGAATGTCCAATTTTGTTATATATTTTAAACACTTCTCTATAAGTTGAAGGGTATAAGTGTTTTTTTATGAAGTTATGAATGTTCGGTATTTCTAACATAAATAGAAATAGTGCTACAAGAAATACTACAAGACTGATAATAAATCCAGGTAACGATGAAACAACCTCTGTTATATTTTGTACGCTAAAATAATGCGTGATGGAATCCCTCAATGTTGCGACAAAATTTTGGAGTTCTTTATTGATCGTTACAGCCATTTCATCAGGTAGCACGGCTTTCATTTTGTCATCGTATTGTTCAATAATTGTTATTAAGATATTTATTTTATTAGGCAAATCTTTTATAAATAGCACGATTTGATCAATTAACTTTGTTGAAAATAAATATATAACAAATCCTGTTATTGTAATCATAAGTGAATATATAAGCGCTACGCTCCATTTTCGACTATTAATTTTATGTGTCAATTTGTTAACTAAAGGATTTAATGCAAGCGCAATAATGAGTGCTAAAATTAAAGGTATGGATATTGGAATAATAAAATAAATAAATAGTATAAATAGAAATATGATGATAAATATACTGACGTTACGTTTGTTTATCCATTTTTTCATAATTATGACCTCTTTACTTAACTTAGATATAAATTAAGAGACGTGAAAAATCACGTCTCCGATTATATCTTTTGGAATTGTATAATTAATGAGCACTTAATGTGTTTAATGCTTTAATCTCTGACGTGATACGTTCAATTAATAAATTGCAATGTGCAACTAAATTATCTGGATAAACTTCGTCATCACCGTATTCTACACCAGTTGGATAGTAATGTTTACCTAGATAAGGATCCATTAATTGAATTGTTGCGTTATTAGCACCGATGTCCCCTTTAAGTGCATAACCTGGAATTCTTAAGTAATAAATACCTTCACTTATTTCGTATTTAAAATCATAAGTGATGCGTTCATAATCCCAATGTCCTCCAGCAGCAAAACCATGCTTATTCATAACATCTTTTAATAGTTCTTGTTCAATGATTACCTTTTCAAGACCTGTATTATCAAATACCATGTATTTTTCCTCCCTCTATGTACCTTTATGTATATTTTATGATAAAAGCTTCAATGTTGCAATGTACATTTAAATTTAACAAGAATATTAAGATTTAGATTGATTTAACTAAAAGTTTTACTGTAAAATGATATAATTAATGTTAGAAATAAAAGAGGAGGTAAATAGTTGAAAAATATTATTATTAAAGTTGTAGCAATAACTATTTTAATCATTGTACTCTTTTATTTATTCTATTCGCCTAAATTAGAATTTGATGTCTTGAAGAATCCTAACTATTCACATGACAAAGCAAATGAAAATTATTATGAGCAACAAGCTGAAAAATCAACTGGCAATGCCAAGTTGAAAGAGGGCGTAGGTACATATATTTATAAAAATATAGACGACGTCATTAACGATTTAGGCCAACCAGATAGGGTATATAAGGCAGAGCATGATAGAAAAAATTATGTCTTTAAAAATAAAGAACATTATTATTTAGTTTCGACTAAAAATAATAAAGTTTCATCAGTATTTGCTACAGGAAACAAAGTTAATGTTTCTCCGATAAAAATCAAACAAGATGCTACAAAATTCTTTAATGGAACAAATATAGATATGGAACCTGTTGTCGATAGTTCATACGGTAAATATCAACTTGAGCTTTCAGAAAGAGATATAAAGACACAGTTACTGATTAAATATGGCAATGTGTATGCTCAAGTCTTAATCGATAGTGAAACAAATGAAGTCATGGGTGTACAATTTATGGATTCAAATGTTGTTATTGAAAACGCACCATTCTCAATGTCGAAAATATCAGGAGATAAAGATCACAAACTCAATCGAACAGATAAACAAAACTTCCAATCACACATGAATAAAGATTTATCTCTTCTTGAAATTGTAAATGAAATCAGAAAAATGAAGGGTGTTAAACCTTTAGAAATGAATGATCAATTAACATACATTACGCAATTAGAAGCCGACTTAATAGAAGATGATGTTGATGAAGAAGAAGCGGTTAAATCATTAGAAGATGGTATAATGAAACATATCAACAATCAAAAAATTGAATACGAAGCAATTAACCAAAACTTAGCATATAATTACTATGATGTACCAAGTTTAATTAATAGTTGGTTGAATAATAATACTTATAGAGAAAAATTATTAGGTAGTCAATATGATGAGTTTGGTGCTGGTAATTCACGCGAATACTATTCACTTGTTTTTAAAGAGAATAAAAAATAAGGAGGTCTCATATTATGTTTACAGTAGAAACAGTTCACATACTAGATCAATCTGATGAACTCAGTGCATGTATAAAAGAATCAGATATTTATCAAGAATATCAAGAAGCAAAATATAGACTTGAAACAGATTTAGAAGTGAGAATTTTAAAACAGAAATTTGATCAAATTAAATCACATTATGATGATTGTCTGCGATTCGGAAGATATCATCCTGATTATAATAGAGTTATGAAAGAAACGAGACAGCAAAAAAGAGCATATGAAATGCATCCTGTAGTATCTAACTTCAAAACTAAAGAAACAGCACTACAAAACTTATTAGACGAGGTTATAAGCATTGTATCTTACTCTGTTTCAAACAATGTTAAAGTTGATACGGGTAATCCATTTTTCAGTAGTGACAGCCATGGTGATAGTTGTTCAACTGGTGGCTCTTGCGGATGTTCATCTTAAGATAATAAAAAAGGAACTTTCCATTAGATTATATCTAGTAGAAAGTTCCTTTTCTTTTTAATACTGTTTTTTAATTAAAAAATGTGCCGTATCTGGACGGTCAGTTACAATTGTATGTGCACCTTTTTGGATTAGGTCATCCATTGTATCTATTTGATTAATTACCCAATAAGCAACGGAAATATTAAGTGAAGTTAAAAATTGAATAAATCCTTTAGAATCTAAGGGTAGCCCTTTAGATTGTGCGGGTATTTGGAAAGTATCTGTTTTAGGTTGGTAAGTGTGACCATACCCTGAGTGATAAGCTAAAAATGCTTTTGTCACTTCATTTTGACCAGTTCCTAATGAAATAGAATCTTGTGCATATAAGTTAAATCTTTCTATTTGTTCATCATAAAAACTTGTAATATTAACACGATCTTCAGCTTTTAATTCAGAAATAACTCGGAATAAATGAGAAGGTGCTAAACTTCCTGTGTATGATTCAGGATGATCTTTAATATCGATATTAACCAATACATCTGGATATTCAGTTAATAGTTCTTTTAAAGTAACAATTTTAGCTTTGTCATCCCCTCTATATGGATGTTCGTTATTGATATCTTTAAAGTGATAACCAAAATCTAATTGTCGTAATTCTTCTAATGTGTGATCACCTACAAAGCCAGAACCATTACTCGTTCTATCTACAGTGTCATCATGTGTGACAACAAGTACTTCGTCTCTAGTAAGACGTACATCGACTTCGAATCCAGTTACTTCATACTTTAATGCATGATCAAAAGCTAAACGTGTGTGTTCTGGTCTTAAAGCCATACCTCCCCGATGTGCAAAGACATACGGAGCTGGTTGTGTGAAGAATGGTTTGATTTTGCGCGGTTTAACGTTTGAAGTAGATTTTGTAACTACCCATGAACCCGCAACGATGCCTCCGATAAGACCTGTTGTTTTTAATAAATTATTTTTTGACATTTTATCCAATCCTTTCGAAATGCAAATAAAGACTCATATATATTCTATCAAATTGGTATAAGATAGAAAAGCAAGTCACTTGTTGTATGAAGTTATCTTCTTCCATCATCTTCTATAAAATGCTAATATAAAAATAAAAAGCGTAAGGAGGATATTGTAATGGAGCTAGTTGAACGAATTAGTATAATTGTATATTTAAAAAATATGAAACACGAAAGACAACTGCGTAAATTTGGTAATATATATCATTCAAATAAAAAAGAGCAGTATGTCATGTTATATACTAACGAAGATAAAATAGATGATACTGTTCAACACTTAATGAAACTTAAATATGTTAAAGATGTTAACGTATCACCATTTAAATACGTTAAAAGAGATTATTCAAATACTAAAACGGATAAAAAAGAATATTTGAATTTTTAATTTACTGAAGTGGTGGCAAATAACGCTCAAGTCGTAATACACCTTTTAAATAAGCGAAGTAAAGTTCATCTTCTGCAAAATCAGAGCGAGGCTTTACATCCAACCCTTTAATTTGGATATTATATTCATTTGCCCATTCAGTAATTAAATCGAATTTTTTATTAGATTCTGGATATGGATATTTAAATCCATCTAAAATTGTATAAATGGCTTGGAAATGCTTACCTTCTGTTGGTTTCATAATGATACATGCAGAAGATAATTTTTCTTGAGATAATGGTGTGTGCAACATTAAAATGTCGGAAATACGTTCGTGATTGTATTCAATTAATGTTTGGAACTCAAATAAATCTGTTAGACCGTGACCAATGACGATAAATGATTGTTTCATTTTTATAACCCTCGTTTTCGTTAATATACTACAACACTAAGTATAAATAATAATTAATAATAAAGAAAGTGATGATTAAAATTGAGAGTAATAGGTGGAAAATATAAAAGATTACATATAAAAACGATAGATGGTCAATCAACTAGACCGACCACTGATAAAGTGAAAGAAAATATTTTTAATGCTCTACAAGACATAGAAGGATTAGGATTAGATTTGTTCGCAGGTAGTGGTGGTTTAGGTATCGAAGGATTATCTAGAGGATTAAGTAAGGTTATTTTTGTAGATGGTAATTTTAAAGCTACAAAAATAATTAAAGAAAACTTAAATACATTACATATACCAGATACGCAATTCGAAGTTTATAAAAATGATGCAAATAGAGCTTTGAAAGCTTTAAATAAACGCGACATAAAATTTGATTATATATTTTTAGACCCACCATATAAGAAAGAGTTAATTAATCGTTCATTAGAAAAAATCGAAGCATTTGACTTATTAAATGTAAATGGTACAATAATTTGCGAATTTGATAAAAGTGAAAAAATAGATACAGGTAAGTTTGAGGTTCTCAAGAAATATGAATATGGACTTACTCACGTAATTTTGCTAACAAAAGGAGAAAACAATGACTAAGAGAATAGCAGTTGTTCCAGGTAGCTTTGATCCAATTACATTGGGACATATTGATATCATTAAACGAAGCGCTAAAATATTTGATGAGATTCATGTATCGGTATTAAAGAATTCATCTAAAAAAGGGCTGTTCACAACCGATGAACGCGTTGTTCTAATCGAAGAAGCGGTAAAAGACGTACCGAATATAGTGGTCCATTCATTTCATGGTTTGCTCGTTGACTTTTGTAAAGAAATTAATGCTACAACTATTGTAAGAGGCCTTAGAGCTGTTAGTGACTTTGAATATGAAATGCAACTGACATCTATGAACAAGAAACTAGATGATGATATTGAAACATTATATATGATGACAAATAATAATTATTCATTTATCAGTTCAAGTGTTGTAAAAGAAGTAGCACAATTTCATGGCGATATTTCAGAATTCGTACCTGAAAATGTAAATAAAGCATTAAAAGAAAAAATTAAAAATAAAGAATCATAATCAAAAACGCATGATATTTATCATGCGTCATATCGTGGACAAACTAAACGTGGACAAACGTTTGGTTTGTTTTTTGTCTTTTTTGCTTGTTTCATTTAAATATCGTAAGATTTTAAAATATAAAAAGATCTCTTCACTAGACTAACCTAATGAGAAATCTTTATTTTGAGAATGGTTATTTATGTCCCAGACCTTTGATATATACTGGCTGGTTGAAATCTGTTGCGGTGTCACCTGATATCATTTGGTATAACTCTGTAGCTTTTATTTCATTTGTGAAATAAGATGCGGATTGTTTATTCACATTTGTAATAATCGGAAGGGGACATTGATCTTTAATGGATTTCAAATATGCCTGACCTTTTTGAGACATTGCGAGTACACGAATTGCTGATGGTTCATAATTTATGACGTCGACTGTTTTAATATTTAATAATATAGCGGTCAACAGACGTTGTAATCGTGTCCAAGTATACCTTTTTGATTTTAGCCTTTTGACAAACATTTCAAAATTGGTGCTATCTTTAATTTCTTTTTTGATTTTATATTCTAAACCTTCAGTCATCATATAGATTTCTCTTAATTCTTCATGGGTTGATCTTAAAATAGTCCATTTTAATAAAGTGAAGAAATGCTCCCAATTGAGACCATTAGATTGACTTAAAATCTCAGAACTTGTTTGAGGTAAACTGAGTTTATAATTTTCTTCATGATTAAAATAAGCATTTCGGATAGAGGTTGCACTTGAAATATGCGTCGTTCTATTTAAGTCTGGATCTAAATACATATTATCTTTTCTTTGTATCGTAACAGGTTTAATGGATAGGTTATTTTGCATAATGTGCTTAACATATTCTATAGCGAGAAGGTTGTTAGATCCTTTAAGTAAGTGCGTATCTTGAACTAATTCAGCAATAATTCTAGGATGGGATTTACCTTCTTTAATCATGCTTTGATATCTGTCATCTTTAGTCAATTGTTCAATTTGGTGAATGGCACTTTTTATATCTTCAATATTTCCTGACTCACTTCCAAAAGATAATGCATCACATTGAAGTTGTTCTGCAATTTGGACGCCACCTTTTGCAAACAAGTCACCTGAAGAAATGGCATATACAAGTGGTAATTCTACGACTAAATCTACATATTGAATCGCCATTTCAGCACGTTTGAATTTATTTAAAATAGCAGGTTCTCCACGCATAGTAAAAGAACCGCTCATAATAGAAATTGTCACATCACTATTCGTTTTATTTCGAGAAGACTCCGCATGATAAACATGCCCATTATGAAATGGATTGTATTCAGTAATTAAAGCAACACTTTTCATTTGCATTTCCTCCCGTTTCACTTCATCATTAGTATTGTATCAGATAATGAATGTTAAGAAAAAATCTTGACAAACATTGTCGTTAAGGTTACAATAATTTTTGTGTTTGTAAGAGGTGAACCCAGATGAAGTGGTCAATAACGCAACTTAAAAAAAACCAAAACGAACCATTTACTTTTGATAAAGAAATCGATATGAATTATCTTACCGATAGGGTAGATGAACTTATCGATATATCTCCAATAAAAGTAACAGGAGACGCTCAAGTGCGAATGCATGAGATAATTGTCAATCTTGACATTAGTGGTGTATTGACGTTACCATGTGCCCGTACTTTAAAGCCAGTAGAGCTACCATTCGATACTACATCCGTAGAAATATTTGAATTAGACGAGTTCAGTGAAAGTAATGATGAAGATGATGACGATTTGAGGCATAAACTCGAAGGTGGCATGATTAATTTATTACCGATTATTGAAGAACTTGTCATTTTAGAGAAACCATTACAAGTGTTCTCTGAAGAAAGTGAGAATATATCAATGGCAGGCAATGGTTGGGAAGTTATTGGCGAAGATCAATTTGAGTCAACCGATGATTCAGTGGAAGAAACTGAAAAATCAGTTGATCCAAGACTTCAAAAATTACAACAATTCTTCGATGACGAAAAATAATCGGACAAGTGTTTATAAAATTTAAGGAGGAATAAGACATGGCAGTTCCAGCTAGAAGAACTTCAAAATCAGCTAAGAGAAAACGTCGTACGCATTTCAAAATCTCAGTACCAGGTATGGTAGAATGTTCAAACTGTGGAGAAATGAAATTATCTCACCGTGTATGTAAAGCTTGTGGATCATACAAAGGTAAAGAAGTCGTTTCTAAATAATAAGTTATATGTAAATATCCTGAATAAGGACGTTTCAGACTGTCGATATTATCGGCAGTCTTTTTTTATGAAATTTTAAAAGGGCAATAGTGAATATCGTGGTATGTATGCATTATGAAAGATATTCTATTAAATTAGGTTTTTTTCATATATACTAGGTATATAAGTCTATATAGAACATGAGGAGTTTTTATGGAAGAGATTACTTCAGTACAAAATAATAAAATTAAACAAATGAATAAGCTAAAGAAGAAAAAAGAACGTGTTAAACAAGGTCAATTTTTAATTGAAGGTTTCCATCTGGTTGAAGAAGCTTATAATAGCAAACTTAAAATCGTTTCTTTATTAGCTGTTGATTATTCAAGAGTTGACGATCAAATTGTTCAATATGCGGATGAGTCATACGTTATCAACTTTAAAGTGGCTGAATCTTTATCGGATACAACAACACCACAAGGGATTTTTGCTGTCGTTGAACTTCCAACATATGAAATAAGCAATTTTAAACAAGTGCTTGTGCTAGATAGAGTGCAAGATCCTGGCAATATGGGTGCATTGATTCGTAATGCTGATGCTGCTGGAATGGACGCTGTTGTATATTCAAAAGGCAGTGCAGATCCTTATCAAGATAAAGTATTGCGCGCATCTCAAGGTAGTGTATTTCACTTACCAGTAGTTGAAGAAGATATTTATGAATTTATCGAAAAATTTGAAGGTAACACTTATGGCACAAGTTTGAATCATGCAGTTCACTATAAAGAAATTGAAAGCCAAGAAAACTTCGCTTTAATCATGGGTAACGAAGGTGCTGGAGTTGAAGAAGAATTATTGAACCAAACTACAGAAAACCTCAACATTCCTCTTTATGGAAAAGCTGAAAGTTTAAATGTTGCTGTATCTTGTGGCATATTACTTTACCATTTGAAAGGTTGACCAAAGATATAATATTTAATATAATGATTTCATAATCAATATGAGCTTATAAAGGGACGTAAATTAATGGATACGCATAATTAGGGAAAGGATTCTAGACTGAGAGATCCTATGTCGTAACTTAATTTTTTTCATCCTTTTAGCTACTTAAAGAAATTTAAGTCGGAATGTAGATCCGTTATCAACATATAAGTGTATGCATAAGTATGTATAAATTTGGGTGGTACCACGGAAGACTTCGTCCCTCTATTATGAGGGGGCGAAGTCTTTTTTTTCGACTAAATAGGAGGATATATATGTCATTACAAGAGAAATTATCTGAATTACGACAAGAAGCCCTTGTAAGAATTAACGAGGCAAAAGCTGAAAGAGCGTTACAAGATGTAAAAGTGAATTATTTAGGTAAAAAAGGTGTTATAACAGGTCTTATGAAAGAAATGAAAGCATTACCTAAAGAAGAAAGACCTGAATTTGGCCAATTCGTTAATGAAGTGCGTAAAGCAGTTGAAATAGAAATTGAAGCTAAAAAAGTGCTTTTAGAAGAAGAAGCCTTAAATGCACAACTAGAAAACGAAACGATTGATGTAACATTGCCTGGTAGAAAAGTGACTTTAGGTGCGAAACATCCTCTTACTAAAATAAATGAAGATTTAGAAGATTTATTCATAGGATTAGGTTATGAAATCGTTGAAGGTTATGAAGTAGAATCAGATTATTATAATTTCGAAGCTTTAAACTTACCAAAATCACATCCAGCACGTGACATGCAAGATACTTTCTATATTTCAGAAGAAATTTTAATGCGTACACATACTTCTCCAGTTCAAGCTAGAACTTTAGAAAAGCGTAATGGCGTTGGACCAGTTAAAATTATTTGTCCGGGTAAAGTATATCGTAGAGACTCTGATGATGCGACACATAGTCACCAATTCACGCAAATTGAAGGTTTAGTTGTTGCTGAAAATATTAAAATGAGTGATCTTAAAGGAACGTTAGAATTATTAGCACGTAAACTATTTGGTGCTGATCGTGAAATTCGACTAAGACCAAGTTTCTTCCCATTCACAGAACCTTCTGTAGAAGTGGATGTTTCATGTTTTAAATGTAAAGGTCATGGTTGTAATGTATGTAAACAAACTGGATGGATTGAAGTACTAGGATCAGGTATGGTACATCCAAACGTATTAGAAATGGCAGGATTTGATTCAAGTAAATATTCAGGCTTTGCCTTTGGTTTAGGACCAGACAGAATGGCGATGTTGAAATATGGAATTGAAGACATTAGACATTTCTATACAAATGACGTGAGATTTTTAGAGCAATTTAAGCCTGTAGAAGATGGTGGTGAAGCATAATGTTAGTGAGTAAAGAATGGTTAAATGAATATATTAAAATAGATGCTGATATAGATGCATTAGCTGAGAAAATAACAAGAAGTGGTATAGAAGTAGATAGCATTAAAAAATACGGTGAAGATATTAAAAAATTAGTTGTAGGACATGTTGTATCAAAAGAAAAACATCCTGAAGCTGATAAACTAAATATATGTAAAGTAGATGTTGGGGAAGAAGAACCCGTACAAATCGTATGTGGTGCACCTAACGTTGATGTAGACCAATATGTAATTGTAGTTAGAGTTGGTGGACGTTTACCTGGTGGCGTTAAAATTAAAAGAGCGAAATTAAGAGGCGAAGTTTCTGAAGGTATGATTTGTTCTTTACAAGAAATAGGTTTAGATGCTAATGTCATGCCTAAAAAATATGCTGACGGAATCTATGTATTTTCTAATGAACCGACTCCTGGTAGCGATGCTTTAGAAGCTTTATTGCTTAATGATGAAGTGATGGACTTTGATTTAACACCAAACAGAGCAGATTGTTTAAGTATGTTAGGTGCAGCACATGAAGTGAGTGCACTGTATGGTAATGAAATAAAATATCCAAATACAGATTTAACTGAAGCGCCAGAAAAAGCAACTCAAGAGATTAGTGTTGCGGTTCAAAATGAAGAAGCGATACCTTATTACGCAGCTAGAGTAGTTAAGAATGTTACGATTGCACCATCACCAACTTGGTTACAATCAAGATTAATGAAAGCTGGAATTCGTCCAATAAATAATGTAGTTGATATTTCGAATTATATTCTATTAGAATATGGTCAACCTCTACATATGTTTGACCAAGATCACATTGGATCAGAACAAATTGTTGCGCGTTATGCACAAGAAAATGAAAAAATCACTACACTAGATGGTGTTGAAAGAGAATTACTTGCTTCTGATGTTGTCATTACAAATGGTTCAGAACCGATTGCAATTGCTGGTGTTATGGGTGGAGATTTCTCAGAAGTAACAGACAAAACACAAAATGTCGTTATAGAAAGTGCGATATTTAATGCTACAAATGTAAGACAAACTTCAAGAAGATTAGGTTTAAGAAGTGAAGCATCAAGTAGATTCGAAAAAGGCATCGCAAGTGAAAGAGTTATAGATGCTTTAAATAGAGCAGCATTCTTGTTACAAGATATTGCAGGTGGCACAGTACTCAGTGAAGTTGTGTCAGATGGTACTTTACCTGAAACATCTAAAACAATTGAAATCTCTACTCATGATGTAAATCAATTAATAGGATTTGAACTTTCAACTGAAGAGATAAATGTTATTTTTAACCGTTTAGGATTTGCGACAAACGTGTCAGAAGATTCATTTGAAGTTAACGTTCCTTCAAGAAGAAATGATATTTCTATTAAAGCAGACTTAATAGAAGAAGTTGCAAGAATTTATGGATACGATCAATTACCATCAACTTTACCAAACTTTGAAAGTACAACAGCTGGATATTTAACAGATAATCAACTTAAAACACGTAAAGTTAAAGAAATACTTGAAGGTGCTGGATTAGATCAAGCCATTACGTATTCATTAGTTCATAAAGATGTTGCTAAAGATTACGCACTTGAGGAACAAGAAGTTGTAGAACTTATGATGCCTATGAGTGAAGATCAAGCCGTATTGCGTCAAAGTTTATTACCAAGACTAATAGATGCAACGCGTTATAACGTAGCTAGAAAAAATAAAAACGTAGCATTATATGAGCTAGGCAGAGTTTTCTATAGTAATGGAGAAAATCAATTACCTACAGAAGTTGAATTTTTAAGTGGTATATTAACGGGTCAATATACAGGTAATAAATGGCAACAAAAAGATGAACCTGTAGACTTCTTTTTAGTTAAAGGGATTGTAGAACGTATTGCAGAGCAATTAAACGTTTCATTCACATTTGAAGCGGCGAAATTAGACTTGTTGCATCCAGGTAGAACAGCGTACGTTAAATTAAATGATGAAGTAGTAGGTTTAATAGGAGAATTGCATCCTAAGGTAGAAAAAGAAAATGACTTAGACCGTACTTATGTTTTTGAGTTAAACTTTACAAAAGTGTTAGAACAACCAGTCGGTAAAATAGAATATGAAGCTATTCCTAGATTCCCTGGCGTATCTAGAGACATAGCATTAGTGGTAAATACTGAAGTAACGGCATCTACATTAATTAGCACAATTAATGAAAATGGTGCTGATATACTGAACCATGCTGAAGTATTTGATGTTTATGAAGGTGAACATATGGAAGAAGGTAAGAAGTCAGTAGCAATTCGAATTGATTATTTAGATGTTACTGAAACTTTAACAGAAGAAAAAGTTTCATCAGTTCATAATCAAATATTAGAAGCATTAGAACAACAAGGTGCTACTTTAAGAGCATAATTAATTCGAACATATGAAACACGTATATATTTAATAAAACCACAGTAATCTGTAAGTTTTGCAGATTACTGTGGTTTTTACTTATTTTTTATTCTTATTTGTGATTTTGATAAGTTGTTTGCCGATAAACCAGATTAAGTAGCAGATAATAACAATGGCTAATATAACTTGCCAACTAAGTGTTATGAGTAACATACTAATTTCTCCTTTTACGTTTTATGAGATCTAATACTTTATCTCTATTTTTAAAATGTTTTTTAGTTATTGCATCAAGCTGATTAATATCATATTTTTGAACGATTTTGGCTGCTTGTAAGTCTACTTTATTACTTGCGCCTTTTGGTATGATGACGTTTAATTCTTGAGCTAATCTATCCATATGTTTAACAAATGCATATCTTGCTATGATGCTTGCAGCAGCGATTGCGATAGATTTTGATTCACCTTTTGTTTCGAAAAATGTAATGTCTTTTCGTGGCATTGAACCTATAATATTCTTTTCATATGTACTGGCTTGGACAAATTGATCGATTACAATTTGTTCTAATTCAGATTCCTCTACGCGCGTTATGACATTTTTGATCGCTTGATTGTGTAAGACAGCTTTCATTTTAACTTGACTCCATCCCTCTAATTGCTTCGTATTATAGTTGGGATTATCAAGTACGATTAATGAATGTGGACATATTTGAATAATATGTTCTGCTAGTTCTACTATTTTTATGTCCGTTAATGATTTAGAGTCCATCACACCTATTTCTTTTAATATTTTAGCATTCTTTTTAGAAACGTATGCTGCACACACGGTTAAAGGTCCAAAATAATCACCACTGCCCGCTTCATCACTACCAATTGTATTGTGTAAGTCGAAGGTATGTATTTTATTTGGAATAGATTTACTAGGAGTAGAAGGCATAATTTTTTCTCCTAATACTGAACTTGCAACTTGTTCAGCATCTTTACCTTGAAACATGATTTTTTTAGAACGATATATTTGTACTTGTGTGCTTTTTATTTTTTTACGAGCTAAAGTACCAGTTGGTAGGTTTTCAGTGTCCATATTATATTGTTTTATTATTTTATTGATTGTTTGAGAATCAATCTTTTTTACGATATTTGCCAAGTTTGTGTCCTGCCTTTAATATATTTTCTATAAATAGAGTAGCACAAATTTATGATATAAACGAATATTCTCAGATGAACTTAGTGGATATCCATACACAAATGAACATATGTCATGTATAATATAGTATGATTAAATATATAGAAATTCCATTTATAATTTGAACAGGGGTAGTATAATGAGTGAAAACAAAAACAGAGTGACAGTAGTTATAAATGATCAACATTATACAATAATTGGTGAAGACGATCCTTCGCATATTCGATATGTAGCTGGAAGAGTTGATGAGAAGATTCAAGCGTTAGGACAGCTGAATGCTGGATTAGATACTACGCGTAAATCTGTACTCACGGCTGTTAATGTTATGCATGAATATGTTAAATTAGAAGAGGAAAATGAAAAGTTAAAAGAAGAAATCAAACAATTAAAAAATAAAGGATATTTAGAATGATTACATTATTTATAATTTTATGTTTAATATTAGGAGTCATCATTGGCTATAGACGTAGTTTAGTACTCCAGTCACTACACGCTATTGGTACTATTTGTTCATTGGTAATCGCCACTATATGTTATGCACCATTTAGTAAACAACTGCATTTAATTTTGCCTTACCCTAGTGCGTCTACGGAAGGGAAAAATACTATATTTAATAATATTAATAATGAGAATGCATTTTATAATATTATGGCGATTCTCATTTTATTTGTTTTTACTAAAGTGATTTTACAAATTGTAGCAACAGTGTTTGATTTTTATCACCAAATGGATTTTGGAGGCAAATATGCAAGATACTTTGGTATGGCACTTGGTTTTATAGAGGCGTACTTAGTCGTTATTATTATGTTAGCTGCAATTGCAGTTATTCCAGTTCCATCATTTATTGATGCATTCCATCAATCATCTATTGGAAATGTGATATTATCGAAGACACCATTCTTATCTGAACAATTAGTAAAATGGCTTGCAAATTAAATGAATTTATATTAAAAAAAGTCATGGGACAACCTATGACTTTTTTTACGGAGGATTAGATATGTTAACTAAAAAAGATATCGTAAAAATGTTAGAAACAATCGCAATTTATATGGAAATTAAAGGAGAAAATCCTTTCAAAGTCTCTGCTTATCGAAAAGCAAGTCAATCTTTAGAAACAGATGAAAGAACGATCAATGAAATAGAAGACGTTACAACTTTAAAAGGTATTGGTAAAGGAGTGGGTGATGTGATTAATGAATATATTAATCATGGCACTCAAAGTTACTTAGACGAACTTAAAGAAGAAATTCCAGAAGGATTAATACCATTGCTTAAAATACCTGGATTAGGTAGCAAAAAAATTGCTAAACTATATAAAGAATTAAATATTAAAAATAAAGAAGACTTAATTGAAGCGTGTGAAAATAATCAAGTTTCTGCATTATCTGGCTTTGCTAAAAAAACAGAACAAAAACTTTTAGAAGAAGCAAAAGTTTTAGGACAAAGACCTGAGAGATATCCAATTAATACAATCATTAAAGCACACGAAGTGATTAATCAATTTTTGGATGGCATTGATGAAATTATTCAATATCAAGTAGCGGGTAGTTTTAGAAGAATGAGAGAAACGAGCAAAGATTTAGATTATATTATTTCTACAGAAGATGAGTCGAAAGTACAACAACTATTATTAAAATTCCCAGAAATTAAAGAGCAAATTGCAGTTGGACAAACGAAAGTTTCATTAGATTTGTTAATTGGAGATGAAGTCATAGGTGTTGATTTTAGACTCATTAAACCTGAAGCGTTCTATCACACTTTACAACATTTCACTGGATCAAAAGACCACAACATTAAAATTAGACAACTCGCCAAACAAAGAAATGAAAAGGTGAGTGAATATGGTATAGAAGAAAGCAATGGTAACGTTATTACTTATCAAAGTGAAAAAGAAATATATGACCATTTCAATGTTCCATACATTCCTCCAACTATGAGAGAAGATGGAACGGAGTTTGATAAAAATATCCAAGATATTATTAAATTAGAAGATATCAATGGAGATATTCATATGCACACTACATATAGTGATGGTGCATTTAAATTAGAAGAAATGATTGAAGCGGCTATTGAACGTGGGTATCAATTCATTTGTATCACAGATCATTCTAGAAGTTTAGCGGTCGCTAATGGTTTATCAATAGAACGTTTATTAGAACAAAATAAAAAAATTAAAGCGTTAAATGAAAAGTATAAAGAAATCGATATTTATAGCGGAACAGAAATGGATATTAAGCCAGATGGTACGCTAGATTATCCTGATGAAGTTTTGAAAGAACTAGACTATGTCATAGCAGCTATTCACCAAAGTTTTAATCAAACGGAAGAAGAAATTATGAATAGACTTAAAGTGGCATGTGAAAACAAATATGTAAGACATATTGCACATCCAACTGGTCGTATTATCGGTAGAAGAGAAGGATACAAAGTAAATATTGAACAACTTGTTAAAATGGCTAAGGAAACAAACACAGTATTAGAATTGAATGCTAATCCACAAAGATTAGATTTAAATGCAGAAGTGTTGAAAAACAATCCTGATTTAATGATTACAATAAATACTGATGCACATCATATTGATCATTTTGATTTTATGAAATATGGTGTCGGTACAGCACAAAAAGGTTGGGTAAAACAATCACAAGTAATCAATGCTAAAACACGTGAAGAATTTAAACAATGGATTAAATCTAATAAATAAAAGTATTCAAAGAAGAGGGAAGATAGTATGAATGAAAAAACATTAAAAGTTCTTGAGTATCCCTTAATTATTCAACAATTATCTGCTCATGCAACAAGTGATATTGCAGAGCGACTCATTAATGAACTTAAACCAAGTGATGAAATGGAAACAGTTCAACATAGTTTGAATGAAACAGATGAAATGACTCAAATATATAATAAACATAGAGTGCCAGGTTATTCAGGGTTAAAAGATATTAAATCTTTTGTTAGAAGAGCTGAAATCGGTAGTTTACTAAATGTTGAAGAACTGAATCAAATTAAACGAAATATTCAAGTTCAAAATAGATTTAAAACGTTCTATGCAAGTATCGTTGACGAAGATGAAGATATTCTTTATCCAAT
Organism: Mammaliicoccus sp. F-M27; assembly: GCF_022387115.1. NCBI lineage: Bacteria > Bacillati > Bacillota > Bacilli > Caryophanales > Staphylococcaceae > Mammaliicoccus > Mammaliicoccus sp. F-M27. The sequence continues at coordinate 346,224 of NZ_JAJNIE010000002.1, read as the reverse complement.
CATTGATGGATATGTTGCTCAACTACCTGTGTTGAGTGAATTACTCAATCAAATTAGTGAACAATGTGATGAACACGATTTATTTGATACTGCGAGTCCGAAGTTAGCAGAATTAAGACATCAAATTAAAAAAACGAATGATCGCATTAAATCAAGATTAGAACAAATGGTAAAATCATCAGCCAATCAAAAGAAATTATCTGATTCTATTTTAACGGTTAGGAATGATAGATACGTACTGCCGGTTAAAGCTGAATATCGCCATGATTTCAGTGGTATCGTGCATGACCAATCTGCATCAGGACAAACTTTATATATTGAACCAAGTGCAATAGTAGAAATGCACAATCAAATATCACAAGTTAAAGCTAAAGAGAAAGAAGAAAAAGATAGATTGCTTTATATCTTAACTGAGTTGGTTAGCGAAGTGGGTTATGAACTATTGTCGAGCACGAAAGTCATGGGACACTTAGACTTTATAACAGCTAAAGCAAAATTTGGGGCAACAATTAAAGCGACAAAACCTGTTTTATCAGATGATAGAGCAATTTATTTACCAAAAGCGAGACACCCATTAATTAACAAAACTGAAGTAGTTAGTAATACAATTGAATTTAAAGAAAATATAAACGCTGTTATTATTACAGGTCCAAATACTGGTGGTAAAACAGTGACACTTAAAACAGTAGGTTTGATTACATTGATGGCTCAGTCAGGATTGTTGATCCCTACATTAGATGGCGCAATTATTACGATTTTTAAAAAAGTATTTTGTGATATTGGTGATGAACAGTCTATAGAACAGTCGCTTTCAACATTCTCATCTCATATGAAAAACATCGTCAATATTATAGATCAAGCTGATAAAGATTCTTTAATTTTATTTGACGAACTTGGTGCAGGTACTGATCCGAGTGAAGGTGCAGCTTTAGCGATGAGCATACTTGATTACACAATTGAAAGAGATGCTTTAATTATGGCTACAACACATTATCCTGAACTTAAAGCATATAGTTATAATCGTGATAAAGTTATGAATGCGAGTGTTGAGTTTGATGTGGAAACGTTAAGACCAACATACAAATTATTAATGGGCATACCAGGACGATCTAATGCATTTGAAATTTCGAAAAAATTAGGATTAAAGAATGAATTAATTAACCATGCAAAATCTTTAATTGGTCAAGATGAAAAAGAAATTAATGTGATGATTGAATCTCTAGAAAAAAATGCGAAGTCTGTAGAAAATGATAGAATTGAAGTTGAGAAATTAAAACAAGAATCAACAGAACTACATCAATCATTAGCTCATGAATTACAACGTTTCGAAAATTTCAAAACACAATTAATGGACGAAGCAAGAAATAAAGCAAATCAAGAAGTAAAACAGAAAACAAAAGAAGCTGAAACAATTTTACAAGAATTGAGAGATATGCGAGACAATTCGGCCGCTAATGTTAAAGAACACGAACTCATTGAAAGAAAAAAACGACTAGACAATCAATATACAGCTGAATCAATTAAACAAAATGTTAAAAAAGAGCGTCATGATAAAATTGAAAAAGGCGATGACGTTAAAGTATTATCTTATGGTCAAAAAGGTGAAGTGATTGATGTTGTAAATGATGACGAAGTAGTCGTTCAAATGGGTATATTAAAAATGAAAATCGAAGTAAAAGATTTAGAAAAACTTGATAAAAAGAAACAACAACCAAGTAAAGTCGTACCAAGAACGAACCGTTCAACAATAAAAATGGACTTAGATTTACGTGGCTATCGTTATGATGAAGCTATGGTAGAATTAGATCAATATATCGACCAAGCTGTTCTTTCAAATTACAGTACTGTAAACATTATTCATGGTAAAGGTACTGGAGCATTACAAAAAGGTGTAACGGACCATCTGAAAAGACATCGTTCAGTAGATTCTTATAGAACAGGCATGCCATCAGAAGGTGGGTTTGGTGTTACAGTTGTGACATTGAAATAAGGAGGAAACATATTGGATAATTTTGATATGTATAAACTAGCAAAAGTGTTGCTCGTTATTTCTGCTTTAACATTTATTGCAGGTATTGCTTATTTAATATTCTTATAGAGGTGGTTATTAAATTGATTAAAACACATGTAGAGAACCAAGTTCTTTTTATTCATTTAAATCATGGTCCTGTTAATGCTTTGAATGAAGAAGTTTTAACAAATATTATTGAGGCAATAGAGACTCAAGGATTTGATGATCATATAAAAGTTATCGTCATTAAAGGGAATGAAAAATGTTTTTCTGCTGGTGCAGATATTAAATCATTCCCAGATTTAACTAAACATGAAAGACTAGATCTCGCATCAACAAGTGCTAAATTATTTAGATTAATCAAAACTTGTCATAAACCAGTTATAAGTTCTATTCATGGTGTGTGTTTAGGTGGCGGATTTGAACTCGCTTTAGCATGCGATATGAGGTTGATTACGAAAGATACGAAAGTAGGATTACCTGAAATTAATTTAGGTATATTTCCTGGATTTGGTGGCGTCAGAAGACTGTCTTATATGATCGGTCAACATAAAGCGTTACAAGTTGCTTTAACTGGTGAGAATGTCAATTTAGATGACATTCAGCATTTGTTCAATGAAATTGTTGAAGATAAAGAAGAACTAGAAAAAGCAACTGAAAAGTTAGCTTATAGTATTGCTTCTAAGTCTTTAAATTCTATTAAAGTGATTAAACAAATGTCTAATTTAGATTTATCACTAGAAAGTGATCAAATAGAAGAAAGGCATTTTGTTGATATTATTGAAAGTGAAAATGCAGAAGAAGGTATAAATGCATTTATCACTAAAAGAAAACCACAATTTAAGTAATTGATTCCAAGTGCAACATCTATTACAATACAGATTGAGCAAACAACATGCATTGCTAAATAAAGCGTGCTATACTCTCATTATCATAAGTTAACAAGGAGGATTTTTCCAATGGCATTAGTAAAAGCAACAGATGCAAATTTTGACGAACAAATTAAAGAAGGCGTAAGTTTAGTGGACTTCTGGGCACCTTGGTGTGGACCTTGTAAAATGATCGCGCCAGTATTAGAAGATTTGGCTAAAGACGTTGAAGGTAAAGCTAATATCGTTAAATTAGACGTAGATGAAAATCAAGCAACAGCTGCTAAATATGAAGTAATGAGTATTCCAACATTAATCGTATTCAAAGATGGCGAAGCTGTAGATAAAGTAGTAGGTTTCCAACCTAAAGAACAACTAGAACAAGTATTATCTAAACACTATTAATATAAACGTGTAAAGGTAACCATAGACTGTCTACAAAGTGAAAGACTTTGTAGACAGTTTTTTTGCGTAACTATTGTAAAAACTTATGGTTATTTCTAATATAGTATAGAACGTATGTTTTGGTTAAACTAAATTTTGTTGATATAATTACTATAAAAAGGTAGGTGAAAAAGGTGGAAGACTACCAAAAAAGAATCAAACAAAAACTAGATGTACTGCCTACTGATCCAGGCTGTTACATTATGAAAGATAGACATCAATCTGTTATATATGTTGGGAAAGCAAAGCGTTTAAGAAACAGAGTGAGAAGCTATTTTACAGGTGCACATGATGAAAAGACAACTCGATTAATCGGAGAAATAAGAGATTTCGAATTTATTGTGACATCTAGTGAAATTGAATCATTATTACTAGAGTTGAACCTTATAAAAAAGCATCAACCTAGATACAATATATTATTAAAAGATGATAAAAGTTATCCGTTTATTAAAATAACGAAAGAAAAGCACCCACGATTAATCGTGACGAGAACGGTGAAAAAAGATTCAGGTAAATACTTTGGTCCATATCCAAATGCTTATGCAGCACATGAAACGAAAAAATTACTAGACAGAATTTATCCTTTAAGAAAATGTGTAACGATGCCGAATAAAGTTTGTTTATATTACCATATAGGACAATGTTTAGGTCCATGTGTATATCCTGTAGAGCAAGCTCAATATCAGGCGATGATTAAAGAGATTACAGACTTTTTAAATGGCGATGATAAAACGATTGTTAATGACTTGAATGATAAAATGAACGCAGCAAGTGAAATGTTGAAATTTGAAGAAGCTAAAGAATATAGAGATTTAATTCAACATATAGAAATGTTGAATTATAAACAAAATATGATGTCATCCGATATGACAATGAGAGATATATTTGGTTATTCAGTAGATAAAGGCTGGATGTGTATTCAAGTATTCTTTATTAGACAAGGGAAATTAATAGAAAGACAAGCTTCTATGATTCCAATCATACAAACTGCTGAAGAAGAATTTTATACATTTATAGGTCAGTTTTATACTTTAAATCAACATTTAACGCCTAAAGAAATACACATACCAATGAATGTGGATATTAAAACTGTAGAGTCAGTAGTTGATTCAAAGGTTATTCAACCTAAAAGAGGTAAGAAAAAAGAAATGGTGGATTTGGCAATTAAGAATGCGAGTATTTCATTGAAAAATAAATTCGAACTTATTGCTAAAGACGAATCTAGAACTGTTAAAGCTATAGAAAATTTAGGGGAAGCTATGGGTATACAGACACCTATAAGAATTGAAGCTTTCGATAACTCTAATATACAAGGTGTGGATCCTGTATCTGTAATGATTACCTTTGTAGATGGTAAGCCGAGTAAAAAAGATTATCGTAAATACAAAATTAAATCTGTCAAAGGACCTGACGATTATAAATCTATGCAAGAAGCTGTTAGAAGAAGATACACTAGAGTATTAAAAGAAGGCCTGCCAATACCAGATTTGATCATTGTTGATGGTGGTAAAGGACATATGTCTTCAGTAAGAAATGTGTTAGAGAATGAGTTAGGACTCGATATTCCAATAGCAGGATTAAGTAAAAATGATAAACACCAAACGTCAGAATTACTTTATGGTGCGCAAGCAGAAATTATACCACTAAAGAAAAACTCACAAGAATTTTATTTACTTCAACGTATCCAAGATGAAGTGCATAGATTTGCCATAAGTTTTCATAGATCGACGAGACAAAAGACAACTTTAAAATCTGCGTTAGATGAAATAGAAGGAATAGGACCGAAACGAAAGCAATCATTGTTGAAACATTTTGGTTCTATTAAGAAAATGCGTGAATCAAATATAGAAGAATTTATTAAAATTGGCCTTCCAGAAAAAGTTGCCCAAAACTTAGTAAATAAGCTTAGTAATTAAAGAGTAAATTTACAATAAAAAATGAATATATTTGGGTATGAGAATAATTCTCATGCCCAAATTCTTACTTAATGATGTTACAATATACATGTAATGCTCATCGAATTTTTTTTAGGATATATGTAATCGTTTTCAGGTTATGATATCTATAATATAACGATAGAGCCATAGATTAAAGTTAGGGGGGACTTCTTTTGGCGTCAAGCGAAAAACAGTTTATTTTACGTCGTATTCATTCATTATTAGGTGTAATTCCTATAGGAATATTCTTAATTCAGCATTTATTAATTAACCACTTTGCAACTATTAGCCCGGAGGCTTTTAATAAAGCGTCTGATTTTATGTGGAATTTACCATTTAAAATAGTGTTAGAGGTTGTAGTTATTTATATTCCTATACTATTCCACGCTATTTATGGATTATACATAGCGTTTACAGCTAAAGAAAATGTAGGAAGACATTCATTATTCAGAAACTGGATGTTTTTATTACAACGTGTAACTGGCATAATTTCATTTATATTTATAGCTGTACATGTGTATCAAACACGTATTCAAGCTGCATTAGGTCATCATGTTGATTTTGATATGGTATCAGATATTTTATCTAATCCTATTTCTGTAACGCTTTACGTTGTGGGTGTATTAAGTGTTATATTCCATTTTTCAAATGGTCTATGGTCATTCTTCATCACATGGGGAATTACACAATCACCTAAATCACAACGTGTTATGACATATGTAACTTTATTTGTATTTATCGTAATTAGTATTATTGGCTTAAGAGCTATATTTGCATTCGTATAGGATTTATACTTTTTAGGGGAGTGACAATTTTTATGGCAAACAACAAAATTATTGTTGTCGGTGGTGGTTTAGCAGGTTTGATGGCAACGATTAAAGCTGCAGAAAAAGGTGCACATGTTGATTTATTCTCATTAGTACCTGTTAAACGTTCACACTCTGTTTGTGCACAAGGTGGTATTAACGGAGCTGTTAATACAAAAGGTGAAGGTGACTCTACTTTAATTCACTTTGATGACACAGTGTATGGTGGAGATTTTCTAGCTAACCAAACACCAGTAAAAAATATGACTGCAGCAGCACCTAGTATCATACATTTATTAGACAGAATGGGTGTTATGTTTAACCGTACGCCAGAAGGTCTATTAGATTTCCGTAGATTCGGTGGTACTTTATATCATAGGACTGCATTTGCAGGTGCAACAACTGGACAACAATTACTATATGCATTAGACGAACAAGTTAGAAGTTATGAAGTTAAAGGATTAGTTACAAAATATGAAGGCTGGGAATTCTTAGGAATCGTTAAAGATGATGAAGATGCAGCTCGTGGTATTGTAGCTCAAAACTTAACAGATTCTAAGATAGAAGCATTCGGATCAGATGCTGTCATTATGGCAACAGGTGGTCCTGGTATTATCTTTGGTAAGTCTACAAACTCAATGATTAATACTGGTTCTGCAGCTTCTGTCGTTTATCAACAAGGTGCTAAATATGCAAATGGTGAGTTTATTCAAATCCACCCAACAGCTATACCTGGTGATGATAAGTTAAGATTGATGAGTGAATCTGCACGTGGTGAAGGTGGACGTATTTGGACTTATAAAGACGGTAAACCTTGGTATTTCTTAGAAGAAAAATATCCGGATTACGGAAACTTAGTACCTCGTGATATTGCAACACGTGAAATATTTGATGTGTGTGTAAACCAAAAACTTGGTATTAACGGTGAAAACATGGTTTATCTTGATTTATCACATAAAGACGCACATGAATTAGATGTTAAGCTTGGTGGTATAATTGAAATATATGAAAAATTCACTGGTGACGACCCTCGTAAAGTCCCAATGAAAATTTTCCCAGCTGTCCATTATTCAATGGGTGGAATTTGGGTAGACTTTGATCAAATGACTAATATTAAAGGTTTATTTGCAGCAGGTGAATGTGACTACTCTCAACATGGTGGTAATAGATTAGGGGCTAACTCTTTATTATCAGCAATATATGGCGGTATGGTTGCAGGACCAAACGCAATGGAATACGTTAAAAATATTGAAACATCATACACTGAGTTAGGTGAAGAAATATTCCAAAAACGTATTGATGAAGAACAAGAGAAGTTTGACCATCTTCTAAATCTTAAAGGTACTGAAAATGCTTATAAGTTGCACAAAGAATTAGGAGAAATAATGACTGCAAACGTTACTGTTGTTCGTCATAATGATAAACTGCTCGAAACAGATAAGAAAATTGTTGAATTAATGAAGAGATATCAAAATATTGATATGGAAGATACTTCAACATGGAGTAACCAAGCTGTATTCTTCACACGTCAATTATGGAATATGTTAGTTCTAGCAAGAGTTATTACAATTGGTGCATACAATCGTAATGAATCTCGTGGGGCACACTATAAACCAGAATTCCCTGAACGTAATGATGAAGAATGGTTGAAAACGACTATTGCTCAGTTCAGAGGACCAGAAGAAGCACCTGAGTTTTCATATGAAGAAGTGGATATTAGTCACATTAAACCTCGTAAACGAGATTACTCTAAGAAATCTGAAGGGAGTAAATAATAATGGCAGACACTCAAACAGTTGAACAAAATGAACAAAGTCAAAAACAAGAAAACAAAACAATTTCAATTATTATAAAGCGTCAAGAAAATGGCGAATCACAACCATACGAAGAAAAATTTGAGATTCCTTATAGACCAAATATGAACGTAATTGCAGCTTTGATGGAAATACAAAGAAATCCAATTACTTCAAATGGTGAAAAAACAACACCAGTCACTTGGGATATGAACTGTCTTGAAGAAGTATGTGGTGCTTGTTCTATGGTTATCAATGGCAAAGCGCGTCAATCATGTTCAGCAATTATTGATCAGTTAGAACAACCGATTAAGCTAGAACCAATGAAGACATTTCCAATAATACGTGACTTGCAAGTCGATCGTTCTCGTATGTTTGATAACTTGAAAAAAGTTAAAGCATGGGTTCCGATTGATGGTACTTATGATTTAGGTGCCGGTCCACGTATGCCTGAGAAAAAGCGTCAAACTGCTTATGAGTTATCTAAATGTATGACTTGTGGTGTATGTTTAGAAGTATGCCCTAACGTTAATGTGAATAATAATTTCATGGGTGCTCAAGCAATTTCTCAAGTTCGTCTTTTCAACTTACACCCAACAGGTAGTATGACTAAAGATGAGAGAATTAAAGCATTAATGTCTGATGGTGGTATTCAAGAATGTGGTAGTTCACAAAACTGTGTTAATGCTTGTCCAAAAGGTATTCCTTTAACAACATCTATTGCAGCTATGAACAGAGAAGCGACATTCCAAATGTTTAAATCATTCTTCGGATCAGATCACGAAGTTAACTAAATATTTTAACTCAAGAACCTTTAAAGCCAATTATAAAGTTGGTTTTAAAGGTTTTTTGCTATTTTGAATAGGGGAAAATAGACCAATTAATTAACTGCAAATATATGTATGTGTTATTATAAAGAATATAAGTTTTAAGTGAAAAGAGGTACAAACAACAATGGAAGAAATAACTAAACAGATTGAATATTCGTTACGACATATTGTAGAAAGAACTAAATTAAGATCAAGAGGACAGTTAAAAGTATATGAAATTTCACCACCACAATTTATAGCATTACAATGGTTAAATGAACATAAACAATTAACGATAGGTGAATTATCAAAAAGATTATTTTTAGCATATTCGACGACAACCGATATCATTGATAAACTTGAACAAAAAGAATTAGTTTTAAGAATTCAATCTGAAGAAGATAAAAGAGTATTCCATGTTAAGTTGTTAGAAAAAGGTACAGCATTGATTGATGAAGTCGTTCACGCAAGACAATTATATACTGAAGAACTTTTATCGGTGATGGACGATGAAGATAAAAATAAATTTAATGAAGCTTTAGAGATTATGTTAAAAAGAATGAGAAGTGAAGATAAATGAATAAACCAATAGGAGTAATTGATTCAGGTATCGGTGGGTTAACTGTAGCTAAAGAAATAATGCGACAATTACCTAACGAAACGATATTTTATTTAGGTGATATAGGGAGATGTCCTTATGGCCCAAGATCAAAAGAAGAAGTAAAAGCATTTACAATTCAGTTAGCTGAATTTTTAGTTGAAAAGGAAATTAAAATGCTTGTAATTGCTTGTAATACTGCAACTGCAGTAGCTTTAAAGCCATTACAGGAGATGTTATCGATTCCTGTTATAGGCGTTATTGATCCAGGTTCTAGAACAGCCATTATGACAACGAATAATAATCGTGTGCTTGTATTAGGAACAGAAGGCACAATCAAGTCTGAAGCATATAGAAGAAGTATAAAGTCTATAAATCCACAAGTAGAAGTTAAAGGTATAGCATGTCCAGGATTCGTCCCATTAGTAGAACAAATGAGGTACAAAGACCCAACGATAACAAGTATTGTTATACATCAAACACTTAAACAATGGCGTTATGATGATTCAGATACGGTGATATTAGGTTGCACGCATTATCCATTATTATATGATGCGATCCACCAATATTTTGATGATGGGAAGACCATTATATCTTCAGGTTTGGAGACTGCTAGGGAGGTCAGTGCTTTATTAACATTTAGTAATGAGCATTCTTATTATACGCCAAATCCTAAGCATAAATTTTTTGCAAATGGTGATGTAGAGCATATAACGAGAACAATTAAAGAATGGTTACATATAAAAGATGCTAAAGTAGAAAGAATAACTTTGTAAGGAGAGATAAACATGAATGAAATCATTGTCGCATCAAACAACAAAGGTAAAATAAATGACTTTAAAGCAATTTTTCCTAAAGCGAATGTTATAGGTATTTCTGAAATTGATCCAGATTTTGATGTAGATGAAACGGGCACAACATTTGAAGAAAATGCTGTTTTAAAAGCAGAATCAGCATCAAAACAGCTTAATAAAATCGTTATAGCAGATGATAGCGGACTATCGGTTAAAGCTTTAAACGGTGAACCAGGCATATATTCAGCGCGATATGCTGGAGAACAAAAAAATGATCAAGATAATATTAATAAATTATTAAATAATTTAAAAGGTGTAGAAGATAGAGCAGCAGAATTTGTGTGTGCTATAGCTGTTAGTGAACCAGGTAAAGATACGCTTGCTTATATCGGTAAAGCACAAGGTGAAATAATAGACGAACAACGAGGTGAAAATGGATTTGGTTATGATCCGATTTTCTTCGTACCATCATTAGATAGAACGATGGCAGAATTAACAGCGGCAGAAAAAAGTGCAATTAGCCATCGAGGAAATGCTATTAAATTAATGAACGAAGATATAGGGGAGAGATTCCAATGAAATGGATAGTTGTCAGTGATAATCATGGAGAGCAAGGGGTTCTACATGAAATATATGATAAATATAGAGAAGCGGATTTATTTCTACATCTAGGAGATTCAGAATTTGATTATGATGATACTGAATTAAGCTTATATCAAAGAGTAAAAGGAAATTGTGATTTTGATCCACGTTTCCCAATAGAAGATCAAGGTAAGATGCAAGACGTACCATACTTCTTTACGCATGGACATCGATACGAAGTTAAAGGTTCTAGAAATGTATTGAGTGCGCACGCTAAAAATGCACGTGCTAAATTCGCATTCTATGGTCATAGTCATGTAGCTTTATGTGAATTAATTGATGGCGTGTATTGCATAAACCCAGGAAGTATCTCTCAAACGAGAGGTCGATGGGAAGAAACATATGCGATGATAGAATTTGATCGTGAACTTAAAAATGCTAGTCTAACATTTTTAAATAGAAAGCATGAAGAAATAGATAAACAAATTTTAGCATTATAAAAAAGTGTCTTCATTAGGTTATAGCCTAGTGAAGATATTTTTTTATTAAAATCTCACGATTTTGAAAGTGCGTGCTTGCCTAGGGGTGTGGTTCGAGCCTGTAGTCTCTCTCGCATACGATTCCCATAGGTGTCAGTATCTCAGATGTTAATGTTCCAGCCTCTTTAATAAATAATTAGAATAACTTTCAATTAAAGTCAAATTGTTTTATAATTATTAATGTCGTTAATTTATTGTAAATAAGTAGGAGCTGTAATGTTATCGGGAGGGTGTTAAAATGAATAGAACACATGTAACATCAGTTATTAATCAAGAAAAATTTTGTATTAATAAAAATGAAGACAATGATTTGCATAAAAGTGAAAATATATATGTATTAACTGCACAAGGACTTGTTCACGCTAGTGTACTAGAAATATTTGAAGATCAATCGATATGTAAAGCAGATAAAGCAAATGCAGTTAAAGTAAATGACATCGTAATCATGGAATAAAAGCAGAACATTTATATCAAACATGTAATAATACTTGTAAAGCGATTTAATAAACCTTTTTCTTTTTAAAAGGTATTGATAAATCAGCGCCGATTAGATATAATTATTCTTGTGTTGAAGATGTCCTGGTAGCTCAGTTGGATAGAGCAACGGCCTTCTAAGCCGTCGGTCGGGGGTTCGAATCCCTCCCAGGACGCTAAGTAGGGTTTAAAGAGTATTATTAAAATACATAAAGCCCTTAATACCAATGGTTTGGTGGAATGAGGATATAAAGAATATTAAAGTATATTTAATTATAATCCCCAAATAATCCCCAAACGAAATTAAAACACCTACATTAAGTTGTGGGTGTTTTTTTATATGCTATTTAAAAATGTTATGGCTTGTTCATCATCACGTTGATACGTTTCTTCTAATAAGTGTGAATATATGGATAGTGTAACATTAATATTCTTGTGTCCTAGACGTTTAGAAATATAATGTATAGAACACCCTTCATGTAGCAACACAGAGCATAAGCTATGCCTTAATGAGTGTATTGTTATATCTTTGATACCTAAATGCTTACACGAGCGTTTAAGGGCTTTATTTACTGCGTTATTGCTTATCAGTGTGCCATGTTCAGAAAATACATATCCATTTATATCTTGTGGGCGATTATTGATAAAGTTTCTTACACGTTTCAAAGTTTTTAGATCCATACTTATGATTCTGTCAGACGTTTGTGTCTTAGTCCCTGGAATATGAACTTGATTATTTGGTAAATTAAAGTCATCACGTTTCATATGTTGAATTTCTGAAAATCTAGCACCAGTTACCATTGCCACAAGCAACAGAATTGAGGACATACTCTCTTTTGTTTCTAGGTAACTTTTTAAACGTTTAAACTCACTATGACTAATGTATTTATCCTTTTCATCTTTAGATGCCACAGAGCCTTTTGTATTGGCTTTATATGTAGCGTTCTTGTGTATGAGTCCATCATGTATAGCATCATCTAAGCAATTGCGTATATAACTATTTAACTTGCGTGTGCTATCACTAGAATGGTTGGCAGCATACTCATTAATGAACTTTTGATAATCCATTCTATTTAGTTCAGTTAATAGTGTATGGTGGAAATGTTGTTCAACGTACCTATGTGCGATGACATAACGATCATATGTTTTTTGAGTCACTTTATCCTTTTTATTTGTTTCATACCAGGACTTGAAATAATCTGCAAATACAATTTTATTATTTAATACAATCCCTTTTCTGTAATAGGACTCTAATTCAACAGCCTCAGCATGTGCCTCTTGTTTGGTACGAAAGCCACCTTTTTGAATCTTCTCTTTATTGCCGTCTATTGTGGCATAAAATACATAACGCCACGACTTACCACGTTTTTCATAACTAGCCATTTAATCACCTTTAATATATTTTTCCTTCGCTAAAGATACTACTCATAAATTCGGAAATTTTTTCGAGGTCAACATTATTTTTCATTAGATTTTGTAGTACTTCATTTTCTTTTACTTCTTTAGATTTATTATATTGTTTCATAGCTTCTTCATCAAAAACACTTAATAATAACTCTGGATAATTCTTTATTAATTCAATTACTTTAGTGTTAATTGCCTTATACAATTCATCTTTAAAATCTGTTGGTAATTCTATAGTAACTGTTTTGCCTTCATAATCATTTAATTTCAAGTCATAAAAAACTTTGTATTTAGTATCTAATAAATAGTTCAATTTATAATAGGGGTGCTCGACCAATCTTTTATGATTTCTCTTTTTAAGATATTTATCGATACCTTTTATTTGTTTTATATCTTCGTCAACATCTTCAGGGTCAAAAAATTCAACTTCCAAACGACCACTTGCTTTTAATTCATTATAAAAATCGCTTGTTTCATCAATTTGATTATAAAAACCATTCAAAACTCTAAATTCATTTAGATAATCTTGACTATTATTATAATCAAGTACCTCTGCTAGCTTTATTAACAAATCGTCATTCGGTTTAACTTTGTTGTTTTCTATTCTTGATAAGAAAGCATGCGTGACTTCAACTTTTTCGCCTAATTCTTTTAATGTCATATCATTTTCTTTTCTAATTTCTTTTATTCTATTTCCTAAAGTTCCATCAAAATTCATTTAAAATCACCTCTTAATATCTATATTAGCAGAAAATGAACGTAAATGTTACGCATTTGAGTAACAAATTCAAAATAAAACTTGTAATGTTATCATTATTAGTATATATTATAAATGTACCCAGCAAATGTTACTTGAAAAGGTTACAAGAGGAGGCAAAAAAAATGAATGTAGAAGTTAATATCCCAGAATTAAGAGTTTGCATGGCTAGGCATGGTTATAGTTTAAGAAGTTTTTCAAAAGAAAGTAAGATTTCAATTTCTTATTTGAGTTTAATCATGAATGAGAAAGCAATGCCAAGTCCGAAAATGGCTAAAAGAATAGCGGATCATTTAAATGTTGATATTGAAGATTTGTTCACTTTCAAAGTGAAAGAGGAGGTATAGACCGTGCAGCAAACTTTAAACGCAACAATTAACATACCAGCAGATTTTATTTTAATAACTAAAATCGAGTATGAACAATTATTAAACAATCATACGGAAGGTAAATTTATCAGTCTGAAAGAGTTAGCAGAACATCTGGATTGTAGCCCACAATTTTTAAAAGAGAATATATTATTCAATCCGAGATATAAAAAGGATCTTGAGAAATTTATTCATTACCCTGTGGCGTCTGGAAACAAGTACAAAGTGCATATGAATAAAGCATATAAGTATTTTGATGAACACAGTATCAGTATTTTCAATAGAAAGAATAAATAGGAGGGAACAGAATGGCAGACAATTATTTTAATGAATTAAATGATCGTGAGAAACAAGCTTACTTGTATGGACGTTCAGAGTATGAAGTGGAAATCGTGAAATGGCTCAATACAAAATATTCAGAAATAACAAAAGAAGTTAAATCTGGTGTAAATGCTGAAACTGTTTTAAATGATTTTATGGCGTCGTTATCAGATAAGATTCAAATTGAAGTTTGGGAAGGCACAAATAAAAAACAACTAATGGAGGCTGAATAAAATGCTAAACGCAAAACAGGAAGTAATTCAAGAGAAGTTAACTGATATTTACAGAGTTTTGAAAGTTGAAGATATTGAAAGTATCACAACTCAAGTTACAGGTAAAAAAGTAAGCAGACATTCATTTTTGAATAACCTAGTAACTTATATGATTGGAAATTGTTACCAATTAATAGAACGCTACCAACTTACTTCAAGTGAAATGTTCAACGTAAGTTATGTATTGGAATCGTTAGCTGGTGAAGAACTAGACACGATAGAAGATACAGAATTTCTTCTCGAGTGGGCAATATCGAAATTAGCTTATGCGTTCGGATTAGACCCAAATAAGCTGAAAGAGGTGAAATAGATGAAAGAACTTATACTAACGATTTATACGGCTTGTGGTGGTGCGTTGCTTGTATCTAAAGGACTAGACCCGTTAAGTTCTATTTACATGATAGTTTTGAGCGCTGGAATGCTAGGGTTCACTTACCACAATTTATACGAGGTAGCAAAAAACGCCGATACTGACGGCAATCAGTAAAGGCGAGAAAGTAAATTTTTTAAACATTCTATTTAAATTTTAACATAACAAGAAAGGTGATTAAACCTCTATGAAAATTATAGACATTAAGTCCAATTCAGATAACTTAATTATACTACAACATTACAAAACACTCAATTCAGAATCGCATATCAAAGAAAATAAAATGAATTTTCAAGAATTATGTAGGTGGCTTGCAGTATTCAGCATAAGCGATTCAGATAAATATGATTCTGGTCTATACCTCTTTGCTGAAATGAAAGCACCATATAGAAAAAATGACAATGTAATTAATAGGACTGCTCTTGTTCTTGATTTTGATGATTTAACGGCAGAAATGGATATTATGGCCAAATTTAAAGAAGTATTGAAATTTAGTTATGTAGCACATACAAGCTATAACCATACGCCAGAATTACCACGTGTAAGGCTCATCATTCCTTTAGATGAACCTATAGAACCTAAATACTATAAGCCTGCAATAGAGCTTATTGAGAAGTCTTTAAATATAAAGTGCGATCCATTCAGCTATACAATATCGCAGGCACAAGCCAAAGGTGTTAAGAAGCATAAAGAAGCACCATATATATTTGATTATCAAGATACACATTTTTTAAAGTCGGAAAATCTGATAAAAATTCTTGATGACCAGATGAATAAAAATAATGTGATTGAATTGAAAGCTAAAAGGACGACAGACCATTGGGTGAACATTGCAATGGGTGTAGAAAAAGGCGAGCGTAATGGCTCGCTTGCTTCTCTTATTGGATTACTATTCAGAAAAAGATTATCAAAAGAACTTGTATATGGATTAGCATATTCTTGGGCTAAACAATGTAATCCACCAATAGAGGATAAAGAGATTAATAAAACATACACATCTATATATAAAAAGCATTACAAGATAGATCAGAGGAGGGATTAAATGGGGTTACCTGATGAAATCACAGCATTATACGAAGATACAAACGAAATAATAGAACAAAAGGAAAGCTGGATAAATGATTTAAGGAAATCACCACAAACAGGTGCTTATAAGAAAACAACTACTAACGGTGAACTCATACTACAAAATGATGAAGATTTAAAAGATATGTTGCAATATGATTCTTTTGAAAAAATAACAAAATTAAGACGTTTGCCATATTGGAGGTCAAAGGGTGATAGAAATTATTATTGGTCAGACCTAGATACCATACAAATAAAATCTCATATTGATAAACGCTATAACATTCAGTTTAGTACAGATATTTTAAATGAAGTAATTGATAAAGGTGCTTATGATAACAAGGTTCACCCAATCCAATCAATGATTGAATCTAAAAAATGGGACGGCAAAGAAAGAATTGAAACGTTATTTATTGATTATTTAGGTGCATCTGATACGCATTACAATAGACAAGTTGCAAAGAAATGGGTTATGGGTGCAGTGGCAAGAATATATAATCCTGGTATTAAGTTCGACAGCATGACTGTACTATATGGCGGTCAAGGTGACGGTAAATCAACCTTAGCAAGTAAAATGGGTGGAAATTGGTATAACCAATCTATCAAATCATTTGCAGGTGATGAAGCTCTAAAAAAAATACAAGGATCTTGGATATGTGAAATTGAAGAATTATCAGCTTTCGGTAAATCTACTATTGAAGAAATTAAGAGTTTTATAAGTGCAATAACAGACGTTTATCGTCCATCATATGGCCGTCGTGTAGAGCGACACCTTAGACAATGCGTATTTATTGGAACGACTAATAACTATGAATTTTTGAAGGACAAGACAGGCAACAGAAGATTTTGGCCAGTTACCACTGACAAACGTAAAGCGACTAAAAGTCCATTTGATGATTTAACACAAGAAGTTGTTCAACAAATGTATGCAGAAGCCAAAGTTTATTTTGATAAGAACCCTATAGATAAAACATTATTGTTAGATGAAAAAGCTGCAGAAATGGCCATTAAAATGCAAGAAGAACATTCTGAAAAAGATGCTCTAGTGGGTGAGATTGAAGCATTTCTTGAACGTCCTATACCATCTAATTATTGGGAGGAACCAATATATAATATGCGTTCAATGATGGAAAGATCAATAAGTGAGGACGACATCAAAACTTTTGAAGGTGGTTCGACTATACAAGTTGGATTAAATAAACCAGGTGCATGTATGTGGCGTGATAAAGTATGTTCTTTGGAAATATGGAAAGTCATGATGAAAAAAGATGACCAGCCACAGCCACATAACTTAAGAAAAATTGACGATGCTTTAAGAAAAATTATTTATTGTAATGATACTAAAAAACGGTTGAGATTCGGAAAAAGTATAGGCCGTCAATATGGATTTGAAATAGATATGAAAGAATATTATCAAGATTTATATGAGGTGTCCCATAAATAACTAAATGGGACAGCAATGGGACACTCAATGGGACGGCTCAAACCGTTGGGGGAGTAGGTTTTATGGTGTAGGTGTCCCTGTTGTCCCATAAAAATAAGGGTAAAAGTATAAAAAAGTATGTATATGATTTCTGTAAGTGTTGGGGAAAAATACCGGGACAGTGGGACAGACGAGCTCAAACCGTTGGGGGAGTAAGTGGCAAAGGTGTCCCACATGGTGGCCTAACATTGGGACAGTGGGACAGATAAAAAAGGAGAGAATAAAATGAAGAAAATTCGAAAACAGTATATAAATAAAGCAAGAACAGTTGAAAAGAAAATCGCTAATGAGAAATGGAATAAGTTAAGGGAAATTATTAGAGAATCTGGAATATCAATAAAAATAGATACCGAATACGAGATGTGGTTAAATGTTGCACCTAATAGCACTGCTGAAATAGAGCTATATCCTCACCGTTTATTGAATGGAGAATTTGTTCACATTATGATTTGGAGTTATCAATTTAAATCAGAAATATTAGCGAATAAATATCGTGGCAGTGATCGAAATCAAAGAGACGTCTCGGGAATACCTGAAGCATTACAATGTATCAACAGAATTTTAGAAGATATTAGATTTGATATAAAAAGTGGAAAGATTTAAATCGCTATAACCATTGACAAAACTAGCTTTATATACCCCACTATGGTATAATATAAGCAACTTATAATCGAACGTGTGTACGGATAATAGAACAAATGTTCTAAATAAAAACAAAGGGTGAGAAAATGCCTAAATGGATAGATAAAATATTAGGAATTGAAAAGGTACAAGAGCAACAAATGAAGAACTTTGAAATGTTGAATGGTGGTTATAAATCATTCTCACAATTTACAGGGGACGCATACCAGAATGATATATATAGATCTGCCGTAGATTCAATCGCACGTCACATTGCGAAGTTATCTGGTAAGCATGTCATCAATAATTCTAAGCAGCCAGATACTAATTCTAAAATCAATCGTTTACTACAGGACAGACCTAATCCATTCATGAGTGGTTATGACTTTTTATATAAAGTAGCAACGCAATACTTCTTGTATAACAATGCTTTCATACTTGTACAAAAGGACAGCAGGGGCAATTTATCGGGACTATATCCATTATCACCAACCAACGTAGAGTATGTGGTCGATGCTAACAATGAGGTATATCTGAAATTCTTATTCAGTAACGGGGATAAAGTCATCTTGCATATGAACGAGGTAGCAGTGTTACGCCGTCACTTTAACAGTAATGAATTACTAGGTGATGACAATTCAGCTATCATGGGAGCTTTACAGTTAGCTCAAACGCAAAATGAGGGTATGAATGAAGCGATTAAGAACTCGGCTCAAATACGGGGCATAGTGAAGTATACGCAAGCATTAAGCCCTAGCAAGTTGAAAGAAGCAAAAGACGAGTTTATGAATAACTATTTCACAATGGCAAATAATGGTGGCGTAATTCCCGTAGATACATCAATGGAATATCAGCCGTTAAATGTATCAGATGTTCAAATAGATACATCTCAAATTGAAGTGGTTAAACAGAAAATATATGACTATCTCGGTATTAATGAATCAATCGTGAATGGCACATATACGGAAGATGGTTGGCAAGCGTTCTTTGAATCAATTATCGAGCCATTCTCAATACAGTTAGCGTTGGAATTATCAGATAAAGTATTCAGCGAAAGAGAAAAAGCGTTTAATAATCGCATTGTCTTTGAATCATCTAAATTACAATATGCTTCTAACAAGTCTAAGACGAATGTAATCAAGGAATTGTTACCACTAGGCGTATTGACCGTAAACCAAGCGTTAGACCTATTAAACCTGCCTAATGTGGAAGATGGGGACAAACGTATTCAATCATTAAACTATGTCGATAAAGACATCATCAATCAATATCAGATGCAAGATAAGGGGGACGTCAGCAATGAAGGAAATTAGATCAGCAGAAATTCAGACAGATGACCAAAGTACCGAAATGGTACTTGAGGGTACTGCAATTGTTTTTAATAAACCAACTAATATCAATACACCTACAGGCTCTTATACTGAAATTATAAAACGTAATGCGTTAGATGGTTTAAAGCTCAATGATACACGGTTATTAGTGTCACATGATATGAATCGTATACCATTAGCAAAATCACCTAAGACGATGGAAATTTGGAATGATGAAGTCGGTATGCATTTTAGGGCAACCTTACCCGATACCGAAGAAGCACGCTCTGTTTATACGGCAGTAAAACGGGGCGATATGAGTGGCGTCTCATTTGGGTTCACAGTAAGTGACGGTAGTCAATACGATGTGAATACACGTACAAGAACGATTAACAAGATTGATAAGGTGCTTGAGTTTTCAATCGTGAATTATCCTGCATACGCCGAGACATCTGTCGAAGCAAGAAACCAAATTCAAGATGCAGAATTAAGACATGAACAATATAAACAAGCACAGATTAATCTAAATAAACTATTAATAAAGGAGATTAAATAATATGAATTTTAATACAGTTGAAGAATCATTTAATTATTACCGTAACTCAAGTATAGAAGATATTGAAACAAGAGCAGGACAAATCAGAGGGACAATCGAGAACGATCCCGAAGCAGATATTACTAAATTAAATATTGAAATCGAAGGACTTAATCAAGCTAAAGAAAACATAAAAGACAAGGAGAATGAATCAATGAATAAAGAAAACCAAGAGCAACGCTCATACAATCCAATTACAGGTACACAAATCAAAGGGCAACATGAAGTATCACCAGAAAACATTTTCGGGTCAGAAGAATATCGTTCAGCGTTCTTTAAACAAATGTTAGGACAAAACTTATCAGAAGTTGAAACACGTGCTTTCAATACTGCAATGGCACAACAAGATGCAGAACATAGAGCAGATAGCTTCTCATCATCTAGTAACTCATCAGCAGTGTTACCAGAACAAACTTTGAATGAAGTGATTTCTAAGGCACGTACACAAGGTGGATTAATTAGTCATGTTAGATCATTCAACATTCCAACTAAGATTAGTATTCCAATCGGTACACCGTCAGCTAAAGCAGAATGGCATACAGAAGGTGCTAAAGTAGAGTCAGGCAATCCTACTACAGCATCAGTACAATTTGATGGTAATGAAATCATTAAAGTATTCTCAATCAGTGTGAAAGCTAAGACGATGTCAATTTCAGCATTTGAATCATATCTAGTAGAAGAATTAACAAGTGCAGTAGTTGAAGCAATCGACTATGCTTTAATCAATGGTACAGGTGTTAATCAAGGAGAAGGCGTATTAACTGGCGTTACATGGGACACTACAAACAGTGTTGACTTAACAGGTGAATATACAGACTTCACTAAAGCATTAGCAATCTTGAAGCGTGGTTATTCTGCAGGTGCTAAATTCGTTATGAGTAACGCAACATTATACAACACTGTATATAGTTTAGTAGATGCTAACAAACGCCCACTATTCATTGCAGATGCACAGAATGAATCAATTGGTCATATTCTAGGTAAAGAGGTTGTAGTCGATGACAATATCGAAGATGGAACTATCTTACTAGGTAACTTCAATTATCTAGGCTATAACTTACCAGAAGGCTTAATGCTTGAACAATCAAGAGAATCATCATTCCGTAGTGGATTAGTTGATTATAGAGCAATGGCGATTGCAGACACTCGTGTGTTAGTAGATGAAGCATTCGTTAAACTATCAGCATCAACAGGTGCATAAAATATAAACAGTTAGGGCATCAGTTGTAGCTGGTGTCCTTTCTTATAATAAAAAGGAAGTGTACAGATGATTATAACTATTGAAGAAGGACGCAACGCATTACGAGTAGATGGAGATTATAACGATGATATTATCAAACCATTAATAGAAGCCATACCAGATTACTTATACTTAACAACTGGTAAAGATTGGGAAGATGAGTCTAATCCATTAGCACAAACAACAGCTAAGTTCATACTACAGTTATGGTTTGATCCACACACACAAGACAGCGAAAGGCTCAAGCGTACTATAGATGGCTTACTTGTATCATTAACAGCGTTAGGGCGTTCATACGATGGCTAGAAGTGTAGAACAATCATTCTATCGTACAACTAAATGGATTAAGTGTAGGAATGGTTACATGGCTTCTCAACACTATATATGTGAGCGATGTGGAGGACTAGCAACAATATGTCATCATAAAGTTTGGTTAAACCAATCAAATGTGAGTGATCCAATGATTACTTATAACTGGGATAAATTGGAAGCGTTATGTATTGAGTGTCACAACAAAGAACATTTCGGAAGCAGCATAACAGAAAAAGGATTATCATTTGATGAAAATGGAAATTTAATAATAAAATAATTTAAAATTTATAGAAATAAAAAAATAAAAAATAATTTATGCCCCCGAGTTAAAAAAATAAAAAAATAATCGTTCGGAAACGATGATGGGCTTAACTTATCCTCCAAACGATATTTAGAATCTTTTAGGGTAGCCTAAACTTATATAAAGGAGAATATTAAATGAAAAATATATATAATTCTATTAATTTAGAAAAACTTAAGAATATAATTGACGAACAAGAGGTACAGAATAAGCCAGTAGCGTATGATTTGCTGGAAGAACTTGTATTCATGAAAGAAACGATGGAAGAACTCAAAGTTACCGTACAGTTTCATGGTGCAACATATATATTCAAGCAAGGGGAACAGGAATATCTTAAAGAAAATCCAGCTATGAAGTCCTACAACGCTACAGTGACGAAGTACAACGCAACAATTAAACAACTCCTATCCTTAATGCCAGTATCGACTAATGAAAAAGATGCGTTCATGGAGTTTGTAACGAGTGACTAATCACATTGTGACATATTGGCAAGAAATGGAGAAGGGGAATATTGTTGTTTCTAAAAGGATCTACAAACAATATCAGAAATTAGTACAAGATATAGAACATCATGACAAGTATGTATTTGACGAAGATAAAGCAAATCGCCCTATCAAGTTCATAGAAGCGTTCTGTAAGCACTCGAAAGGTGAGTTAGCTGGTAAGCCTTTAAAGTTAGCGTTATTCCAGAAAGCCTACATTTCGGCTCTATTCGGCTTCATAGACAAGGATACAGGGTATCGTCGATATACAGAGTCCTTTTTCTTTGTCGGACGTAAAAACGGTAAGTCAACAATGCTAGGTGCGATTGCGTTGTACATGCTTATGGCAGACGGTGAAAGTGGTGCAGAGGTGTATTCAGTCGCTTCTAAGCGTGACCAAGCGAACATACTATTTGACCAAGCTCATGAGATGATTAAGCAAAGTCCAGATTTAAACAAGAATATCCGTAAGCGTAAGAGTGATTTATATTTCGCTCATAATTTCAGTAAGATGATGTCACTAGGTAAAAACTCTAATTCACTTGATGGGCTTAACGCTCATCTTGTGGTTATAGATGAATTACACTCGATACAAGATCGTAACTTATACGAGGTTATGAAACAGTCACAGTCTGCACGTACACAGCCTTTATTAATTATGATAACTACTGCTGGTACTCATAGAGGTACAATATTCGATGACTTATATGAATATGCTTGTAACGTGGTAGATGGCAATTTTGAAGATGATAACTTCTTACCTATTATGTATGAGTTAGACCATAAGGCAGAGTTTAAAATGGCTGATAGATGGCAAAAGGCAAACCCTGCACTAGGTATATCTAAGCGAGTTGAAGATTTAGAGCGTAAAGTTGCTAGAGCTAAGAATAATCCAAGTGATTTAACGGGAATCTTGACTAAGGACTTCAATATAAGAGAAATAACAAATAGTGCATGGCTAACTTTTGAAGATATTAACAATGAAGATACATTCGATATTAAAGACTTCGCAGGCACTTATGCCATTGGTGGTGCTGATTTATCCATAACTACGGATTTAAGTTGTGCCACATTATTATTTGTAGATCCAGAAACTGAAATTAGGTATGTGCATCAGATGTATTGGCTACCACATGATAACCTGCAAAAGCGTGTTCAAGAAGATAAAATACCATACGATAAATGGCACGAACAAGGCTATTTAAGGTTATGTAGTGGTAACACGATAGATTATTCAGACATTACAGATTGGTTTCTTGAAATGCTTAACGAGTACGATATAACGCCACTGTGGATATATTACGATAATTATTCTGCTAGGTATTGGGTAGATGAAATGGAAGCGTACGGCTTTAAGATGATTAGAACGCAACAGGGTGCTAGAACGTTAAGTTTACCAATGCAAAATATGGGTGCAGACTTGCAGAAGAAGAAAATTAATTACAATAATCACCCTATTCTGAAATGGTGCTTAACGAACACAGGTGTGGAAACTGATAGAAATGGAAATATTGTACCGATTAAAAATCAATCTCCTAAACGTCGAATTGATGGTACAGCTTCATTATTAGATGCTTATGTAGGATTGTTTGATAACTTCGAACAGTTTTTAAGGGCTATGTAATGCCTGCGTTGTCATATTGGGTACGCAGGTCAAAAATACACGTTGCTCATTGTGATTCTGACGCCTCGAAATACTTTTATGTGGGTAGTTATAGGCTAACTTGCCTAGAAATCGCTTTGAGTAACACAGAAAAGAGGGGATATAATGGCATATCATTTTAATAATAGAATTGAAATTACAGAATTAAGAGAAAGCGAAGGACCAGAAGCAGGCGACACAGAAGAAGTTGTTATTGCGAAACCGTGGACGGATATTAAGACTTTGAAAGGTACAGAGTTTGATCTGTATCAATTGACGGCTAACGAACAACCTATACGCTTTATCATACGATATAGAGAAGGTATAAATACGATGATGACTATTAAATACAAGAATAAAAAATATGATATAAAATCAGTTTCAAATGATAATGGTAAGAATGAAACACTTACTATTTTTGCTACAACTAAAATAACATAAATAAAAAGGGTGCCCCAATTAAGGGACGCCCTTTTCTTATTAAAGCAAACTAAAAACGAAACACCTAAACAAATTAGGTATTTATAGGTTATTTGGGTAAATTTTACCGTGTACCCAACGGTCTATAGCAATTCAATTATCATAGATTCTAACGGCTGCTTATCCCTAAAACTATTGTGTAGGATATTCCTACAAGTATATTATAACATATTTTCGAGTTATGTAAAATACTTTTAATCCCCATATAGTCCCCAATAATTTAACGAACGTTGTCATTTCAATGGTTATAAAGAGTATTAAACTCCCTCCCAGGACGTAAATTACCAATATCCCGTTGTATCTCGTTATTCGTAACGATGGTGCAACGGGATTTCTTTATATATAGATATAGCTTGTTATATTTGGTAACTGGACCAAACTATCCTTAAACCTGTTTAAAGCACCTACATTAAGTTGTGGGTGCTTTATTTTTAATATGTTAAATAAAGATAAAGAAATCGAAATTTATAAGTTGCAACAAAAGACTAATTATATTGATGAACATGTGGGTATTATATTAAAGGATATATCATATAACTAAAATAAATAGTTCTATTATTAAACTCTACTTAGTAGAAACTAGGTAGGGTTATTTTTATGTCTATTGTATATAATATAGGAATAAAGCAAAACTACGTATATTCAGTAAAAAGGAGGATTAACTGATTATGTTTGATATAGTAATCTCTATTAGTTGCTTTTTAGTATCTATTTTAATGGCAATATATGTCGCATACTCTAAAAACTTAAAAATTATTGCATCAATCGATCATGAAAAGGTGCGACCAGAAAATAAAAATAAAATAGCATATATATTTTCAATTTGTTTAGTATTAGGAACTATTTTTATTATTTCAAGTGGTTTATTACACGACTATAATTTTTATTTATCGATTTTTCTTTTTGTGGTTGGTTTTGCAATATTAGTTTTATTTTACATCATTTTCTTAAAATTGAATAAATGATTTATTTAGAACTTCATAATTTGCCCTGTCACTTTGAGTGATGGGGTTTTATATATAAACTAATTAATATGAAGAGTTATTAAAAATATTAGGATACCAATTATATTAAGAATGGGAAAATGGATTTAGTTTAAAACTAAATGATGTTTATATAGTATTCGTTAAAGTAGAAGAAGAATATAAAGAATACGGTTATCACAGAAAAAGGATTGGATTGAATCATTTAGCTTTTGGTGTAAAAAATAAAAGTGAAGTAGATACTATTACTAATGTATTCGATTGGAATGTACTTACTTAATAAGTAACATGTATGTGTATGTCTTAATGCATATGGTGCAATAGAATTATCTTCAAAGCCAATTTTTCTACTGAACATGAATTTATGCAATTAGTTATTCAAACTGAAAAAGAATACCCTTAAATTTCATATGAAGATGAAATATTAAAACGGATTTATTTGACGGATTTAGATTATTATCGTGAAGGTAAAAGTTTTTAATTTACCCCACCTAAATGAATAGATGGTTGTTCGATTCACGTTCTATATTTTGCACAATTAAATTTTATAGTAATATATATTTAATTATACTGAAAAGGGGTGTAAAATCATGGCAAAAGTAGCATGGGTAGTTCCATCAGTAGAAGTTTTTAATAATCCAAGTGGTAATTTGGTTATAGATAGCCCTATGTCATATTTGAATTTAGAAGTATTACCTAATAACTATTCTTTTGATGTATCATTTGGGATAATAGGTATAGATGAAATAAAAACTTATACTTTACAATTTGAGTTAATAGATCCTGATGATAAAATTATTTTTAATACTACTGTAAAAATTGATAAGAAAAAGATGGATGAAGAGAATGGAGATAAAAAACACTTAAATGTCTTTGAAACTAATGCTCGCTTTAATAATTTGAGATTCGAAAAAGAGGGTATTCATTCTATTAAGTTAACTATTGAAGATAATACATCTAATGCATACTTTAATGTTATGAAAGGTAATCTAGAAAATGGCGAACGAAAAAATTAGTAGACTTGATAAATTTAAATTAGAAAATAGGGACGAAAGAATAACAAAAGATTTAAAAGAATTATCAAAGGCTAGTGGATTAGATTTTCATCAATATAGTGCAGGTAGTATAAGTTCAAATGAGGTGTTAAATATGAATGAATATATAAGTAGAAAAGAATTTGAACAGTTCGAGAAAAGAATCGACGATAAATTCGATAATCTAAACCATAAAATAGATGACCTACCTATGAAAATAGAAGATAAAATAAAACTTCAAATTTCTGAAATGAAGAACACACAAATGAAATGGTTTATTGGAACACTTATCGCTATTTTGGGGGTAGCAGGGAAAGTTTTTGGTTTTTATTAATAACAAAACCCACCTTAATTGTGTACTGCACCCCGAAAGTTAGAGTAAAAACCTAACATTCGGGGTGTTTTTATGTCCAAAACGTACTTACGGCGTTAAAAGGTGCACTACTCAAAAACTGGAACTCATATTGTACCGTACGAAAAGGAGGATAAGTTATGAAACTATGGACTTATGTGGGAAAAAAGGTACGAATAGAATTGACGAATGGAAAACAATTTATTGGTGAAGTTACAGATTACGATGATGAAATAGTTAATAACAGTGGGGAACCTTCTATACATTTGGCTACTGGATTTCAATTATATGACTTCGATGAAAGCAAAATAAAGTCGATTGAAACTTTAGATTAAGCACCTAACCGAAAATTAATGGTTATGGCGCTATTTTTATACACTTTTTTAAGCTATTACAACAATGTAATGGCTATTTTTTATGTCCAAAACGTGCTGATGACTTTAAAAGCTTGTATGGAATATAGAGTCGACGGACTATAAATGGAGGTATATTTTATGGAAAAAAATAAACTTAAGCTTAATTTACAATTCTTTTCCAATCAAGAAGGAACAAACGAAAATACCAATGATAATAATGATTCTAAAGATGAACAAGACAAGCAAGAAGAAGTAACTTTTACACCAGAACAACAGAAAAAAGTTGATGAAATTATCGAACGTCGACTAGCAAAAGAAAAGAAAAATACAGACAAAAAAGTCCAAGATGCGGTTGAAGAAGCCAAAAAGTTAGCAAAAATGAATAAAGACCAAAAAACAGAATGTGAGAATGAAAAGTTGTAGCAAGAATTAGCAGAGCTAAGAAAAGAAAAAGCATTAAACGAAATGAAAAATACTGAAAGAGTTGCATTTAATGATTCTGGAATAGTAGCAACTGACGAGTTGCTAGATTTGGTGGTAACTGCAGAGGCAGAAACGACAAAAGCAATATACAGAATTAAGGATAAAATTAACTAAATTAGGTATTAAAGGAAGTGTACCTGGTCTATTAACTAATATAGGTTATATAGAAGTATCTTGTTCATTAAGTGTAGATAAAAAGTTTGAAAAGTAGGTTTTAAAAATGAAGAATATATTAAAAGGTATTGCTTACGCAGCGCTCATGTTTTTATTATTAACATTACTAAATATAATCGTTGGTGATGAAATAGATTGGTCTAAGAACATAATCATTTCTGTTTTTAGTTATCTTGCTTATCTTTTTTTGAATGGGCATTTGATTCTAATTAGACTAAAAAATAATGATTATATATGCATTATTAGTAATGTTAACCACTCATATCAATGGGTGGTATTTTTTTATTTTATCCCCACAATCCAATCCGAATTCAAAGCCTTATAAAGTGTCTAATGCGTGTCAAAATAGTCCGATTTATGATGAGTAGTTAAGTATAGTTGCATATTAATTTATTTATTTTTTTGATTTTACTAATATGAATATCTCTTGATATCGCAATTAAAGGACGAATTAGCATTTGAAAACTACCAATAACAAATAAAACAGTGCCAGCAAAAGTAGTAGATTCATTAAAGAATAGGAAACTACCCACTATAAAGAACATTGCAAGGATTATATCGTTAACTTGATATAGGAACTTATAAAATGTAACAACTTTTATATCAATATTGAAAATGTTGAATTCAAGTTCTTTTTTGTTATCTGTATGCATTTGTCTCACCTCAAGCTCATGATAACAATATGTCTATTAAATTCAAAGCAAACACAATATGAAATAAATGATTTAGTCTAAAACAGTTAAAGGGAAATATGAACGAGGGTGGAGCAGGGTTGAGTGATCAGTTAAGAACTTTAAAGTTAATAAGCTATTTTGAACCTTTACATAAATACCAATAAATACAATTGTATATAAAAACTTTATATAATTTAGTATTTTTAAGATTTTTAATAAATACTATTGATATAAATGAATAAATGTAATAAAATGTATTTTCAAGTGCTACTTTAGAGTTAAAATACAATAAAATAAAGAGGTGAAAATGTCTATAGCGTATTGAAAATGAACGTTCGACTAAAAAAGTCAATCTAAGTTATTGCACTTGCGCATTAGTATATTAATTAATATTAATGACAGGATTTTTAGTAATACAGTTTTGGATATTTTTAATTTTATTATGACGGATTTTTAATAAATCTAAATGATTATATTCTTTGAAAAAATGGAGGATTACTGATGACATATATAAATTTTTGGAAGCAAATATTCGATTATAAAAGCAAATCTAGTTTTAAAGAACTTATCATAAGCATGGTTATGAATATTGTAATTTTAATTTTATTAATGGCACTTGGATTTATTGTTTCAATGTCATGGGAGAATGCTGTTGTTAATATTTATTATATCGTTT
Source organism: Mammaliicoccus sp. F-M27 (assembly GCF_022387115.1). Classification (NCBI taxonomy): domain Bacteria; kingdom Bacillati; phylum Bacillota; class Bacilli; order Caryophanales; family Staphylococcaceae; genus Mammaliicoccus; species Mammaliicoccus sp. F-M27. The sequence continues at coordinate 316,813 of NZ_JAJNIE010000002.1, read as the reverse complement.
TAGTGTTAATGCTATTTCCAACGGTAGCTATAATCGTTAGAGTTATAAAAAACTATAAATAATATACAAAACACTCTATCCGAAATTTGAAATTTCGGATAGAGTGTTTTGTTTTTATATTGTTGTAGGTTCTCGTTGTATTGAATAATTCCAGTTACGTATGTCAGGCAGTGTTTTATTTTGTATGAAGCTATAAGTTTTAAATAAATGTTGTGTGATCGGTCCGGTCTTATGATTATTTATAATTAATGTATCACTTTTATATTTAACTTCACTTACTGGTGTTAGTGAATGTAAAGTATCTGTACAAAATATTTCTGTTAATGATCCTTCTTTGTAGCGCTCACTTATTTCTTCAATGCCTATTTTACGTTCTTCTATTTGATATCCGAGTTCTCTTGCGAGTTCTATTATTGACTGGCGTGTAACTCCTGGAACGATACTACCATTTAATTCAGGTGTTATGATTTGCTGATTGATGACGAAAAATACATTCATATTACCTATATCTTCTATATAGCTTCTATTGATTCCATCTAACCACAATACTTGATCATATCCTAGCTGTGTCGCCATTGACGTAGCTGCATATGTTGAGGCGTAATTGCCTCCATACTGAGTGTATCCCGCGCCTCCAGGAACGGATTTAACATAGTTATCTTCAACATAAACTTTAATAGGCTCTGGGATATGGCATTTTGTACTTGAAGTTAATGGTGATAAGAATGCTATAAACTCGTAAGTTTCAGATTTGCTAACGCCTAGCTTACTTTCGGATGCATACATAAATGTCCTAATGTAAATTGAATGATTATGATTTTCTTCAAATAGTTGTTGTTCTTGATTGAGTAATTGATTTAACCCTAATAATACACTTTCTACTTCTACTTCTGGCATTTCTATTCTTTTTAAAGAAAGGTTGAATTTTTCTAAATGTTCTTGAGGCTTAAATATATGTATTGAATGTTTAATAATATATGCTTTCATATCTTCGAATACTGTTTGTCCATAATGAAGGCATTGTGCACTTGGAGAAATTGTAATGGGCGCATAAGGTTTAATATGTGGAGAAGACCAACCTTTGGATGAATCATATGACATGATTAACATTTTATTGCCAAACTGATGACCAAATGGGGATTCACCTTCATCTAATGTCTCAACCGCTGCTGATTTTCTTGAACTTTTGTTTTCCATGATAAATTGCCTCCTGTATGTATATTGGTAATGTGAAATATTATATCAGCTGTGTTGACCTAATTCAATATTTATTTTGAAAATTCTGAAAATAATTAAATATGTATAATATTCACGATGATGATATACTTTTATTGTTGAAATAATATATTAGGAGGTGACAATCATGTTCATTACATTATTCTTTTTAATGTTGCTCATCATTAGTTATATTGTAGACTTTAGGCAATATAAGAACGTTTTTTTGCTTGGGATTTTTCTTGTAAGTTTATTTACCAGCATTGTTGTAGAAGTTTTAATTCCATTTTTAAATTTGCATATGAATATTATTTATCTTTTAATGTCAAATATCATTTATGCTTTAATTGTCATTGTCGTCATGCTCTTGTCACTTTTGAATATAAAGAAGAAGATTGCAAACGAAGGCAGATTCGTCACGAACATGATTGTCTTAGGTTATGGCACATTTATTCTTATTAACTTTTTAATTATTATCTTTAAACCACATTTCTTAGTTGACGATTTAAATGGGCTTATCGTTATTGTCATTTCATGTTTGTTTTATTATTTAAATTTATTCTTCATCCTTCATAACTTATACTCTTGGATATTAAGCGGTGTAGCTAAAAGAAAAAAGGGTGACTTTATCATAGTTCTAGGTGCAGGTATCATTGGTGAAAAAGTGACACCGTTATTACAAGCGAGACTAGACAAAGCTATTAAATTGAAAAAGAAAAGTTTAGATACAATGATTATCGTAAGTGGTGGGCAAGGACCCGATGAAATAATTAGTGAAGCGGAAGCAATGAGAAGATACTTAGTCGATCAAGGTATTCGAAATGAAGAGATTATAATGGAAGATGCGTCTACAAATACCGAAGAAAATTTAGTTTTTTCAATGAAGGTAATGGACGAGTATAAAAAAGGAGCAATTGCTACAATTGTGTCGAATCATTTTCATATATTGAGAGCGGCGTTTTTATCTAAGAAACTAAATATCAATGCGACTGTAACAGGTGGATCTTCAAAGTCTTATTTCTATCCTAATGCATATATTAGAGAATATTTAGCAATTATGTACATGTTCAAGAAGACACATGCAATAGCAATCATTATGATGTTAGTTTTCGTAATTGCATATACTTTGCTGCGATCTTAATTAAAGATGCATTGTTTATCAAAAAAGCAGAGAAGACACTTTAAAAGTGTCTTCTCTGCTTTTTGTTTTTTAAGCTATTAATTATCTGGAGTCCAAATGACAATATCTTCGCCAGATTGGTTTTGTTGTTCTATATCTTGGAAACCATGCTTCAAGAAAAAGTCTTTAGATTGGTTACGAGCGATACATTTGATAGGTAACTTGAAACTCTTAGCATAATCTAATAACTGATTACCATATCCTCTGTCTTGATAATCTCTAATTACTTCAAGTTTCCATAATATAAGGTAATCATTAAATTGTGGGAAGTAAGTTTTTTCGATTTCAACTTGTTTATATAAACACATTCGCGCTACTAACTTGTCCCCAACGTAAATACCATAAAATGGTGAATCTGAACTAGCATCTATCATTTTTCCTTTTAGTTCTTCAACCATATATAAACCTTCGTTACCGAAGTTACGGAATTGTTCAAATGCTTCTTCAGTCTTGTAATTAATTTGTAAATGTACTACTTTAGCCATGATAATCCCCCTTGCTCTTTTCTCAATTATACTTCATTTAGATAAAATTTTAAATTATAAGCCGTTAGATTGTTTTATTTAACTACAATCTTTATACTATTGGTAGTAATTAATTTTGAAGGAGAAAGACTCGTATGGACTGTAAGAAGACTGTAATTGATCAACAAAATAGCTTTATAGATAGATATACAAATCAAAGCGATGAAATTTTGAATTTTTATGAATATAAACCTGGAGAACAATCTGAATTTGAAAGACGTGCTAAATTAAATTCTAATGGTAGAGAAAAAGCATTGTCAGAAGTGATTCATAGTTATATGTCTGACTTAGAACTGACAGAAGCACAGCTTAAGAATATTGAGAATTTAAGAAATGGTCACAAAGTTATAATTGGTGGTCAACAAGCAGGTTTATTTACTGGGCCGCTTTATACTTTCCATAAAATTATTTCTATAATAATTTTAGCGAATGAACAAAGTGAAAAATTAAACACAACAGTTGTGCCAGTTTTTTGGATAGCAGGAGAGGATCATGATTTTGATGAAATAAATCATACTTTTGCTTATGACCGTGTTTCTAGGCAGTTAAACAAAGTGAAATACAGCACTTTAGAACCTCCTGAAAAAAGCGTGTCTCAGTATCAGTTCGATAAAGAACTTGTCATGGATGCTTTAAGCGATATGTTTAGTGCTATAGGGGAAACAAATCATTCAAAGGCTGTTAAAGAAATGGTTACGGATGCGATAGAAGCATCTGATTCATGGAGCGATATCTTTAAGGTTATGACGAATGAAGTGTTTAAAGAGCATGGTTTATTATTAATTGATGCGAGCTATTCAAAATTAAGAACAATCGAGATACCATTATTTAAAGAAATAATCGAAAAACGTGAAGAGATAGATAATGCCTTCCGTAACACGCAAGATCAATTTGCTAATGTTATTAAAAAACGTATGATTTTAACAGATAGTAACGTACATTTGTTTTATGACTACAATCAGAAAAGACAATTGCTTATGTATGAAAATGAAAAATATTATTTAAGCAAGGATACGGATATAACTTTTAGCAAAGATGAATTAATCAGTGTGTTGGAAAAACATCCTGAAAGATTTTCTAATAACGTTGTCACAAGACCTTTAATGGAAGAATATTTATTTAATACGTTAAGCTTTATTGGTGGCCCAAGTGAAATTATATATTGGGGCGAACTTAAAGAGGTATTTAAAACGTTAAATATTGAAATGCCTATCGTTACGCCGAGAATGCGTATTAGTTATCTTACTCAAGAAAGCAAGAAGTGTATAGATACTTACGAACTGGATTTAGATAACCTGTTGATAAACGGTATTAAAGATGACAAAGATAAGTTTATTAGAGAAAAAGCGTCTGATGAAGTATTGAGAGAAATTGAAGAAATAAAAGTAGTTCAATCAAGTTTCCATCAAAAGCTTATCAATCAAATTGGTGATAATTATCAAAACAGAAAATTAGTCGAAAAGAACAACCAGATTCATCAGCATCAATACCAGTATTTGATAGATAGATACATGTTAAATGTAGAAAGAGAAAACGAAATTAGTATGAGACATTTTGAAATAGTGGAGAATACATTACATCCCCACCACGGACTACAAGAAAGAGTGTGGAATCCTATCCAATTAATGAATCAATTTGGGATTACTATGTTCAGTCCCTCCACTTATCCACCACTTCGTTACACTTTTGAACATATCACGCTTGAACTATAGTCAAATCAATGTTTAGCACCCAATTTACGAAATCGTAAATTGGGTGTTTTTTTAACTATTTACACAAAGTTTAAGAAAACTTGCATAAATAGTGGAGGATTGTGGGGGAATGTGGTAAATTATAAATAAGGTGAGGTGAAATAAAATGTTCATGGGTGAATATCAACATCAATTGGATATAAAAGGTCGTATAATTGTGCCTTCTAAATTCAGATATGATTTGAACGAACGTTTTATTATCACTAGAGGCCTAGACAAATGCTTGTTTGGCTACACTCTTGAAGAGTGGGCGCGCATTGAAGAAAAACTCAAAACCTTACCCATTACAAAAAAAGATGCCCGTAAATTTATGAGAATGTTCTTCTCAGGTGCTATTGAAGTGGAGTTAGACAAACAAGGACGTATTAATATTCCTCAAAATTTAAGAAGTTACGCTAATTTAAGTAAAGAATGTACTGTAATTGGTGTTTCTAATAGAATTGAAATTTGGGATAGAGCTACGTGGAATGATTTTTATGATGAATCTGAAGACAATTTTGAGGACATTGCGGAAGATCTCATTGATTTTGATTTTTAGGAGTGAATTAAATGTTTCATCACGTATCCGTACTATTAAAAGAAACAGTAGACAAGCTAGATATTAAACCCGATGGTACATACGTTGATTGTACATTAGGTGGAGCTGGGCATAGTTTATACCTGGTTGAACAATTGAGTGACGAAGGTCGACTGATTGCAATCGATCAAGATGAAACAGCGCTAGAGCATGCTAAAGAGATTTTAAAAGATCACTTGCATAAAATAATTTTTGTACAAGACAACTTTAGAAATTTAGAACATATATTAGAAGAATTACATATTAGTGAAGTAGATGGCGTACTATATGACCTAGGCGTATCTAGTCCACAACTCGATACACCTGAACGAGGTTTTAGTTATCACTATGATGCTAAGTTAGATATGAGAATGGATCAATCACAATCATTATCTGCTTATGAAGTGATAAACGAATGGTCATATGAACAACTTGTGAGAATCTTTTTTAGATATGGTGAAGAGAAGTTTTCTAAACAAATAGCTAGAAAGATTGAAGCAAGAAGAGAACAAGTACCTATAGAAACGACTTTCGAATTAGTGGATTTAATTAAACAAGGTATTCCAGCTGCTAAACGTAGAAAAGGTGGACATCCAGCAAAACGTGTCTTCCAAGCAGTGAGAATTGCAGTGAATGATGAATTAGGTGCTTTTGAAACATCAATTGAAGCTGCAATACAACACGTGAAAGTTGGCGGAAGAATCTCGGTAATTACGTTCCATTCTTTAGAAGATCGTTTGTGTAAACAAGTCTTTCAAGAATATGAAAAAGGACCAGATGTACCAAGGGGATTGCCGGTTATACCGGAAGAGTACAAGCCGAAATTGAAACGAGTAAATAGAAAACCAATTATTTCTGATGATCAAGAACTTGAGCAAAACAAACGAGCAAGAAGTGCGAAGTTAAGAGTAGCAGAAATTTTGAAGTAAGCAGAGGAGTGGCAATTGAATGGCAGTAGAAAGAATATATCCAAATGAGTGGCAAGAGCCACAACTCGAACCGAAGAAGAAAAAAGTTACAAGGACCAAAGTTGTAGGTATATCTAGAATCGAAAAAGTCGTATACATATCATTAATAACTATGATTGCGTTGATAAGTATTTATATGCTATCTTTAAAAATGGATGCGTATAACAATAAGACTCAAATTGCAGAATTAGACAGTAAAATTGAACAACAACAAACAACTAATAGTGATTTGAAGACGGAATCTATGAAACAATCGTCATACGAGCGCATCTACGAAAAAGCTGAAGACTACGGTCTAAAGTTGAATAATGACAATGTAAAGGTAGTGCGTAGTGATGCCAAAAATTAAAATAAAGAAAAATAAAATAGGAGCAGTCCTCTTAGTAAGCTTTTTCGGACTGCTCTTTTTTATATTGGCTGTAAGATATTCATATTTAATGATCAGCGGACACTCTGCTGGTGAAGATTTAACTTACAGGGCCAGTGAAAAATATTTAAGACAATCAGTTGCAGAGCCAGAACGTGGAAAAATTTATGATAGAAATGGGAAAGTTTTAGCTGAAGATACAGATAGCTATAAATTAGTAGCAATTTTAGATAAAAAAATGAGTGAAGGTAGCGATAAGCCAAGGCATGTTAAAGATAAAGAAAAAACTGCTAAAGCGTTATCTAAAATCATTGATATGGATGAAAAAGACATATTAAGTAAACTTAAGACAAAAAAAGCCTTTCAAGTTGAGTTTGGACAAAAAGGTAAAGATTTAACATATAAACAAAAAACGCAAATTGAAAAATTAAAATTACCTGGTCTTACATTTGAAACTGAGAAAAAAAGATTTTATCCTAATGGAAACTTTGCATCTCATCTTATTGGTCTAGCAGATAAAGACCAAGAAACAAACCAATTAAAAGGCGTTGCAGGTGCTGAAAAAGTGTTTGATAGTTATTTAAGTGGTAAAAAAGGTAAAAATTCATATAAACAAGATATATGGGGCATGCTCGTACCAAACAGTGAAAACAGTATTAAAGCTAAAAATGGTGATGACGTGCACTTGACTTTAGACTCTAATATTCAAGTATTCGTTGAAAATGCACTTAATGAAATGGATGATCGATATAAACCTAAAGACTTATTTGCTGTCGTAATGGATGCAAAGACTGGAGAAATATTAGGTTATAGTCAACGTCCAACATTTAATCCGGATACAAAAAAAGATTTTGGTAAAAAATGGGCGAATGATTTATATCAAAATACATATGAACCAGGTTCTACATTTAAGACATATGGACTTGCTGCAGCAATTGAAGAAGGTAAGTTTGAACCTAAGAAAAAATTCAAATCTGGTCATAGAGAAATTGATGGATTTAAAATTTACGATTGGAACGATGATGGTTGGGGCAATATACCTATGACTACTGGATTTACTTATTCAGCTAATACACTCATGATGAAATTACAAGATTTAGTTGGAGAAGATAAAGCGAAAGCTTACTATGAAAAGTTTGGTTTCGGTAAGAAAACAGGAGGCTTGTTCGATAGTGAAGCGCCAGGTAATATTGCGTTTGACAATGAACTTCAAAGAAAGACATCTGCATTCGGACAATCAACTACTGTAACACCAGTACAAATGTTGCAAGCTGAAACAGCAATATTAAATCAAGGTAATATGTTAGAACCTTATTATGTACAATCAATTCAAAATAAAGAAAATAATGAAACAATTAAAAAAGGCGATAAAAAAGTCGTCGGCAATCCAATTTCTAAAGATACTGCTCAAAAAACAATGGATGAATTAGATAAAGTCGTAAATAGTAAAGAAAGCCACGCAACAAATTACCAAATTGATGGCTATCGTGTAGCAGGTAAAACGGGTACTGCTCAAGTTCCAGATACAAAAAATGGTGGTTATGTTAATGGCGCAAACCCTTATTTTGTTAGTTTCATGGGTTACGCACCTGCAAAAGATCCAGAAGTAGTTGTTTATGCAGGTATGTCATTGGCGCAAAAGCGTGACTTAGAAGCATATGAATACGGTGTTTCAAGAGGGTTTAATCCTATTATGGAAAACACATTGAAATATTTAGATGTTGAAGAAACAGAAGGAAAGACTAAGGATAAATCGTCAGAAGTTCCGGATGTGGTCAACATGAGTATTCAAAAAGCAACTGATGCAATTAAAGGTAAGAAATTAGAACCAATTGTCATCGGCAATGGTCAAAAAGTTAAGAAACAATTGCCTCTTAAAGGAAAAAATGTTCAAGACAAAGAAAGAATCTTGCTTGTTACTGACGGAGAAATGACGATGCCAGATACTGAGAAATGGACTAAACGTGATCTCTTGAAACTACAAGAAGCTACTGGAATCGATGTGGAAACAGAGGGTTCTGGTTATGTGTCTGAACAATCAATAGAAGGAAATCAAACGATTAAAGCTGGTACAAAAGTGAAATTCACACTTTCGAATAATCATCCAAATGGTGATGATTCTATAGGGCAAGTACCAGAAGAAGATGCTTCTAAAGATACAAAGGAAAGTAAAGATGATAGTAAAGAAGAGAAATCTAGTGATTCATAAAATCACTAGATTCCCGATAAAAAAATAAAAGAAAAGGTGAACAATTATGAATTTTACGCTACCTGTCATTGCGTTTTTATTGACTTTGATACTCGTGCCAGTTTTAATTCCAACACTTAAAAAATTAAAGTTTGGTCAGAGTATAAGAGAAGAAGGACCAAAGAGTCATATGAAAAAAACAGGCACACCAACAATGGGTGGGTTAACATTTTTACTTTCAACTATTATTGTTACAATCATTGCATTATTTTATGTAGAACAAGTAGGTCCACTTATTCTATTGCTATTTGTAACAATTGGATTCGGTTTAATTGGTTTTATAGACGACTATATTATTGTCGTTAAAAAAAATAATCAAGGCTTAACAAGTAAACAAAAATTCTTCGCGCAAATTGCGATTGCGATTATATTTTATATTGTGAGCGTTATTTTACCGAATTATGATTTTGAAACTGCAATCAATATACCATTTACCGATTGGTCATTACCTTTATCTATCTTTTACATAATATTTATTGTGTTCTGGCAAGTTGGATTCAGTAATGCTGTAAACTTAACAGATGGATTGGATGGCCTATCAACAGGTTTATCTATCATTGCATTTGGTTTTTATGCAGTTTTATCGTTTATCTTAGATAAACCAGAAATAGGTTTATTCTGTTTAGTCATGTTAGCAAGCTTGATTGGATTTTTAATTTATAATAAATATCCAGCAAAAGTATTTATGGGAGATACAGGAAGTTTAGCATTAGGTGGTATTTTTGCGACAATTTCAATTATGCTTAATCAAGAAATCACTTTGTTATTGATAGGTTTAGTATTTGTAATTGAAACATTGTCAGTAATGTTACAAGTTACATCATATAAACTTACAGGTAAGAGAATATTTAAAATGAGTCCATTGCATCATCACTTTGAACTAGTTGGTTGGAGTGAATGGAAGATTGTCTTAGTATTCTGGGCTACAGGTATCATTACAGGTGCAATTGGTTTATGGATTGGAGTAATGTGATATGAAGGAATATGATGTATTAAAAGGAAAAGATGTACTCATATTAGGTTTAGCTAAGAGTGGGTATGAAAGTGCGAAATTATGCCATAAACTAGGTGCAAATGTCACTGTGAATGATGGTAAAGATTTAACTTCTGATCCTCACGCGCTTGAATTGATTAACCAAGGTATTGACGTGATTAGCGGAGAGCATCCAATTAGTTTACTGGATAATAATCCGTTAGTGGTTAAGAATCCAGGTATTCCATATAGTATTCCTTTATTACAAGAAGCAGTTAATAAAGGGTTAGATATCATTACAGAAGTTGAATTGAGTTATTATATTTCTGAAGCACCTATTATCGGTATTACGGGAACGAACGGGAAAACAACTGTGACTTCTTTAATAGGGGACATGTTTGGAAATAGTAAAGTTAATGGACAAGTTTCTGGGAATATTGGTGTAGTTGCATCGAAAGTAGCACAAGAAGTTACAAAAGACGATTACCTCATAACCGAATTATCATCATTCCAACTTTTAGGAACGATTAATTACAGACCTCATATTGCAATTGTTACGAATATATATTCTGCTCATTTAGATTATCACGGTAATTTGGAAGAGTATCAAAATGCTAAAAAGAATATTTTTAAAAATCAATCTGAAGATGATTATTTAATCTTTAATTATGAGCAAAGACATCTCATCAATAAAGATGACATAAAATCTAAAATTCTTTATTTCTCTACTCAACAACAAGTTGATGGTATTTATATAGAAGATGATTACGTCGTTTATAAAGATGTCAGAATTATTCATAAGAATGATATTGTTTTACCGGGTAAACATAATTTAGAAAATGTACTTGTAGCTGTTCTAGCTGCTTTATTATCTGGAGTAGATGTTAAATCTATTGTTCATACATTAACAACATTCTCTGGTATTAAGCATAGACTACAATATGTTGGTAATAATCGAGGAAATAAATATTATAATGACTCTAAAGCAACGAATACTTTAGCTACTCGATTTGCTTTGAGTGCCTTTAATTCTCCAATTATATGGTTGTGTGGAGGCTTGGATCGAGGTAATGATTTTGACGATTTGATACCTTATATGGACAATGTTCGATTGATGGTTACTTTTGGAGAAACAAAAACCAAGCTTAAAACATTAGGTGCAAGTCAAGGTAAAGAAGTTATACAAGCAAATGATGTGAAAGATGCTGTCGATAAGATACAAGATTATATCCAGTCAAATGATGTTGTATTATTATCGCCTGCATGTGCGAGTTGGGACCAATATGATACGTTTGAAGCGCGTGGTGAAGAATTCATCGAAAGTTTCCAAAAACATTTACCAACTTTTTAGAAATTGTATAAAAAGGAGTGACAACCGTGAATAAAAGTTCTGATAATAATGAGGATATATTGCAATTTGAAACGACTACTGAAGACGAACGTTTGAATATTATAAGAAAAAAAAGAAAACGTAGACGTCAAATTCAATTAGGTGTATTCATAGGTGTTATACTCCTTGTCATTTTGATTGTTATTTATATGTTTACAGATATAAGTAAAGTTGATCAAGTTGATATTAAAGGCGAAGAAATCGTAGCAAAAAAAGATATTGAAAAAGCCTTGAATATTCAATCTGATTCTAGAATTTATAATTTGTCAAAAAGTGATATGACAACAAAAGTAGAAAAAATCGAAGGTGTTAAAAGTGTTAAAATTAAAAGACACTTCCCAAATGATTTAACCGTTGAAGTGAAAGAGTATGAACCAATTGGTTTGATTAAAAGTAAAAAAGGATATACGCCTTTGTTAGAAAATGGATCAACTATGAAAAAATTATCGACTGATTTACCAATTGATGTTCCTATTTTAAATGATTTTAGTTCGAAAAAATTAGAAAAATTAATTCCTGAATTAAAGAAAGTTAAACCTAGAGTTAAAGCGATGATTTCAGAAGTGAATTATAAACCAGGTGAAAATAATGAAAATAGAATACAGTTGTTTATGACAGATAATGTCGAAGTTGTTGGAGATATTCAAACTTTCGCGAGCAAAATTAACTATTATCCGAGTATTTCTGATAAATTAGAAAGAGATAACTCTGGAGCGCTAAAAATACCTGGATTTGTAGATTTGCAAGTTGGCGTGACGTTTTTACCTTATGAATCAAAAGAACAACAAAAAGAACGTTCTGAAAAAGAGTCTGAACAAGACGAAAATACTCAAACTGAACAAAAAAAATTAGACAAAGCGCTGCAAGATTTATCTAAAGAATTGGATAAATCAGGTGAAGAATCAAAATCATCTGAGAAATCGGAAGAATAAGTAAAAAAATCAATAAATAAACCTATAATTAGTTCACATTAAATCATCTATCATGTAAACTAATAATAGTGTAAATTTGATTATCATGTGTTAGAGGAGGTGCCTATCGATGGAGGAACATTATTATATCAGTTTAGATATAGGTTCATCGAGTGTAAAAGTAATAGTAGGAGAAAAGTTTCATAATGGCATTAACGTGATAGGTACAGGGCAAACGTATACGAATGGTATAAGAAATGGTTGTATTGATGATTTTGATATTGCTAAACAAGCAATTAAAGATACAATCAAAAAAGCAGCGATTGCTTCTGGTGTAGACATTAAAGAAGTATTTTTGAAAATGCCTATCGTGAATACAGAAATATACGACGAGAAATTTGAAATACCTTTTGAAGGAACAGAAACTGAAATAAATGGAAGTCATATTGAATCAGTATTAGACGGGATTAGAGATTTAAATGACGTTCCAGAAACTGAAGTGATCGGCGTATTTCCAATGAAATTTATTGTCGATGATTTGCATGAAGTGTCTGACCCTAAAGAAATGGTAGCAACTCAATCATTAAAAGTAGAGGCAGGCGTTATTGCAACATCAAAATCACTTTTAATCAATATAATTAAATGTGTTGAATCATGTGGAGTAGATGTTTTAGAAGTATTTTCAGATGCTTATAATTATCAATCTATACTATCGCCAACTGAAGTAGAACTAGGTGCTTGTGTAATTGATATAGGTGAAGATTTAACTCAAGTAGGTTTCTATGAAAGAGGAAATCTTGTTGATGCTGATACGATTGAGATGGCAGGTAGAAGTATTACAACAGATATCGCAAAATCGTTAAATACTACATATGACAACGCTGAGAAGATTAAACAACAATATGGACATGCATTTTATGATTCTGCATCAGACCAAGATGTTTTTAGCGTTGAGCAAGTCAATGAAGATGGTCACGCACAATTTACTCAAAAAGAGCTTAGTGAAATTATCGAATCTAGAGTAGAAGAAATATTCTTTGAAATATTCGATTTACTACAAGACATGGGTATAACAAATGTTAATGGTGGATTTATTGTGACTGGAGGTACTTCAAACCTACTTGGAATTAAAGAACTATTACAAGATATGGTCAATGAAAAAGTACGTGTACATACACCGTCACAAATGGGTATACGTAAACCTGAATTTACTTCTAGTATATCTACAATATCTAGTGGAATAAACTTTGATGAGCTACTAGATTATGTTACAATGAATAATTATGATATCGATAATGTTGAAGAAGAAACATACGAAGATGTAAATCAAGAAACTAAAGCTAAACCATATGAACAATGGTTTAAGAAAAAAACAAACAAAGATAAAAATAATGACGCAAAAGCTTCAAATTCTGGTACAGACAATTACTCCGAAGCTGATTATGAATCGGATAGTCAAGAAGAGAAGCCTAGTGTATTTAAAAAATTAATGAAATCGTTATTTGATTGATGGGTCATAAAGATTAGGAGGATAATAAATGTTAGAATTTGAGCAAGGATTTAATCATTTAGCTACTTTAAAAGTAATTGGTGTTGGTGGCGGAGGTAATAACGCTGTTAACCGTATGATAGATCACGGTATGAATAATGTAGAATTTATTTCTATTAATACAGATGGTCAAGCTTTAAATTTATCAAAAGCTTCATCTAAAATTCAAATTGGTGAAAAATTAACGCGTGGACTTGGCGCAGGAGCTAACCCAGAAATCGGGAAAAAAGCTGCTGAAGAATCACGTGAACAAATAGAAGATGCGATCCAAGGTGCTGATATGGTATTCGTTACTGCTGGTATGGGTGGCGGAACTGGTACAGGTGCGGCACCTGTAGTTGCTAAAATCGCTAAAGAAATGGGCGCTTTAACAGTTGGTGTTGTAACACGTCCATTTAGCTTTGAAGGTCGTAAACGTCAAACTCAAGCTGCTGCTGGTGTAGAATCTATGAAAGCTGCAGTAGATACGCTAATCGTTATACCAAATGACCGCTTATTAGATATCGTTGATAAATCAACGCCTATGATGGAAGCGTTCAAAGAAGCAGATAACGTATTACGCCAAGGTGTACAAGGTATCTCAGATTTAATCGCTGTATCAGGTGAAGTTAACTTAGACTTTGCAGACGTTAAGACAATTATGTCTAACCAAGGTTCAGCATTAATGGGTATCGGTGTATCTTCAGGTGAAAACAGAGCAATCGAAGCTGCTAAAAAAGCAATTTCTTCACCGTTATTAGAAACATCTATAGTTGGTGCTCAAGGTGTCTTAATGAACATTACTGGTGGAGAGTCATTATCACTATTTGAAGCTCAAGAAGCAGCAGATATTGTACAAGACGCAGCAGATGAAGATGTGAATATGATATTTGGTACAGTTATTAACCCAGAATTACAAGACGAATTAGTCGTTACTGTAATTGCTACTGGTTTCAATGACAAACCTTCTAGTGCTCGCAAACCTCAAACTGGTGGAGCATTTGGTGGAACTACAGAAGAACCTACTTCTAAAAGAGAAGAAGGGGAATCACTAGGTAGAACAGCTTCATTTGAAAATAAATCAGCAAATGAATCAACTGATGATAGTGATATTCCAAGTTTCATTCGAAATAGAGAAGATAGACGTTCTAGACGCTCTAGACGATAAATGAACTTAAAAAGTCATCAGGCTAAGTCCTGGTGACTTTTTTTGTTAGGAGAGATGAAATGAAAGAGATATTTAGTCAGCATAAACATTATTTGGCATATGACATCGATGACAGATCTGATATAACACTTGGCATAACAACACGTCGAGATGGTTATAGTTTATATCCGGAGAATGCTTTCAATATGGCACGTTATATAGATGACAAGCCAGAAAATGTTACAAAACACCAAAGCATATTAGCTGATGAAATTGATTTCAGTCGTGAAAATTGGGTCTTTCCAATTCAAACACATGAAAACAAAGTACAAGAAGTATTTTCAACAGATAAAGGTAAAAATATTAATGAATTAACAAATGAACTGGATGGTATTGATGGACTATATACTTATGAATCTGATTTACTATTAACAATGTGTTTTGCTGATTGTGTGCCTATTTATTTGTATGATATTAAAAATGAGTATGTTGGTATTTGTCACGCTGGTTGGAGAGGGACTTATTCTGAAATATTAAAAGAAATGATTGCTAAATTTAAGGGAGATAAATCCGATTTAAGAATCGTTATTGGTCCATCTACTTCTAATAGTTATGAAATAAATGAAGATATTTATAATAAATTCACAACTTTACCTATAGACGCTCATTTATATACAGAACAAAGAGGACATGATAAATACGGTATTGATTTAAAGCTTGCTAACGAGTTGTTAGCTATTCATTACGGCATCAGTCCGAAGCATATTGTTAAAACGAACCATTGTACTGCAAGTGAAACAGATTTATTCTTTTCATATAGGGTAGAAAAAGGTAAGACCGGTAGAATGTTAGCATTTATTGGCAGAAAGTAGGTAAAACTTTGAAATCAGTAAAAGAAAATTTGATCGATATAAATTCACAAATTTGTAATAGTAGTAAAGAATCAGCATTCGAAACGACACCTCAAGTGATTGTTGTGACAAAATATGTTACAATAGACCGAGCTATAGAAGCTTATCAAGCTGGATTGAAAAATTTTGGTGAGAATAGAATAGAAGGTTTCTTAGAGAAGAAAAAACATCTACCTGATGATGCTGTAATGCACTTTATTGGTTCATTACAAACAAGAAAAGTTAAAGAAATAATCAATGAAATTGATTATTTACATGCGTTAGATAGAATAAAATTAGCTAAAGAAATTGATAAACGTGCTAATCATGTTGTAAAATGTTTTGTTCAAGTGAATGTTTCTGGTGAAGAATCTAAGCATGGTA
Organism: Mammaliicoccus sp. F-M27; assembly: GCF_022387115.1. Taxonomy (NCBI): domain Bacteria; kingdom Bacillati; phylum Bacillota; class Bacilli; order Caryophanales; family Staphylococcaceae; genus Mammaliicoccus; species Mammaliicoccus sp. F-M27. Next base: position 300,781 of record NZ_JAJNIE010000002.1, on the reverse strand, counting down.
TTTCACCTGAAGAAGTGATTCCATTTATTAAAGAACTTGAAACTTTTAAACATATTGAGATAGTTGGTTTAATGACTATGGCACCTTTGACTGAAGATAAATCAAAATTAAGACAATATTTTAATCAACTAAGAACAATAAAAGATAAAGTGCAGTTACTAAATTTAGCACATGCGCCATGTACAGAATTATCTATGGGTATGAGTAATGATTTTAACGAAGCAATTTTAGAAGGTGCTTCATACGTAAGAATTGGGACTAAATTAGTTGGTGAATAGGAGTGTAAATTATGGCAATTAAAGATGTATTTAAAGGTTTCTTCGTAGTTGACGAAGAAGAAGAAGTTTACGAAGAACCCGAGAGAGAACAAAGCAAAACACCACAACAAGAACCATCAACTCAAGACAAAAAAACGAATCAACAATCTATTCAAAGTATACCTACACAAAAAACAAATACAACAAGATATCAATCACAGCGTTCACGTGATTTTAAAAAACCTGAAAGGAAAGAGGCCATGACTGAAAAACGTACAAATTCATCTCAAACGAATGTGGTTAGCATGAGTGGTAATATGGATTTTGCGCAAAGTTCTAAAATGTGCTTATTTGAACCGAGAGTGTTTTCTGATACACAAGATATCGCTGATGAGTTAAAAAACAGAAGAACGACATTAGTAAATTTACAGCGCATTGATAAAGTATCTGCTAAAAGAATTATAGATTTCTTAAGTGGTACTGTTTATGCTATAGGTGGCGACATTAGAAGAGTTGGTACTGATATTTTCTTATGTACACCTGATAACGTTGAAGTAGCAGGATCTATAACTGAACAATTAGAGCAAGTTGAACCTTATCAAGAATAGAGGAAATAAGATATGGATAGTGGATTATTAAGTACAATTTTAGGATTTGTATTATTTATAGTTAAAATTTATCAATATGGTATGATCGTTTATTTCCTTACATCTTGGTTACCAGGTGTTAGAGAAGGCGCATTTGGACAATTTTTAGGGAAAATATATGAACCGTTTTTAGAACCATTCAGAAAAATCATTCCACCTTTAGGTATGTTAGATATATCTTCAATAGTGGCATTTATTACTTTGAGTTTATTCTATGTCGGTTTAATCAATATATTTAATATGATTGTGCCTGTAGTACCTATTTTATAAATGAACAATGAATGACAGTAGGGTGAGACGAAATGTCACATCCTATTTTTTATATAATTAGAGGTGTAAAAATGGATATATATCAACACTTTAGAAAAGAAGAAAAAGAAGAAATTGATTTATTTTTAAATAAATGTGAAATCGCTGAAAGAAATTACCAACATGTATTAACAGATTTTTTAGACCCTAGAGAACAATATATTTTGCAAACGATCGTTGGAGGATTTGACGAGCTGAACGTACATTATTTTGGTGGGGATGATAAATTAGAAAGAAAACGTGCAATCATTGCGCCAGATTATTTTGTTCCAACAGAAGAAGATTATGAAATTGTTCTGATTGAACTTACATATCCTTCTAAGTTTGTTAAACTGACGCACAGAAATGTTTTAGGAACTATTATGTCTCTTGGGATAGATAGAAACCAACTTGGCGATATTATTGTCAATGATCGCATACAGTTTGTTTTGACAAAAAGATTTGAATCATATATTATGATGGAATTAACAAAGATTAAAGGCGCTGGAATCAAATTGAGTTCTATTCCATTCGGAAATATGATACAATCAAGTGAGAATTGGATTACTCATGATATAACAGTTAGCGCGATGAGACTTGATGTAATCATTAAACATATTACAAACACAAGTAGAACGATAAGTAAAAAGCTTATCGAAGGTAAACGTGTTAAAGTGAATCATAGAGAAATTGAATCAGTAGACTTTACAGTCGAAGAGAATGACTTATTATCTATTAAAGGATACGGTCGAGCTTTGATCATAGCAAACAATGGAGAGTCTAAAAAAGGCAAGATAAGAATAACTTATCGAACTTTGTTTAAATAGTGCTGAGGAGGAAAACTTATGGCATTTACCCCTGAAGAAATCAAACAAAAAGAATTCAGTAGAGTCCATAAAGGATTAGATGAAACAGAAGTACGTGAATACTTACAGACTTTAAGTAATGAAATTGAAAAGTTAAAAGCTGATAAAGAACAATTACAAACTTTAATAAATGATAAAGATGAAAATATCAACCGTTTCAAAGCGGTTGAAAATACAATATCTGAAGCGTTATTACAAGCACAAAAAGCAGGCGAAGAAACAAAGCATACGGCTATTTTGAGAGCAGATGCTATTGTTAAAGAAGCAGAAGGTCGTTCTGATCAAATCATTAACGATGCACTTCAAAAAGCGCGTCATATCAGTTTCCAAACTGAAGATATGAAACGTCAATCTAAAGTGTTCCGCTCTCGTTTCCGCATGTTAGTAGAAGCGCAATTAGATTTATTGAAAACTGAAGATTGGGATTATTTACTGAATTATGATGTCGATCAACAAAAAGTTACTGAAGAAAATATTGACATTTTGAATAAAGAAGAAGAAAATAATCAAGAACAGATAAATAATCAATCAGTTAAAAGTGAAGAGGATACGTCTAAAGAATAATGAATTGCTAAGCGAATTAGGGATAGTGAGAGCCTAATGAATTCAAATCTTTAGGTATCACCTGTTTACAAAATGATATATTGTTGATGAGTGAACTCTAAGTTGAGTTAATGAGGGTGGTACCGCGATTAAAGTCGTCCCTATTATTTCAACTTAGAGTTTTTTATTTTAATTTAAATGATGAAGGAGATTAAGACTTATGGATTACAAAGATACGTTACTAATGCCTAAAACAAGTTTTCCAATGAGAGGTGGTTTGCCAAACAAAGAACCACAAATTCAAGAAGAGTGGAAAGAGAAAGACCTATTTAATAAAATTTTAGAGAAAAATAAAGGGAATACACCATTTATTCTTCATGATGGACCACCATATGCAAATGGTAATTTACATATGGGACATGCCTTAAATAAAATTTTGAAAGACATCATCGTTAGACAAAAATCAATGTCTGGTTATTATGCACCATACGTTCCTGGTTGGGATACACACGGTTTACCAATAGAGCAAGCTTTAACGAACAAAGGTGTTAAAAGAAAAGAAATGTCTATAGCGGAGTTCCGTGAAAAATGTAAAGAGTTTGCATTAGAGCAAATTGAATTACAAAAAGCAGACTTCAGACGTTTAGGCGTTAATGGTGATTGGGATAACCCATACATTACTTTGAAACCTGAATTCGAAGCAGCTCAAATTAGAGTGTTTGGTGAAATGGCTGCCAAAGGATTAATCTATAAAGGGAAAAAACCAGTATATTGGTCTCCTTCAAGTGAATCTTCATTAGCAGAAGCAGAAATTGAATATCAAGATAAAAAATCTCCTTCAATATATGTAGCATTTAATGTAGTCGATGGTAAAGGAATCGTTGATGAAGATGCAGCGTTTGTTATTTGGACAACTACACCTTGGACAATCCCATCTAACGTTGCAATTGCTGTAAATCCAACATTAAATTATGTTCAAGTAAACGTTGAAGGTAAAAAATATGTTGTTGCAGAAGCTTTATTAGATACAGTTTGTGAAGCGTTAGAATGGAATAAAGAAACAATCGTCAGAGAGAAAGAATTTAGCGGTTCTGAATTAGAGTATGTAACAGCTCAACATCCATTTATCGATAGAACATCATTATTAATTCTAGGTGACCATGTTACAACTGATGCTGGTACAGGTTGTGTTCACACAGCACCTGGACATGGTGAAGATGACTATGTTGTAGGACAAAAGTATGGTTTAGACGTTATTAGTCCTATTGATGACAAAGGTGTATTCACTGAAGAAGCTGGTGAATTCGAAGGACAATTTTACGATAAAGCAAACAAAACAATTACTGAAAAATTAGATGAAGTTGGCGCACTATTAAAACTTTCATTCTTTAAACATTCATACCCTCATGACTGGCGTACTAAAAAACCAGTTATCTTTAGAGCAACAGAACAATGGTTTGCATCTATCAGCAAAGTAAGACAAGATATTTTAGATGCAATTGATGATACGAAGTTCAAAATTGATTGGGGTAAAACGAGATTATATAACATGATTAGAGATAGAGGAGAATGGGTTATCTCGCGTCAAAGAGTATGGGGTGTACCATTACCAGTATTCTATGCTGAAAATGGCGATATCATCATGACAGACGAAACAATTAATCATGTTGCAAATCTATTTGAAGAGCATGGTTCAAACATTTGGTTTGAAAGAGATGCAAAAGATTTATTACCTGAAGGATTTACACACGAAGGTAGTCCAAATGGAGCATTCACTAAAGAAACAGACATTATGGACGTTTGGTTTGATTCAGGATCAACACATAGAGGTGTTCTAGAAACACGTCCTGAATTATCATACCCAGCAGATATTTATTTAGAAGGTAGTGACCAATATAGAGGTTGGTTCAACTCTTCAATTACAACATCTGTAGCAACTAAAGGTATTTCTCCATATAAAATGTTACTATCACATGGTTTCGTTATGGATGGAGAAGGTAAGAAAATGAGTAAATCTCTTGGTAACGTTATCGTGCCAGATAAAATTGTTAAGCAAATGGGTGCCGATATTGCTAGATTATGGGTAAGTAGTGTAGATTACTTAGCAGATGTACGTATCTCAAATGACATCTTAAAACAAACTTCTGACGTATATCGTAAAATTAGAAATACGTTCCGTTTCTTACTAGGTAATGTGAGTGATTTCAATCCTGCTACAGATAGCGTTAAATATGAAGACATGCTTGAAATTGATCAATATATGCATAACAGATTAAATCAATTTATTGGTAGAACGTTATCTCATTATGAAGCATTTGATTACTTAGATATTTACCAAGATATTCAAAACTTTATTAACGTAGAATTAAGTAACTTCTACTTAGATTATGGTAAAGATATTTTATATATCGAAGAAGTTGATTCATTGAAACGTCGTAGTATGCAAACCGTGTTAAACGAAACATTAGTGAAGTTAACTAAAGTGTTAGCACCTATTATTCCACATACTGCTGATGAGATTTGGGGACATATTCCACACGTAGAAGAAGAAAGTGTTCATTTAACGAATATGCCTAATCCACATGAAGTTGATATTGATTTAGTTGAAAAATGGTCTAAACTTATGAAAGTAAGAGATGATGTGAACAGAGCTTTAGAAGTTGCGCGTAACGAAAAAGTTATTGGTAAATCATTAGAAGCGCATATCACACTTTCAAATTCAGAAGACTTTAATACTGTAGAATTCTTAAGTCAGTTCCAAGACTTACAACAACTATTTATCGTATCAAAAGTTGATGTAGTTGATGAATTAACAGACGGTGAAGCTTACGAATATGTTAAAGTAAAAGTTGAACATGCTGACGGAGAAAAATGTCAACGTTGTTGGAATTACTCAGATGAATTAGGTTCAGTTGGTGAACTTGATCATCTATGCCCACGTTGTCAATCAGTTGTTAAAACATTAGTATAAGAATTCAGAAAAGCACAAATCAAAATGAGTTGATTTGTGCTTTTCATTGTTTATGAAATTAACATTCCAGTCGTATTATGTGGTAAAATAATCAAGATTGGAGTGAAATATAGATGCGTAAAGGTTACAATATACCGATATGGAGTACTTTTATTATATTATTAATAGCAATTGATCAATTTACTAAGCTTTTAATTGTTAAATCATTAGAAGTTGGTGACTCTATAAAAGTAATCAGTAATGCTATATATATAACGTCTCATAGAAACCAAGGTGCTGCTTGGGGGATTTTACAAGGAAAAATGTGGTTGTTTTATATCGTTACTGTTGTTGTACTTGTTATTTTATTTATGTTCTTTAAAAATGAAGGATATGGTCAACCTGTTATACAACTTGGTTTAAGTTTATTAATTGCAGGATCTATTGGTAATTTTATAGACCGTTTATTTAGAGGCGAAGTTGTTGATTTTATTGATACATATATCTTTAGTTATAATTTTCCGATATTTAATGTAGCAGATGCTGCTTTGACAATAGGCGTAATTGTACTAATCATTGTGATTTTATTTGAAGGTAAGGAGGAAAAAGCTTGAATACATTTGAATTTAAGATTGAAAAAGATAGTGAAAAAGGCGTTAGAATAGATAAGTTATTACCTGAATTAAACCCAGATTGGTCTAGGAACCAAATTCAAGACTGGATTAGATTAGGTTTAGTTGAAGTAAATGGCAGTGTTATTAAAGCTAACTACAAAACAAAATTAAACGACGTAATCGTTGCTACTGAAAAAGTCATCGAAGAAGTAGACATCGTTGCAGAAGATTTAGGTATTGAAGTATATTATGAGGACAAAGATGTAGCGGTAGTATACAAACCTAAAGGCATGGTCGTTCATCCAGCACCAGGACATTATACAGGCACTTTAGTAAATGGTTTAATGCATGTTATTAATGATTTGTCTGGAATTAATGGTGAAATTAGACCAGGAATTGTTCATCGTATCGATAAAGATACTTCAGGTTTATTAATGATTGCTAAAAATGACATTGCTCATAGAGGCCTTGTTGAACAATTAGTTAATAAAACGGTGACAAGAGAGTATACTGCGCTCGTTCACGGAAATATACCACATGAATTTGGAACGATTGAAGCTCCAATAGGAAGAAATCCTAGAGAACGTCAAGAAATGGCTATTGTAGATGATGGTAAAGAAGCAGTGACACATTTTAATGTTATTGATAAATTCGAAAAATATACATTAGTAAATTGTCAGTTAGAAACTGGCCGTACTCATCAAATTAGAGTTCATATGAAACATATTGGCTTCCCATTGGTCGGCGATCCAAAATATGGACCTAAAAAGACGATGAATATAGACGGTCAAGCACTTCATGCAGGTTTATTAGGTTTTGAGCATCCAGTCACAGGTGAATATATCGAAAAAGAAGCACCACTACCTGAATACTTTGCAACAATATTAGAAAAATTAAGAAAGCACGAAGATAAAAAATAAATCGAACGTGTAAAAATACTTAATTAATTCAATATAAACTTTGACATCAACAGAAAAAAACGATAGTATAGGTTTAACAATTAAATCGTCTTTAACAGACAGTCCAGAGAGGCTGAGAAGACTTAATATGTACGTGTGGACCTATTTATAGGTACCAGTATATACTCATGTCTTCTAAAGACGTGAGTATTTTTTTGTGGAAGGAGATTGAATATGGCTGAAAGGTTAATCATGGATGATGCTGCTATAAATAGAGCATTAACAAGAATGTCACATGAAATACTTGAGAAGAATAAAGGTACTAAAGATATCGTCTTGTTAGGTGTTAAGACAAGAGGCGTATTTCTTGCGAATAGAATCGAGAAAAAAATCGAAGCGATTGAACAAGTTCAAGTGCCAACAGGTGAAATTGATGTGACACATTATCGCGATGATGTTCAAAATCAGCATGATGCAATTAAAGTGAAATCATTTAATATCGATGTTGATATTAATGATAAGCATGTCATTATTGTTGATGATGTCTTGTACACGGGTAGAACTGTCAGAGCTTCATTAGATGCTATATTAGATCATGCGAGACCACGAAAAATAAGTCTAGCTACCTTAGTTGATAGAGGCCATAGAGAGCTTCCAATTAGAGCTGATTATGTTGGTAAAAACGTACCAACATCTTCTAATGAATCAATTGTTGTAGAACTAGAAGAATTCGATAATCAAACAGCTGTAAAATTAAATTAAATAAATCCTTTTAAATCAGTACGAGAGACTGGCAAAGGAGTTTATATGAGACAGGATACATCTATTACGATAGGTGTCACTGTACCCATAGATCCCTTTGCATATCTTGTGAAGGGATCTTTTTTTGAATAGGAGAATGAAAATGTCACACAACGAAGAAATGTTTGAACGCACCGTCGAGCCAATACTTGATGTAAATGAAAAACCAAAAGCATCGCAATGGTTTTTCTTAAGCTCGCAACACTTGTTTGCAATGTTTGGAGCAACGGTACTTGTACCATTTTTAACAGGATTGCCTGTTTCAGCAGCACTTATCGCTTCAGGACTTGGAACATTGCTTTATATTTTGATTACGAAAGGTAAAATACCTGCATATCTCGGATCAAGCTTTGCTTTTATAACACCTATAATCGTGGGACTTAAGACACATGACTTAGGTGAAATGTTGGTCGCACTATTTATGAGTGGTGTGCTTTATGTCATTATTGGCATCATTATTAAAATAACAGGAACAAATTGGTTGTTAAACTTATTACCACCAGTTGTAGTTGGACCAGTTATTATGGTAATCGGACTTGGTTTAGCACCAGTTGCGGTTAATATGGCAATGTATACAGATTCTAATGCAATGGAAGGCTATAGTGGTGTTTACATTACAGTAGCGCTTATAACATTAATAACAACAATAATTGTCTCGGTATTCTTTAAAGGTTTCTTATCAATTATTCCAGTACTTATTGGGATAATTGTTGGATATATATCATCATTATTATTCGGAATTATAGATTTGAGTCCAATTTCAAAAGCTAAATGGATACAAATGCCTGACATTTACGTGCCATTTCATGATTACACACCATCTATACAATGGGGACTTATATTAATCATGTTACCAATTGTTTTCGTAACAGTTAGTGAGCACATTGGCCACCAAATTGTTATCAATAAAATTGTTGGAAAAAACTTTTTTAAAGATCCAGGCTTACATCGATCATTAATCGGTGATGGTGTATCCACAATGGTGTCTTCAATTATCGGTGGACCACCGAGTACGACATACGGTGAGAACATTGGCGTATTAGCTATAACAAGAATTTATAGTATTTGGGTAATTGGTGGTGCAGCCACACTTGCTTTAATTTTAGGATTTGTAGGTAAGTTTACAGCTATGATTTCTACAATCCCTACACCAGTAATGGGTGGTGTATCCATTCTGTTATTCGGTATTATTGCATCAAGCGGTTTAAGAATGTTAGTAGAGAACAACATCGATTTCGGTGATAATAGAAATTTGATTATAGCTTCAGTAATTCTAGTATTAGGAATTGGTAAAGCACATTTAGACTTCACAGGTATCGGCATTCATTTAAACATTGAAGGTATGGCTTTAGCTGCAACAGTGGGTATCTTGCTCAATGTTATATTGCCTAAGAAAATAAAATAATGCTCAGGAGGCGTGTCACTTGAAAAATTTATTAACTATGACTGATCTAACTAAAGATGACATCATGAACATCATTACAAAAGCACAAAATATTAAAGAAAATGGTGTTAAACCATTTGAAAAAGGCATGACGGTCGCGAATTTATTCTTTGAAAATTCCACTAGGACGAAATGTAGTTTTGAAATGGCTGAAAGAAAGTTAGGATTAGAAGTTATACCTTTTGAAACAAGTACTTCTTCAGTTCAAAAGGGAGAATCTTTATATGATACGTGCAAAACATTAGAATCAATTGGTGTAGATGCACTCGTCATTAGACATAGTGAAAATGCCTATTATGATTCTTTAGAAGGGCTTAATATTCCAGTATTAAATGGAGGAGATGGTAGTGGACAACATCCAACTCAATGCTTACTAGATATTATGACTATTTATGAAGAATATGGTTACTTTGAAGGCTTAAAAATACTTATTTCAGGAGATATTAAAAACTCAAGAGTAGCAAGAAGTAATGCAGAAGCTTTAACGAAGTTAGGTGCAGAAGTCGTGTTCTCTGCACCAGATCAGTGGAAATCAGACTTCTCAAATGTCCCATATGTTAACATTGATGATGTAATAGAAGAAGTTGATGTATGTATGTTATTGAGAGTACAAAATGAAAGACACGAATCAGGTGCAACATTTAGCACTGAAAAATATCATGAAGCGTACGGTTTAACAATGGAGAGATATGAAAAACTGCCTGAACAAGCGATTGTCATGCATCCAGCACCTGTTAATAGAGGTGTTGAGATAGATAGTTCATTAGTAGAAAGTTCAAAATCAAGAATATTTAAGCAAATGGAGAATGGCGTGTTCATTAGAATGGCATGTATATATGATGTACTTAATCACAAGGAGGAAAAAGTAAAATGTCACTTATAATCAAAAATGGAAAAATCTTATCAGAAGGTCAACTCATTAACAAAGAAATTGAAATCGAAGACGGTAAAGTTAAACGAATAGATGATTATATTGAAGTTACAAATCAAGAAACAATTGATGCGAAAGGACATTTTATTTCTGCAGGATTTGTAGATGTGCATGTACATTTGAGAGAACCTGGTGGAGAGCATAAAGAAACAATTGAAACAGGAACAAAAGCAGCAGCAAGAGGTGGGTTTACGACGGTATGTCCTATGCCAAATACGAAACCAGTACCTGATTCAGTTGAACATTTAGACCGTTTGCATAACATTATAGATGAACATGCTGTTGTAAGAGTGTTACCTTATGCATCGATTACAGTAAGACAAGCGGGTAAAGAACATGTTGATTTTAAAGCTTTAAAAGATAGAGGCATGTTCCAATTTACAGATGATGGTGTAGGTGTTCAAACTGCATCTATGATGTATGAAGCAATGAAAGAAGCGGCTAAAATTGATAAAGCAATTGTTGCACATTGTGAAGATAATTCATTAATATATGGTGGCGCGATGCATGAAGGTAAACGCAGTGAAGCATTAAATATACCAGGCATTCCATCAATTTGCGAAGCAGTTCAAATAGCACGAGATGTATTATTAGCAGAAGCTGCGAACTGTCATTATCATGTTTGTCATGTTTCTACTAAGGAAAGTGTAAGAGTCATAAGAGATGCTAAAAAAGCTGGTATTAAAGTAACGGCTGAAGTTACACCTCATCACGTATTGCTTACTGAAGAAGATGTACCTGGAGACGATGCGATTTATAAAATGAATCCACCGTTAAGAGCAAAAGAAGATAGAGATGCATTAATAGAAGGTTTACTGGATGGAACAATTGATTGTATTGCGACAGATCATGCACCACATGCTAAAGAAGAAAAAGAAGTTTCAATGATTGACGCACCATTTGGTATAGTGGGCAGTGAAACAGCTTTCCAATTACTTTATACACACTTCGTTAAAACAGGTAAATTCACTTTAGAACAACTTGTAGCATTCTTAACAACTAAACCGAGCGATACTTTCAACTTACCGTATGGTCGTTTAGAAGAAGGAAGTTACGCTGATATAACAATTATTGATTTAGAAACAGAAAGACCAATACTTGCTGAGGAATTTGCTTCTAAAAGTAGTAATACCCCATTTATTGGAGAGGTCGTGTCAGGTTATCCGATTTTAACAATTTGTAATGGTAAAATCGTCTATAAGGAGGAAATATAAAATGAAAAACAAACGTTACTTAGTATTAGAAGATGGTACGACTTATACAGGATATACGTTAGGTTCAGATGATTTAACTGTAGGTGAAATTGTATTTAATACTGCTATGACAGGCTATCAAGAAACGATTTCAGACCCATCTTATACTGGGCAAATCATTACGTTTACGTATCCTCTTATTGGTAATTACGGCATTAATAGAGATGATTTTGAATCATTAAGTCCGACTTTAAATGGTGTAGTGGTGAGAGAAGCATGTGACTATCCAAGTAATTTTAGATCGACGAAATCATTAGATGAAACATTGAAATTCTACCATATACCTGGTATTTCAGGTGTAGACACAAGAAGTTTAACGCGTAAAATTAGAAAGTTTGGCGTGCTTAAAGCAGGTTTCACAGACAACGTGGATGAAATTGATACATTAGTTCAACGTTTAAATTCAGAGCCGTTGCCAACTGATGAAGTAGCACAAGTATCTTCAGTTAGACCTTATATTTCTACAGGTGACGGTTATAAAATCGTACTCATAGATTACGGTAAAAAAGAAAATATCGTGAGAGAATTAAATAGAAGAGGATGCGATGTGACAGTGGTACCGTATCAAACTTCTATAGAAGAAATTATGAATATTTCCCCAGACGGTATCATGGTTTCTAACGGTCCAGGAAATCCAGAGAGTGTTCAAGAAACGATACAAACAATCGAGAAATTAGTAGGAAAAATACCATTTTTCGGAATTTGTTTAGGCCATCAACTATTTGCACTATCTCAAGGTGCAACTTCATATAAAATGAAATTTGGACATAGAGGTGCGAATCATCCAGTACAAAATTTAGAAACTGGTAAAGTTGATTTAACAAGTCAAAACCATGGTTATGCAATAGATGAAGATTCAATCGCTAACACAGATTTAGAAGTAACACATATAGCATTAAATGATAAATCTATTGAAGGACTCAGACATAAAAAATATCCAGCATTTTCAGTGCAATATCATCCAGAAGCATCACCTGGACCGCACGATTCAAACTATTTATTCGATGAATTTATTGAAATGATTAAATTACATAAAGCGAAGGAGCGTACAATCAATGCCTAAACAAACAGATATTAAATCCATCCTAGTAATTGGTTCAGGTCCAATCATCATCGGACAAGCTGCAGAATTTGACTATGCAGGAACTCAAGCATGCCTAGCACTAAAAGAAGAAGGTTATAAAGTTATTTTAGTGAACTCTAATCCAGCAACAATTATGACTGATACAGAAATAGCTGATACAGTTTACATTGAGCCATTAACGCTAGACTTTGTAAGTCGTATTATTCGTAAAGAACAACCAGATGCATTACTTCCAACGTTAGGTGGACAAACTGGTTTAAACATGGCAATTGAATTACATGAAAATGGCGTATTAGAAGAAAATAATGTGCGTTTATTAGGTACACAACTTACTTCAATTGAACAAGCGGAAGACAGAGACTTATTCCGTACACTCATGAATGAGCTTAATGAACCAGTACCAGAAAGTGATATCGTAAATGATTTAGAAGGCGCTTTAAACTTCGCTAATAAAATCGGCTACCCACTTATTGTTAGACCAGCATTTACTATGGGTGGAACAGGTGGCGGAATTTGTAATGATGAGAAAGAACTGCGAGAAATTGTTCAAAATGGTTTGAAATACAGCCCTGTTACACAATGTTTATTAGAAAAATCAATCGCAGGATTTAAAGAAATAGAATATGAAGTGATGAGAGATAAAAATGATAATGCAATCGTTGTTTGTAATATGGAAAACATTGACCCTGTAGGTATTCATACTGGTGACTCAATTGTAGTTGCGCCAAGCCAGACGTTATCTGATGTCGAGTATCAAATGTTAAGAGATGTGTCTTTAAAAATTATTCGCGCATTAAAAATTGAAGGTGGGTGTAACGTACAACTCGCATTAGACCCACATTCTCTAGACTATTATATTATCGAAGTAAATCCACGTGTATCAAGATCGTCAGCATTGGCTTCGAAAGCAACAGGTTATCCAATCGCTAAGTTAGCAGCTAAAATTGCAATTGGCATGACTTTAGATGAAATGTTAAACCCAGTTACTGGGACTTCTTACGCAGCGTTTGAACCTGCATTAGACTATGTTGTTTCTAAAATCCCAAGATTCCCATTCGATAAATTCGAAAAAGGGGAACGTGTTTTAGGGACACAAATGAAAGCTACTGGTGAAGTAATGGCAATAGGTAGAACATACGAAGAATCACTACTAAAAGCTATTCGTTCATTAGAGTATGGCGTGCATCATTTAGGATTACCAAATGGTGACGAATTTGAACTTGATTTTATTGAAGAAAGAATTAAAGCACAAGATGATGAAAGATTGTTCTTTATAGGGGAAGCGATTAGACGCGGAACATCTTTAGAAAGAATTCATGAATTAACTCAAATTGATTATTTCTTCTTAAATAAATTCAAACATATTATCGATATTGAACACGGCTTAAAAGACAATAAAGGCAACCTAGAAGCGTTACAATGGGCTAAACAATATGGATTTAGTGATAAAGTGATTGCACATAGATGGGAACAATCAGAGCGTGAAATTTATGACTTAAGACAAGAAAATGGCCTCAACCCTGTTTATAAAACAGTAGACACTTGTGCTGCAGAATTTGAATCTGAAACACCATACTTTTACGGTACTTATGAACAAGAAAATGAATCTGTAGTTACAGAGAAAGAAAAAATTATTGTGCTTGGATCAGGACCGATACGTATTGGACAAGGTGTGGAATTTGATTATGCTACAGTCCATGCAGTTTGGGCTATACAAGAAGCTGGATACGAAGCGATTATTATTAATAATAATCCTGAAACAGTATCTACTGACTTCTCTATATCAGATAAATTATACTTTGAACCACTTACTGAAGAAGATGTTATGAGTATCATTAACCATGAACAACCTAAAGGCGTAGTTGTACAATTTGGTGGACAAACAGCTATCAATTTGGCAGACAAAATTTCTAAAAAAGGTGTTAAAATTCTTGGAACAACGCTTGAAGATTTAAACAGAGCAGAAGATAGAAAAGAATTCGAAGCATTATTACAAAAAATAGATGTACCTCAACCACTAGGGAAAACAGCGACTTCAGTTCAAGAAGCAATTGATAATGCCAATGCTATAGGATATCCAGTTGTAGTCAGACCTTCATATGTACTTGGTGGAAGAGCGATGGAAATTGTTTATGCAGAACCAGAATTGAGAAATTATATGGAACAAGCTGTTAAAGCTAGTCCAGAACATCCAGTGTTAATTGACCGTTACTTAACGGGTAAAGAAATCGAAGTAGATGCAATATCAGATGGAGAAACGGTTGTTATACCAGGTATTATGGAACATATTGAAAGAGCCGGCGTACATTCAGGTGACTCAATAGCTGTTTATCCACCTCAAACTTTAACGGATGAGGAAATCGATTTATTAGTAGATTACACAACAAAATTAGCTAAAGGTTTAAACATCATTGGTCTCATCAATATTCAGTTTGTACTTTCTAAAGGTGAAGTGTTTGTACTAGAAGTAAACCCAAGAGCAAGTAGAACGGTACCTTTCTTAAGCAAAATAACAGATATTCCAATGGCTAAAATTGCTACAAAATCCATTGTTAACATTTCATTAAAAGAACAAGGTTATGAAAGTGGATTAGTACCATATAAAGAAGGCGTGTATGTTAAAGCACCGGTATTCAGCTTTAGTAAACTTAAAAATGTTGATATCACTTTAGGACCTGAAATGAAATCAACTGGTGAAGTGATGGGTAAAGATAGCACTTTAGAAAAAGCGTTATACAAAGGTTTAACAGCTAGTGGGTTAAAAGTACAAGATACAGGTACAGCATTATTTACAGTAAGCGATAAAGATAAAGCAGAAGCTTTAATGGTTGCGAAAAGATTCCATGAAATTGGTTATCGCATTTTTGGTACATCAGGCACAGCTAAATACTTTAAAGAACAAGGCGTTCCAGTATACACTGTAGGTAAAATTGGTGGAGAACACGATTTACTATCCGTCATTCAAAAAGGTGAAGTTCAAATCGTTGTGAATACGATGACGAAAGGGAAATTATACGAAAGAGATGGTTTCCAAATTAGAAGAGAATCGGTTGAGAACGGCATACCTTGCTTAACTTCATTAGATACTGCTAATGCTTTAGCAGATGTGATTGAAAGCATGACATTTAAAACGGAACAAATGTAGAGGGGGATTATGATGTCCAAATTAATGACAGTTGTATCTAACAATCAAATAGCAGACGCCATCTTCGAATTGAAAGTACATGGAGATCTTACGAAAAACATGAAAAAACCAGGACAGTTTGTTCATATTAAAGCTGGTACAGGTACTGAACATATGTTGAGAAGACCTATATCCATTTGCGAAGTGAATCGTGAAGAAGGCACTTTCACGATGCTTTTTAGAAGAGAAGGTCATGGTACTGAAATGATTTCTACTTTGAAATCAGGTGATCCAATTGATGTAATTGCACCGTTAGGTAATGGATTTCCTGTAGAAGAAGCACAAAATACTGCTTTATTAGTAGGAGGCGGTATTGGTGTGCCACCACTTTATGAATTATCCAAACAGCTGAATCAAAGAGGTATAAAGACAATTCATGTGTTAGGATTCCAAAGTGATAAAGATGCTTTCTATATTGATGAATTTAATGCACTAGGTGAGACGTATATTGCAACTGTGGACGGCAGCTTAGGTACTAAAGGATTTGTTACAACTGTTATTGATCATATCGAAACACCCTTCGACATTTTTTATAGCTGTGGACCAAAAGCAATGCTTAAAGCTTTAACAGAGCAATTAAGTGATGTTAAAGGTTATATTTCACTTGAAGAACGCATGGGCTGTGGTATTGGCGCTTGTTATGCTTGCGTTTGTCATACTGATGATGAAGCGGGTTATGTTAAAGTATGCACAGATGGACCAGTATTTGAAAAAGGAGCTGTGATCATATGAGTAGATTAAATGTAACTTTGCCAGGTTTGAATTTGAAAAATCCGGTTATGCCAGCAAGTGGGTGCTTTGCATTTGGAAAAGAGTTCAGCCAATTTTATGATTTGTCTGAACTCGGTTCTATTATGATTAAGGCAGCAACGCAACATTCTAGATATGGTAATGAAGCACCTCGAGTTGCTGAAACAGCTAGTGGTATGATTAATGCGATAGGTCTACAGAATCCAGGTGTACAGCATATAATAGAACATGAACTGAAATTTTTAGAACAATTCGATGTACCGATTATTGCAAACGTAGCTGGTTCAACTGAAGAAGAATATGTTTATGTAGCTAAACATATTTCACAAGCGCCAAATGTTCATGCACTAGAATTGAATATTTCATGCCCGAACGTTAAAGAAGGTGGCATACAATTTGGTACAGTACCAGAAGTAGCACGTGAGTTAACAAGAAAAGTCAAAGCAGTTTCAGAAGTTCCGGTATATGTGAAATTATCACCAAATGTTACGAATATCGTTGAAATGGCTAAAGCAATTGCAGAGTATGCAGACGGTATTACGATGATCAACACATTAGTTGGTTTAAGAATAGATGCTAAGACTGGTAAGCCAATCATAAGCAATATAATTGGAGGATTAAGCGGTCCTGCAATTAAACCTGTAGCGTTGAGAATGGTTTATGAAGTTAGCCAAAACGTTGATATACCAATCATCGCAATGGGTGGTGTAAGAACTGCTCAAGATGTCATAGATTATATATCAGTTGGGGCAGATGCAGTCGCTGTAGGTACAGCTAATTTCGAAAATCCTACTGTTTGTAAAGATATTATAGATGAATTGCCAACATTACTCGATCAACTTGGCGTGCAACACATTACTGAACTTAAAGGAAGAACTTACAATCAACAAGGAGTTGTGAAATAAATGAAAAATTCACCAATTATCGCTTTAGACTTTGCAACTCTAGAAGAAGTTGAACAGTTTCTAGATTTATTCGACGAGCCCCTTTTTGTGAAAGTAGGAATGGAACTCTATTTACAAAATGGTCCTGAAACTTTAAAAATGATTAAAGATAGAGGTCATGATATCTTTCTCGATTTAAAACTACATGATATTCCTAATACAGTAAAAGGCGCTTTAAAAGGGTTAGGTAAATATAATATTGATCTAATAAACGTACATGCAGCTGGCGGCGTGAAAATGATGGAAGCAGGACTTGAAGGATTACGTTCAACAAATCCAGAAGCCAAATTAATCGCTGTTACACAATTAACATCAACGACTGAAGAACAAATGCGAAATGAGCAAAACATCCAAACATCAGTAGAAGATTCTGTCGTTCATTTTGCCAAAATGACGCAACAAGCTGGCTTAGATGGTGTCGTTTGTTCACCTTTAGAATCAAACCTTATTAAAGAACATATCGGAAAAGCATTTTTAAAAGTAACACCTGGTATACGTTTAGAATCTGACAAAACGCACGATCAACAAAGAGTAACGACACCGGAAGATGCTAAAAGCTTTGGATCAACACATATAGTAGTTGGGCGTTCTATCACTCAGCATCAAAATCCAGTTTCACGATATCATGAAATATTACAAAGATGGGAAGGATAATATATGACACAAAATATTGCGCAATCACTATTAGAAATTAAAGCTGTTACACTATCACCTGAAAATCCGTATACTTGGAGTTCTGGCATTAAGTCACCAATTTATTGTGATAATAGGGTCACTTTAGCTTATCCAGAAATAAGAGAAACGATTTATAAAGAACTTATTGAATTAATTAAAGAATATGCACAAGATGTTGAAATTATTTCAGGAACGGCAACAGCAGGTATTCCACATGCTGCATTCATAGCAGATCAATTAGGATTGCCGATGAGTTATGTGAGATCTAAAAGTAAAGGCCATGGTAAAGGTAATCAAATCGAAGGTGCTGTAAGCAAAGGGAAAAAAGTAGTTGTAATTGAAGATTTAATTTCTACAGGTGGCTCATCAATTAATGCTGTAGAAGCTTTAGTAGAAGATGGTGCAGAAGTTGTAGGCGTCTTCGCAATCTTTACATATGGCATCAAAAAAGCAGAAGAAGCATTCAAATCAATTGATGTTCCTTTCTATACACTATCAAATTATGATGAACTTATTTCTGTTGCTGAAAAAGAAGGGTATATCCAAAATAAAGATATAAAAACTTTAAAAGCGTGGAAAGATACTTTATAATAAAGTCAAGATAAGGGGGGTCTTTATGAAAAGCCAACATAAACTATCTGCAGAAGAAAAAGAAGAGCAGATACAAAAATGGGGACATATTAATGATTTTCTAAAAAAAGATTCTGAAAAAACGACTGACTTTAATCACTATAAAGTAAGAGATCATAATTTGTATGAACGCACTGGATACTCAAATAATACGAATGTTAATAGACAAAGAAGATATGATTTAGATGACAAAAATATATTTAAAAGCATTAAAAAAGAACTCGAGAAAAAAGGGTTCTTTGAAGATCAAAAGCATCAAAATTAACACATGACACTATAGGAAAGCTTTGCTGAAATTTCCTTAAGTATGAGGTTGGGACAATAAATTGTCTCAGCCTTTTTTGTTATATTATTATTTGAAATAATTTAGTGATTTTATTAATAATTATTATAGAATATTCAGAAAATAGTACTACTTTTGTATAAACTTTGTTAAAATGTTAACAAATACACTAAAGGGGGCGTAATAATATGCGTAATAAAAAGAAAAAAATTACTGAACAGCTTTGGAAAGAAAGTGGAAGAACTAAAGAGATGTTGAAATTCTTTTCATCTGATGCATTAAAGTCTCAAAATAAGCCGGATCCTGAATTGAAAGCTTATAATACAGCTCAATTAATTGGATTGATATTAGGACCTTTACTATTTTTAGTAATATTGCTATTTTTCAAGGCAGATGGATTAAGTCAAACTGGTGTATATGTTATGGCAGCTACTTTATGGATTGCAGTATGGTGGATAACAGAAGCTATTCCAATTCCCGCTACGAGTTTAATGCCTTTATTCTTATTTCCATTAGGGGGCGTGATGGATAGTGAAACAGTATCTAGCGCTTATGGAAATGATATTATATTCTTATTCCTCGGTGGGTTTATTATTGCGATTGCGATGGAAAGATGGAATTTACATACGAGAATTGCACTTGTCATTATTAAAAGTATAGGTACAAGTACTGGTAGGATTTTACTAGGCTTTATGATTGCAACTGGTGCACTTTCAATGTTTGTATCAAATACAGCGGCTGTTATGATTATGATTCCAATTGGTATGGCGATTATTAAAGAGGCTAATGAGCTTACAGCCAATGGAAATGAAAACCATAGTTTAACTCAATTTGAAAAATCACTTGTTTTAGGTATTGGTTATGCTGGTACGATAGGTGGGCTTGGAACTTTAATAGGAACACCTCCTTTAATTATTTTAAAAGGTCAGTATGAAAAAATATTTGGTGAAGAAATAGGTTTCGGGCAATGGATGATAATGGGTGTGCCAACTGTCATCATACTATTAGCAATTACTTGGGCATATTTAAATTTTGTTATGTTTAAACATGATATGAAAGAATTGCCCGGCGGTAAAAAAATTATTACGCGAGAATTAGAGGCATTAGGTAAAACAACATATGAAGAAAAAGTTGTATTTACATTATTCTGTTTAGCTGCATTTTTATGGGTATCAAGAGAATTCTTATTAACACAGTTACCTTTTACGGAATTAGTTAAAGACGGAACGATATCTATGTTTATAGCTGTTATATTATTCTTAATACCGGCTAGAAGAAAATTTGCTAGAATTTTAGATTGGTCAATTGCTAAAGACTTACCATGGGGTATTTTGTTACTATTCGGTGGAGGTTTAGCTTTAGCATCAGCTATTACAGAAAGTGGATTAGACAAATGGATGGGTAAACAAATTTCTGGATTAGAAGGCATAAATATTATTTTAATCATCTCTATTGTAACGTTATTTGTATTATTCCTAACAGAAATCACATCCAATACAGCTACTGCTACAATGATATTACCGATATTAGCTACAATAGCAGTAGGTATAAATGTGCATCCTTTAGCATTAATGATTCCAGCTGCAATGGCAGCAAACTGTGCGTTTATGTTACCAGTAGGTACGCCTCCAAACGCAATTGTATTCGGCACAGATAAAGTGACGATACGAGAAATGGGTACAACAGGATTTTGGTTAAACTTAATCAGTTGTGTTATTATCGTTGGCTTCGTGATGTTTATGGTACCTTGGTTGTTCGGAATCGATTTATAAGCTATTAAATAAAATAATTAAAAGCCACGATGCAAAATTTGATTTTGCATCGTGGCTTTTTGTATAACACTAGTCCATAAATAGTTTAATGAAGACATACCCGATTATAATAACAGCGAGCATGATGACGATAGGTAACAATAATGAAAATGACATAAAATCTCTCCTTTGTCTTTGGCTCTTATTACGATTATACTAAAAGATATAAGATATAAGAAATTTTTAAAATATGATATTGGAGTGTTCATTATATGATACCAAAAATAACGACCTTTTTAATGTTTAATGGTGAAGCAGAAGAAGCTATTAACTTTTATACATCCATTTTTCAAGACAGTGAAATTTTAACTATGGTTAAATATGGCGAGGATGGACCTGGAGAGCCAGGTACAGTACAACATTCTATTTTTAAAATAAATGGACAAATCTTTATGGCGATTGATCAAAGTAATGGTTAGTCTTGTTACTACATATTAGATATTAAAGTTTACCTTCATAGAATCATTATATATGCGTATGTCTTTAATCAGTATGTGTAGCGAGTTTTTCAATGCTTCACGGTCATCTACCCAGTCAATATCTTTAAAATTACTTAGATGCTTCAATACTACTTCTTTATTAACATCTACTGTAGAATCACGCATTGTTTTTTCAATAAGACATTTTTCATCTCCTAATTCTTTGTGTTTAACATCTAACGTTTTCTTATCAATGTTGCTATCAATATATAGATTCATCAACTTTTCAATCTTAGTATCAATATCTTTAATTTGCTTTTCATATATTATATGGTCGTCATTTTTAGTTTCGTAATCACGAATAATCTTCGTTGAGTCTAATTTCTTCACTTCATTAATCACTTTATCCTCGACTAATTGCGCAGTGTGATAGACCGATTCACATTCATGACTGAAGTTACTATTAATAACTTTTTTTCTTCGCTTAATTTCTTTTGAATAGCAACAATAATAAGTGTAGTAAGTTCCGTCTTTTTTCTTAGATCCCGTCTTACCAATCATATTCTCGCCACAATATCCACACTTCAACAGTTTAGGTAATAGGTAACGTGTTATGCTCATATCCCTATTAACCGTCCTAGTTTGTCTTAACTTTTGTACAGTATTAAATGTATGCTCGTCAATTATTGGTTCGTGTATGCCTTTATACGTTTTACTGTTGTAATCTATCATACCTATATAAACTGAGTTTTTAAGTAGCTTACTAATGTTGCTAGGATCTTTGATAACACCTGGCATTTCCTTGCTCAACTTTTTATATATGTTGAAGTAGCCTTCGCCTTCAACATACAACTGAAACATACGTCTAACGAACAATGCTTCGTATTCATTGATGACAAGTTTACCATCTTTATAATCATATCCCGCCACCTTACCTGATCCACCACCAGCGCCATGCCATAAGCCTTTTTTAAGCCTTTGTTCTCTACCCATTATCATACGTTCTTTTATGTTCTCACGCTCTAATTGAGCAAATACAGATAGCATACCGACCATTGCACGACCAAATGGGGTAGAAGTATCGAACGATTCCGATAAGCTGATAAGTGCTACATCATTCTTCAAGAATTTTTCTTCAATTAGATACAGTGTATCTTTTTGTGATCTACTCAATCTATCCAATTTATAAATCAATATGTTAGATATTTTACCCTGCTCAACTTCTTTGATCAATAAATCTAGCGCTGGTCTCTTAGTATTAGATCCACTATAACCAGCATCAGTAAATACTTTGATATTACCGAACCCTTTAGCCTTAGCATAGGCTCGTAGCTTATCCTCTTGTCCTGTAATGCTATATCCAGTAGTAGCTTGTTCTTGCGTGGATACTCTTAAATACAATGCGGTTTTCAAGTTTATTCCTCCTTATAAGAAAGCCCCACATAGTATGAGGTTACGCTCTATATTCTTCTTGAGTAAATTTGACAATATACTCTTTCATAGTTCGTTCATCAATTTTTCCATCTTTATAATCTTTTTCACAACGTTTTATTAATTCAATCAAATCTTGTTCAGGTGTTTCAGTGCTACCTTTGATATTTTGGTATACTTTGTACCCAGCAAATAGAGCGGGTGTCCAAACAATAGCAGTAGTTTTTAATCCAACTTTTTGCATAGACTTACCAGTTTGTTTTAACATTTCCCCATTTTTTTCAAAAGACTCTGCTTTTTTAAACCAAAAATCACTCTTGATAATATATTTTTTATTCTGTTCGATTTCTTTCTCTATTTTCTTTTTTTCACGTTTAGATATTTTTTCATTTTGTAATTGTATACTTAACTCCTCAATTTTGTTAAACCATTTTTCATTATCTTTGTTTAAAGCTACATCAGTATAATTTTTCTTTGCCATAACGTATTCCCCCGTTTTTTTATATTTATATTAAACACCACCGAAGTGATGCTATTTCCCTTGTTGTGATTTCAAAAATTTCACATATTCTAATACTTTTTGCATTTCATCTTCATTAAGGTCATCAACTTCTCCATCAAGATGTGCTGCAATCGTAGTTGGTTTGTAACTATCGTTATCTAATCGTAAATCTTTCGTCATTAAATCATCAATGTTCACATTAAATAATGTAGAGATTTCAGTTAGGGTTTTCATCTTAGGTGTATATTTTCCTTTTTCCCATTCACTAATACTGGATGCACTCTTTCTTCCTAACTTATGCGCTAAGTCGATTTGTTCCATATTATGTTTCTGTCGCAAATATTTTAGATTCTCACTGAACATTTTTCATCACTCCTAATTAGTTTATACCTATATTATACACTAAAGCATGAAAAAGAAAACAGTTTTACCGAAATTAATTTTCGGAAAAAATGATATAAAAGTCTTGACTTCGGAAAAGCCGTAATGTAATATAGTAATCAAGACAAGCGAGGTGATACAGAAATGAACGAGCAAACAGTTTTGACATTAAGACAGTGGAGAGCGTTAAGAGGTTACAGTCAAAGTAAACTATCAGAAATGACAGGCGTTACAGAACGCACGATCATCAACTATGAAAAAGACGTAGCGAACTTACACAACGCTAAATATTCCACAGTTGAGAAATTAGCAGTAGCGTTAGATATTAAAGTAGCAAATATTTTTTTAGGTGTCGATTCGGAAAAACCGAATTACATTAATAAGTAAAACAAATTCAGCACTCACATAGAGCATTTACGAGCGAGAGTCGGCGATGATATGAGCCACACCAAAATACATTAAATGGTCATTGCGATAACTAAATGTTGTATGTGGGTGCTGATGAGAGAACAGGAGGAAGCAGGATGCAAGATTTGCAAACTAAAAATGCCATTGGGCAAATGTTCAATATTCAAGAGAAAGAGAACGGAGAAATCGCAGTAAGTGGTCGAGAGTTGCACAGAGCTTTAGAAGTTAAAACACCTTATAAGAAATGGTTCGAAAGAATGAGTGAGTATGGTTTCGAAAAAAATGTTGATTATTCTACAGTTGGACAAAATTGTCCAATCGCAAATGGTGGTTTTCAATTCGTGACAGACCACGCACTAACTTTAGATACAGCAAAAGAAATAGCAATGATCCAAAGAAGCGAAAAAGGTAAACAAGCCAGACAGTATTTCATTCAAATTGAAAAAGCATGGAATAGTCCTGAAATGATAATGCAACGAGCATTAAAAATCGCAAACAACACAAACAAACAATTACAGCTACAAATTGAACGTGACAAACCGAAAGTGTTATTCGCTGATTCAGTAGCAGGAAGCACGAGTTCCATTCTCGTAGGAGAGTTAGCAAAATTACTTAAACAAAATGGTGTAGATATTGGACAAAACCGATTATTCGAGTGGTTAAGAGATAACGGTTATCTCATTAAACAAAAAGGTGAGAATTACAACTTACCAACACAAAGAAGCGCTGATTTAGAAATCATGGATATCAAAAAGAGAACAATTAATAACCCAGACGGTTCAAGTCAAATTACTAGAACAACAAAGATTACTGGAAAAGGTCAACAATATTTCATTAATAAATTTCTTAATGATAAGGAGTGATTACCATGAAAGATTACAAAGTTGAATGTTTTCGTAAAGACGGCACACCATTTGAGACAAAAGGGTTTGTCGTAACGGATAAAGAAATCATCGAGCAAGTGCTACTAATCTGGAATACAAGGAGGGATAAGAAATGACAACAACTTGGAACATATTAAAATATCCGATGCTTACATTGTTAGTAGTAGTCGAGTTCTTCATCATAGCATCGTTCAGTACAACACCAGTTGAACATTCATTATTGATGTGGTTAGTAACAGGCATAGCGTTTGCAATGTGGGACGAAAGTTTGAAGGAAATGGAGGAGTAATAATATGAAAGTAATTTCAATTAATCGTAATTTAGAAAATGAATTAATTTTTGATAATGAAGTTTGCACGCAAGTCGGAACTGTCGAAAGTGATGAATCAATTTATCCAATCGTTGAATGGTTCAACGAGCCTTATGTACTAATTGTTGATGAAGTTAAACGTTTGTCATCATTCGTTGCTAAAAGCGAAATAATGAACAAACAAAAATTCTTAGTTAAGTATGGTATGGAAGAAAATTTTCAATTAACAATATAAAAACTCCTACTGTTTGCAGACAGTAAGAGTCGAAAATATTACTAAATTTAATTACTTAAAGAATACAACTAAATACAGGAGGTCGTCAAGTATGGATAAAAGTAGATTAGCAAATTTAGCATCGGATCTAATCATTAAGCAAATTTATTCCGACTCAGAAGTTGATGTTATGACTAAGATTTTTGATGACGGACAGTTTGGAATAATCGTTGCACATTTTGATGATAGATATGATTACCATAACAAGTCACTCACAATTTACGAATGGCATAGTGATGCACATATAATGCGCACATTCGAGTATATGAAAGATGTCATCACTGGTGAAAGGTTGATTACAGATGAGTGAGAAACGCAAAGAGACTATCACATATCTAATCAAATTCAAAGAAGAATATCTATGGGTGACGAACAAACCAACAAGTAACGTGCCAACTATTAAGTATTCGACATATAAAGGCGATGCTCGAGCGTTTACAGGTATAGAGGACTTATCTATCGACTTAACTAACCATAGCGTTATAAAGCATACACACGTCGATATAGACATAGAGGAGGAAATGGAAATTGACTGAATCATTATTTAATCAATTAAACGAAATGAACGTAAATGAACACATAGAGAAGAAGAACGGGTTGAGTTATCTGTCATGGTCATGGGCGCATCAACAACTAAAATCAGTTGATCCAGACTACAAAATAGAAACTCACACATTCCCACATCCAGACATCGCAAACGAACAAGTTTTTGTACCATATCTTGCTACACCAGAAGGATATTTTGTACAAGTATCCGTGACTGTCAAAGGTAAAACTGAAACTGAATTACTGCCAGTATTAGACTTTAAGAACAAATCGTTACCAAAAGGTTCTGCAACTACATTTGACATCAATAAAGCTCATAAGCGTTGTTTTGTTAAAGCAGCAGCACTACATGGATTAGGACTCTACATTTATAACGGTGAAGAAATGCCAGAGTCACCTAAAGCTAAGCTAGAACACATTAAAGACTTGCAAGACAAAATCAAACAAGCAGTTGAAATTGGTGGCGATGATGCAAGCGAACAGAAAGTTATGCAATGGCTGAAAATAACTGATTATGACTCAATAACGGAGGCACAAATTAATCCAATGATTAAGCAATTGAATGTGTTGATTGATAGCAAACGAGGTGATAATTGATGGCAAGCAATAGAAATTATATAGCTTCAATAATAACTAAATTTAGTGGTCAAAGTAATGTTATCCCAATACCAGTAATCTATTTAGAAATAACTAAAGATTATCCGACAGCGGCTTTATTAAATCAAATGGTTTATTGGTCGGATAGAACAAAAAGAAATGATGGTTATTTTTACAAATCGTATAAAGAGTGGGAAGAAGAATTGCATTTATCGAAGTATCAAGTCAGAAGATCTACCGATAAATTAAAAGAGTTAAATATAGTCGATACAGCACTTAAAAAAGCTAATGGCGCACCAACTTTACACTACAAAATAGACTTGAACACGCTACAAGACTGGATAGTTAAGAAACTTAACAATGGAAAGTTAAGAAACTTAACAATGGATAGTGAAGAAACTAGCAAATCCTTAACAGAGATTACTACAGAGATTACTACAGAGAATATTAATATGTCAGATGAATCTGACGCAACACCTTATAAAACCATTATTGAATACCTTAATAAGAAAGTTAATAAGAGGTTTAGTTATAAATCTGTATCTAATAGAAAACTAATAAAAGCTAGATTCAATGAAGGATATAAGTTAGATGACTTTATGAAAGTAATAGATATAAAAACTAATGAATGGATTAATGATGACAAGATGAAAAGTTATTTACAACCATCAACATTATTTAGAGGATCTAACTTTGATAAATATCTTAATCAAGATGAAAAAACTAAACCATCTAATCGTAATCCTAATGATGAAGAAAAGTTATTTGATGAGGTGTTGTAATGACCAGAGAAGAAGCTAACGAAATAGTTAAGTTAATCGCAACGGTATTCAACAACATTAATTTTACTAAAGAAAAAGCTATTACATGGATAGATATTGTAGAAAAAGGTAACTACGAAAAAACTAAGTATAAATTAAATAAATATATTGAAAACAATAAATATCCACCAACCATAAGTGATTTCTTAGTTAAAGATGAATATAATCCTGCAGATGATTATAAAAAGAAAATTGAGAGAGATAAACAAATCGTGCAAGAAGAAATGAAAGACCCAGAAAAACGTAAGCGTAGAGAAGAAAATTTAAAACGTATGCAACAGATGATGGCTAGGTTAAAGGCAGGTGACAATGATGAATAACGAAGATTTAGTTATCGCCTCTTTAATCCAATATCCAGACTTATATACCAAATTAGCTTTAACAGAAGATATGTTTGAAGATTACGAGTTAAAACTATGTATTCAATATTTCAAACGTGAAGGCAAAGCTGATAAGCATGGATTGTACGCTAAAGCTAAAGCACATCCTAATGACTTCATTAGTCCAGAAAGAGTAAGGATGTTACTTGATGAAGATTTAATCGCAAAAGTATTCTTTGACCAATATCAACATGATGTTTTAGAAGCGTATAAGCAAAGAGAACGAATCAAAGCGATAGAATTATATAAGAATAGTCCTAATTTGCAAAATAAAGCTCATATGGACGATGTAATGAAGTCTATGGACGAATTGGTTATAAAAGAAAAGGATGGCAAAAAAGATACTCTATTAAGCGTTATGGACGACTTAATGGGAAATACGAAACCGAATATATTAAAAACTGGATTCAACAACTTAGATTCATTGATCGACGGATTCCAACCAGGACAGTTAAATATGATTGGCGCAAGGCCAAGCGCTGGTAAGACTGCTTTAGCGATAAATTTAGGTACTAACTTCGCTATCAGTGGATGTGCAGTAACATTTGTTTCACTCGAAACGAACGAGCGCAAAATAACCGACAGATTACTTTCATCATTATCGAAGGTTCAGCTTCATAAGTTTAAAAATGCCGACTTATTAACTGATGAAGATATTGAAAAAGTGATTGACCAGATAGGTATATATGAAAAATTAGATTTCAAAATATTAGATAACAATAATATAACGCCACAGAAGATTAGAAACATTATATCGAATAACGACAAACAGAATGTAGTAATCATTGACTATGTTCAGCTTATGAAGGCTGATGGAAACTTTAAAGATAGACGATTAGAAGTGGAAACAATCTCAAGAGAATTAAAAATACTAGCGAAAGAAACGAACGCAATCATCATTGCATTAGCACAATTAAGTAGGGGCGTGGAACATAGAAATGACAAACGACCTATGATGTCTGACTTAAAAGAAGCGGGAGGACTTGAACAAGATGGCGATGTGATTATGCTACTTTATCGTGATGATTACTACAACCAACCAGAAGTTCCTGACTCGTTTGGTAAATCAGAGGTTGAGTGTATTGTAGCTAAAAATAAAGATGGTCAAGTAGGAACAGTCAAACTAGACTTCTACAAGCCTATACAGAGGTTCTTAGATGCGTAAGGTGTTTACGGTAGAAAGAGCTTTAGAACTCGCTAGAAATCTATATAAGAACGAGAGAAATCCACTTGTGAAAGGTTACTACTTAAAGTTTGGCGTAACAATGAAAGAAATGATCGGTAACGGACTAATAAATGAGCTAGACAATTACGATGAAGTAAAAAATAAAATATATGACGAAATGGAGAAATGACAAAATGAATAGTGTAAATATTATGGGTAATCTAGTGAAAGATATTGAATTAAAAGGACAAGAAGGTAACGTAGCGAGTTTTATGGTGGCAGTACAAAGACAATTCAAAGATAAGCAAACAGGTGAATATGAGAGTGATTTCATCCCTTGCATCGCATTTGGAAATAAAGCAACAATGCTATCAAAACACTTTAGTAAAGGTAACAAAATCGGAATAAGTGGGCGTTGGCAGTCAGGTAGCTATGATAATAAACAAGGTCAAAAGGTGTATACGAATGATTTAGTTGTAAGAGATATAACATTCGTTGAGAAAAAAGGTAGCAATCAAGGACAGGCAGCGCCTAAACAACAAGCTACTAGTCCATTCGCTAATTCAGAACCAGAAGTGAATAAAAATGATTTACCATTTTGATGAGGTGATTATATGACAGAAATTTGGAAAGATGTTGTGGGCTACGAAGGTATTTATGAAGTTAGTGATCATGGAAGGGTTAAAAGATTAACTTATAAAACCAAAAGAAGTGACGGGACATCAAGGTTATTAAAAGAAAAAATATTAAAAGGAAAAGACATAAAAAGAAAACACAAAAGAGTTAGTTTGTGGAAAGACGGAAAAACACATGATTTTTTTATACACAGATTAGTTGCATCAGCATTTATACCAAAAGTACCTAATAAAGATTGTATAAATCATATAAATGGTAACCCTAGTGATAATAAATCAGAGAATTTAGAGTGGTGTACAATCGCTGAAAACAATCTTCATGCGCATAGAAATAATTTGAATAAAAGTTCAAAAAGAATCAAATTAATTAATACATTAAATGGTGAAGAAAAGTACTTTCTAAATCAACGATTAGCAAGTGGATATTTAGGACAGAGACACAATTACATTAGCGAGCATTTTAATAAAGGTATAAATATTTTCGACAAATCTGGCAACCCTTATATAGCTGAAAGAGTTGATTTTGATGATGTATATAGACAAATACAAGAACAATAATAATAGTTTTGATGTAGTTGTACGCAACGTTGCGTTAGATAGCGATTCGTTGCGTATGATAGATAACGGTTATCCGTTAGATGTGAGCTTAGAAGTGATAGACGGCAAGAAAATAACGATACAACAACGTAAGAAGATATTTGCATTACTGAATGACATTTACTTATTCACTGGTCAACCACAAGGAGATTTAAGACAACAATTTCAATTCTACTTAGAAATGATAAAAGGATATGAACCAATTAGTTTAACAGATACGACAAGACATATAGCTAGCGAACTAATTGATGTAATAACTGCGTGGGTGTTTCAAAATGACATACCACTGAATTATAAGACAAGCGACTTGATGAAAAATGACCAAACGTTCTTGTATCTAGCTACGGTGCATCGAAAGTGTGTGATATGCGGGAAACCCAATTCAGAACTCGCACATTATCACGCAGTCGGTAGAGGACGGAACAGACGAAAAATAGATCATACAGATAACAAAGTGTTGGCATTATGCCATTCGCATCATCAGACGCAGCACAACATGGGAATGGATAGCTTCAATGCTAAATACCACCTAAAAGACTCGTGGGTGTCGGTGGATGAGCGTCTAAATAAAATGTTAAAGGGTGGAAAACTTGAGTAAATACAACGCTAAGAAAGTTGAATATAACGGGATAACGTTTGATAGCACGGTTGAATGTGAATTTTACAAATTCCTAGAGAAACAAATCAACGTAGGCAAGTTTGACCGAATAGAGGTACAGCCAAGATATGAGTTGATACCTAAATTAGATAAGCAGCGTAAAACAGAATATATAGCAGATTTTGCATTATGGAAGAATGGTGAACTAATCGAAGTCATAGACGTAAAAGGAATGGCAACTGAAACAGCTAAATTAAAAGCTAAGTTATTCAGATACAAATATCAAGACGTAGAACTTACGTGGATATGTAAAGCACCTAAGTATACAGGCAAAGACTGGATAGACTATGACGAGTTGAAAAAGGTTAGACGAGAACGCAAGAAAGCTAAGGAGTGATCCAGTGGAACGAAAATATAAAAATGTAGTAGTAAATACCACAGCTACAATACGTGTTGAAATGCAAGTACCTGCTAATACAACAGAAGATGCGGAACAGTATGTACAAAACCTTGCGGAGAACAAAATGTACGACCTAATAGATGGAAAAATAAAAAATCTCGAACCAGAAATATTATGGGTTGATTAAGGAGAAGATGGAAAATGTACGGTAGAAAAGCACATTACGCACCAGTGATTGACTGGTCAGAAAAGAAAACTAAGAAAGTTAATTATAAGAAGGCTGAAAGCAAACCAGTACCACGCAGTAAATATTATAATGAGTTATTTTACTCATATTTTAAGGGGTGGGCATAATGGGGTTCAAAATCAATCCAACTAGCAGTACATCAATGCTATATAAAATATATATAACGTTGAGAGATAAAGAGCGTACGGCAGAAGAAGATATGATTTTCCAAATGATTAACGATAAATATGGCGAAAAGTTTAGTAAATCATCATCTTATTATTATCAAGAACATAAGCATAAAGCGAAAGTAACATACAGTGGTTTTTATTCTCGCATTAATAAGGGTTGGTCATGGGAAGAAGCAATCATTACACCAGCAGTTAAGGATAATCCTTATAACAATAATAGACCTAAAGGGAAAACGATGGAACAAATACAAATTGAAGAACGTGAGAGCGATATTATTTCAATGATGCGTCAAGGCTTACCGTTAACTAAGAAACAGAGAAAATATGTGGAAGAAAACACATCATTTGCCAACAGATTGAGAAGCGAGGTGTAGATTATGGCAAGACCTAAGAAAGGACAACTATTTGAGTATGTTGTGTATAAAGGTGATGACATCATTTGTCATGGTACAGCTGAAGAATGTGCAGAGAAAATGGGTGTAACGGTTCTGACAGTACAACGCCTAGCAACAACGGCATATATGAACTTGTTGATTAAACGTAAAAAGTGTGAAGGTTCGTTAATAGCAGTGAAAATACCAGTAGATGAATTGGAGATGAGTGAGTGAATGGGACTACTTGATAAATACAACCTATATAACGTAGAAGGACGCAAAATGTTTACTGTGATACCTGGTGAAGTTACGAACACTTTACTAGGTATGCCACAGACACCATTTGTTAAACAAGAGCATATATTAACGGATAGTCAATTGAATCAATTTAAAGCAGATAAGGGATTATTGTTAGAACAAGAGTTAAATCTACAAATGGACATATTTGAAGTATAAGGGGGACGCACATGAAGATTTTAGAATTATTCGCTGGTACTAGATCGGTAGGAAAATCATTTGAAGAAGAAGGACATCAAGTTTTTAGTGTTGAATGGGATAAAAAACATAAAAATATAGATTTATATGCTGATATTTCACAATTAACTGCTGATGAAGTATTAGATAAATTTGGTAGACCTGATGTGATATGGGCATCACCCGACTGTACAAGTTATTCAATAGCTGGAATATCACACCATAGAACAAGAGATGAAGTTACAGGGAATTTATTACCTAAATCAGATTACGCTAAATTTTGTGACATAACTAATAAAAATGTATTGAGATTAATACAAGAGTTGCAGCCTAAATATTGGTTTATCGAAAACCCACGTGGTGGATTAAGAAAAATGGACTTCATGCAAGGATTAACGAGATATACAGTAACATATTGCCAATATGGCGATACCCGAATGAAACCAACAGATATATGGACTAATCACCCTAACCCAAACTTTAAAGCTATGTGTAAAAACGGACAACCTTGTCACGTTTCAGCGCCTAGAGGAAGTAGGACGGGGACACAAGGATTAAAGAGTTCTGTTGAGCGTTCAATAATACCGAAATTATTATGCAATCACATAAGAAACATATCACAAGAAGAAAATGAAGATGTTAAGGAGGCTAACTGAATGGTCACAATCAAACACACAAGAGAATCAATCGCAGAGTTAGAGAAACAACTCGATCATTATAAAACAGCGCATGACAAGTTAACGGCTGGGTTAAAAGAAGCAGTCGCAGAAAGTATTCAGTATAAGCGTGAGCGTGATTCACTTATCGAAGATGTATCAAATTATCGCAGAGTGTTAAAAGTATTCGCTAGATTAATCAAGGGTAAGTTAGCTATCAATGCTAGTGCTAGATATATTCAGTACCAACATATGTTAGATGATATTGGTGTTAATACAGATGAGTTGGAGGCTGATACTCATGAAAGAAGTTAAATCATTTATGTACCAAGACGGACAACAATTATTTTCAATAAATAGAGAAGAAATAGAAGATTATTTACAAGATGATGATTTTGATGGCTTTTCAATAATTATTAACAGAATCGAAAATAGAATTGAAGTACACAAACAAAAGAAACCACTAAATGTGATTGATAAGGAACGTGATCAGAATGGCTAAAGTGAATTATGAAAAAATATGGAAAGATCATAAAGAAAGTAAAATTAAAACATATATCAAGTTACACAATGGTGAACAAGGACTAATATCATTCAAAGCACAGCAAGAATTAGCAAAAGAACTTTCTGAAATGGATAGTCGAGATGCAACGAATGAGTTTGGCAATGTGTTATATGACTTACAAATGAATAGGAGTGGGAACGATGGCGAAAATTAACCCAACAACTGTAAAAATAATCAGAGAAGGTGCAACAGATATTGCAAAGAAAACAATTCCGTTAGTAGCAGCAGGTGCATCGGCAGTTATTGTAAAGATTATCGAAAGTAAAAACTAAATATAGAGAACAAAGAATAAATCAATGAATGAGGAGAATGAAAAAATGGATCAGTTAATTAAACAAGTTGAGCAATGGTCAATAGATAAAGGACTAGATAAAGGTAATGGTTTTACACAATATGCTAAGAGTTCAGAAGAAATGGGCGAGGTTGCAGCAGCGTTGTGTAGGAATGATATAGACGAACTTAGAGATGGTATAGGAGACGTTATCGTTACATTGGTTATATTGGCTCAACAAAATGGTATGAGTTTACAGGAGTGCTTAGAACAAGCGTATGGAGAGATTAAAGATAGAACAGGAGTTATGAGTAAAGATGGAAGTTTTATCAAGCAAGCAGACTTGTAAGGATAAGGGTGGCGGAAGTCACCTAGATATCCTAGAACGAGTTAAGCAGATACTAAATAAGGAGTGAGTGGAAATGAAACTAATATTAATCACATTATCAATATCAGTATTAGCATTATACACATACGTTAAGAGGTCATATAAGTATGCGAGTGTGAACGATAGCGTAGATGCACCAATAGATTATGAATCAGATAAGTATAAAGAAGCAGAGACATGGTTTACGGGAATGGGGCGTTACTAATGTTAATTGCAGCAACAATATTTGTAGTGATCGTATTAGCGCTAATTATTATGGCGATAACAGAAAATTAATGGAGGAATAATAAAATGAGTAAATTATACATGTTCACGACTTCACACTGTACAAAGTGTCCGCAGGTAAAAGATGCGTTGAGTAAGAAGGATATAGAGATAGAATATATAGATGCAGAAAAAACACCAGAACTAGCGATGAGATTTTTAATCATGACTGTGCCGACAATTATCGACAACAGAGAGCATGCAGAAGATAAGTATATGGGACAAGAACAGTGCTTAGCGTTTGTGAATACATTATAGGGAGTGAGTAGATGACATTATGGATAATTATATCAATCATACTAGCCATTAATTCAATGTGGATGCTTAAACTAAATAAAGACTTGATAGAGCGTAACGATGAATTGATTGTAATGATCGTGATTAAGGATATGCAGAATGAGGAGGACTCACATGAAACTAGGTAAAGAAGATATCCCAAAACTTGAACAATTTTGGATAAACTACGAGAACTTAAAAGGACAATTG
The DNA here is from genome assembly GCF_022387115.1 of Mammaliicoccus sp. F-M27. Taxonomy (NCBI): domain Bacteria; kingdom Bacillati; phylum Bacillota; class Bacilli; order Caryophanales; family Staphylococcaceae; genus Mammaliicoccus; species Mammaliicoccus sp. F-M27. Next base: position 265,684 of record NZ_JAJNIE010000002.1, on the reverse strand, counting down.
TTATATAGACGATATGAATTACTATACCAACCTGAAGATACTAATCAAGGTGGAGGTAAATCAAACATACCGAGTAACCCAGTAGAGAGTGAAGTAGTTAAGCTACATCAAGATATGAAGTACCGTAACTTACAAGCTACTATACAAGCGATTGAGGACGTGTATAAGAAAGCTACACCAGAACAAAAAGGTATCATTGACTTTAGATATTGGGAGAAGGACTTACTTATATACGAGTGGGGAGATATAGCGCATGAGTTAACTAAGCGTAGAGAAGATGACAAAGTGCTAAGTCAGTATTCAGTTATTCGTATGCGTAACCAGATCATGAGAGATACTGCTGAACGTATTGGTTGGATACACTTTGACTAAACGCAATTGCCATATTAGTGAATTGCGCAATAAAGTTAGTTATATTAGTAGCATAGAAAGGTTATAGATAACAATTAACCATACTCAATCATCTCCTTTTTATATACAAGTAATCTAATATCTATAACCTATCAACGGACTGTACTCAATCGAGTATGGTCCTTTTTGTTTTGCTTACTCAAGCTGAAAGGTATGTGATCCATTATGGTTGTAATGTATCTGGACTGATGAGCCTAACTCATAGTGAGGAGTAATAGATGATGAAGTTATTCGAAGATGATTACACTATCAAAGCTAATAGGTTAAAGTTCTATCGTACTAAAGCGTGGCGTATGAAGCGTAAAGAGATACTCGAACGTGATGGATATGAATGTGTTCATTGTAAAGCTAATGGCGAGTTCACTATATACGAACAGCGTGAAGATGGTAGAAAGCTATTGGAGATAGATCACATTAAAGAGATTGAAACGCATCCACATTTAAAGTTAGATAGTAATAACTTACAAACTTTATGTATTAGATGCCATAACAAGAAGCATGATCGTTTCCAAAGTAAAAAGAATGAGTGGTATATGAATGATGAGCGTTGGTAAATAATTTTAAAATAAAAAACTTTTTTAAAAAAATAATTTGTATAAAAATAAAAAGTAAATTTTTAAAAAAATAATATCCCCCGGGAAAAGAAATTGCAAAAATAAAATTTCTAATTAAACGGTGAATGGGTGTTAAATCAAACAAGATAGGTATAAAAAGTATACGTCAGGGGGGTATATATGGAAAACGAGAAGAAAATAAGAGATTATCTACTAACAAAAATCGAAAAAGATAATCCAGTGCAACTTGAGAAAGTCGAGCGATATATTAATTTACTCAATATTTTTTATAAGTTGGATGAAAACATTGAAGAACATGGCACGATGGTTGAAACCGTAAATGCCTCCCAGACGTTCTTGAAAGCTAATCCAGCAGTTGCGGAAAAGAATAAGATCAGTACATCGTTATTAGCGATTGAAAAATCGTTTGGCTTTGATAAAGCAGAAGTGGTTGAGGAAATAAAGAGTCCTCGTGATTTATTGTGATATTAAACACTTATGTTGATGATTACATTAAAGCGTGGAAGTCAGGAAGAATCATTCTAAATCAAGAACGCATTTTATTAATCGCATTTATTGAAAAACAAATACTGACTGATGAAAGATTGTTTTTCAATGAAGAAATGATTAATAATGCGATTGCTTATACTGAAAAATACTTCTTTCCATTGCAACCATTTCAAAAATTCTTAATCGCTTTCGTATTCTTATACATCAAATTTTATGATGAAGATTTAGAAGAAGAATATATTGAACCTTTGTTTACCGAACACTTTTGGACTTTAGGTCGTGGTGGTGGTAAGAATGGTTTGATTAGCGCACTAAGTAATTTCATGCAGACGAAATATCATGGCATTAAAAAGTATGATATTACAATTGTAGCCAATTCAGAAGATCAAGCTAAAACTTCATTCAATGAAGTGTATGACATGATTGACGAACAAGATTTGTTTGTTACACAAAACACACCAGATGCACCGTTTTATTTATCTAAAACAGAAATAAAAGACTTAACTACTAAATCGATTTTGAAATTCAACACATCGAACGCTAAAACAAAAGATGGTGGTCGTGAGGGTTGTATCATCTTTGATGAGGTGCATATATACGAAAACGCAAAAATGGTTAACGTCAAACGTGGTGGACTTGGAAAAGTTGAATGGGGCAGAACATTTTATATCGGAACAGACGGCTTTACTCGTGGTGGTTTCATGGACACGTTGAAAGAACGATCCAAAAACATTCTCGAAGGTGAAAATAAAAATGAACTCATTAGATTCTTCCCGTTCATATGTCGTGTAGATGATACAAAAGAAATTGATGACGTGAACATGTGGCAAAAAGCTAACCCAATGTTCCACAAGCCGTTATCACGTTATGCACGTACATTAATGAGTGAAGTTAAGAAAGAGTATGACGAGTTACCTGAAAATCCTTCTAATAGAGAAGAATTCGTTACGAAGCGTATGAACTATCCTGAAGAAGATTTACAGAAGTCAGTTTGTACAGAAGCAGAACTTGAAGCAACTAATAGACCAATTCCAGATGTCACACGTATGCCTGGTGTATTTGCGATAGATTACGCAAGTGTAAGGGACTTTGCAGCGTGTGGCATTTTATTTAAAGATAATGAAACAAATGAATACATTTGGAAAACACACTCCTTTGCACTAGAAGAATATTTGGTTAAGGCTAAATTAAACCCGCCGATTTATGAGTGGGCTGAACAAGGTCACTTAACAATATTAGATGGTCCTACAATAAACCCTAACATCGTAGTTAACTGGTTTGTTCAAATGCGAGAAATATACGGCATTAATTTAATTGTTGCAGATAACTACAAAATGGAGTTCTTAAGACCATTATTTGAAGCAGAAGGTTTTGAAATAGAGATTATCAGACGTCCTAGATCAATACATGGTTTATTAGCGCCTAGAATAGAAGATGCTTTCGCTAACAATCGTATTATATATGGCGATAATCCTCTCATGCGATGGTATACATGGAACGTGTTAGTGCAAATAAAGCCAGACGGTTTAAAAGAATACGTTAAGAAAGACCAACATAAACGTAAGACAGATGGTTTCATGGCATTTGTGAACGCAATGTATAAGGCGGCTGAAATATTAGAAATGGATTACGGCGATTTCATGTTAGATGAGATTGTTTTTTAGGACTAGAAGGAGGTGTGAAATAAAATATGGGATTCTTAGATTCAGTTTTTAATAGAAATAAAATGTTGGATTGGTCTTATGATTTAGATTTAATCGAAGATAATTTCAGTAGAATACACTTGAAAAAGTTAGCTATACAAATATGTATCAACAAGATTGCTAATACAATAAGTCAAAGTAAATTCGAAGTTATATCAACTGATAAAAAGTTGAATGATAACCTTGTTTTTTTGTTGAATCATCAAGCTAACAAAAATATGAACTCTACAAGATTTTGGCAAAACGTTGTTTATAAATTGATTTATGACAATGAAGTTTTAATTATCAAGTCTGACGATGATGAATTTATAATCGCCGATGATTTCGAACAAGTTGAATATGCTGTATATGAAAATATGTTTAAGCATGTCATTGTGAAAGACTTCGAGTTTAATAGAACTTTTAAAATGAGTGAAGTTATTTACTTAGAATATTCTAACGAAGAAATGTCGGGCATTATAAATGGTTTATTTGATGATTACGGCAGCTTGTTTGGTCGTTTAGTTGATTATCAAATGCACGCTAATCAAATTAGGGCAACTATGCCAATTAAAATGATTGGTGGTAAATCAGAAGAACAAACGAAACGTGTTCAAAGCTATGTTGATAAATTAACGTCACAGTTTAGAAACAACTCACTTGCTATTGTTCCTTTACAAGATGGCATGGAGTATAAAGAACATTCGACAAGTAGCGTTAAAACGTCTACAGATGATATAGATAAAGTTTTAAATGGATATATCGAGAAAGTGGCCGCTGCCTTAAACATTCCAACGGTATTAATAAAAGGCGATATGGCAGATACCAAAGAAGCGACTAAAAACTTCATGAGATTTGGTGTTAATCCTATCCTTAAACAAATAACGGATGAATTTAATATCAAGTTTTTTGAGAAAGAAAAAATTATTAAAGGTGAAGGTATTTTCTTCCAACCGATGTCTACGGAATCTGTCTTTGAACGTGCAGAGTCTATTGATAAGTTGGTAGCGAGTGGGACATTTACACGTAACGAAATAAGAGTAAAACTCGGAGAAGAAAAAGCAGATGATCCAGAACTCGATAAATACCTCATAACTAAAAACTACCAAAGTGTAGATGCAGTGGAAGGTGGTGAGAAAGAATAATGACGAATGAAAAAACATTTTTTAATGTAATCGAGTTACCGAATAATGAAGCTCGCATTGATATTTATGGCGAAGTTGTGCCAGATGATTGGCGTGCTAGTGACGTTGATACGTCTGCTGTATCATTCAGAAACGCTATAAAAGAATTAGGCGAAGTTGACAATTTGAATGTTCACATAAATTCACCTGGTGGATCTGTTTATGATGGTGTAGCGATTTTTAATATGTTACGACAACATAAAGCAAGTGTAACAGTTCATATTGACGGTTTAGCGGCTTCTATAGCTTCTGTAATCGCAATGTCTGGTGATAAGGTAATAATGCCTTCAAATAGTATGCTGATGATACACAACGCAATGAGTGTATCTATAGGCAATGCTAACGATATGAGAAAGATGGCTGATGACTTAGAAAAGATTAATGAATCAGTAATCAACTCGTATATCGCAAAAAACCCAGAACTAGATAGAGAATATCTCAAAGCATTAATGGACGATGAAAGTTGGTTAACTGCAAGTGAAGCATACGAATTAGGGCTTGTAGACGTCATAGACGAGCCAGTCCAAGCTGTAGCATCAATTAATAAAGAACAAGTTAATCGCTTTAAAAACGTACCTAAAATGCTTAAAGAGATGGTTGAAACACCTAAAGACGCTAAAGACAATACGGACAAACAATCATATGAAGAATTACAAAATAAATATGATGAATTATTAAAACAAATTAAAAACGAAAAACCTAAACAAATTAGGTATTTATAGGAGGAATAATACTATGGCAATTCAATTTAAAGATTCTCTAAATGAGAAGGTAGAAAATTTACGCAATGAGTATTTAGTCGCAGCTCGTGAGGGTGCAGAATCAGAGGTAGTAGAAGCTAAGCAAGGTGAATATATGGCTGCTTATTCTGAAGCATTAAAAGCTGATATTATCAATATGGCTAAAAAAGAAAGTGCAGACGCTAACAATGATTTAAATGTTAAAATCGCTCGTGGCAACAATGTATTAACTGCGAAAGAACGTCAATTCTTTACTAACTTAGTAGAAGATGATGCGGATTACGATGGTTTCAAAAAGAAAGAATTATTACCAGAAACAACTGTTGAGCGTGTATTTGAAGATATGCAAACGGAACGTCCGTTATTATCTAAAATTAATTTTAATATTAGTGGTATCAACACACGCTTAATTCTTGCTGATCCAGACGGACAAGCAGTTTGGGGAGAAATCTTCGGTAAGATTCAAGGTCAAATTTCTGCTAATTTCAGTGAAGTTAACTTCTCACAAAACAAATTAACAGCTTTCGCAATCGTACCAAAAGACTTAAAACAATTCGGTCCTGAATGGGTTGAACGTTTTGTACGTTTACAATTAGCTGAAGCAATTGGTTTAAAAATTGAAGAAGGCGTTGTAAAAGGTGGAGGTTCTGCTGTAAACCAACCAGTCGGTTTAACTAAAGACCTTACTAAAGATGAGGATGGAAACATTACAGGCGTAACTGACAAAGCATCAAAAGGCTCACTAACTTTCAAAGATGCACAAACGACTGCTCGTGAGTTAGCAAATGTGATGACGTTCCACTCAACAAAAGAAAATGGTAAGAACGTAAACGTTGCTGGACAAGTTACGTTAGTAGTTAACCCTGCTGACCAATTCTTAGTACAAGCGCAACACACTATCCAAACACAAAACGGCTCATGGGTAACTTCATTACCATTTAACATTAATGTTGTAGCTTCAGAATTTGTGGATGCAAACAAAGTAATTTCAGTTGTTGGTTCACGTTACACTGCTGTTCACACTGGTAATGTTGAAATTAAATCATATGACCAAACGTTAGCATTAGAAGATTGTGATGTTTATATTTCTAAACACTTCGCACACGGTATGCCAGAAGATAATAATGTATCTGCTATCTATGACTTAGCGATCGGTGAAACGCCAGTTGATGATGGCGCAGGTGCTTAATTCGGAGGTGTTAAATTATGATCACCAACGAGATTTTGCAAGACTTTAAACAAAGATTAAGAATCACGCATAGTTCAGAGGATATTATGATCACATCGTTATTGAATCAATCTCACGCAGATATTCAATATAAATGTGGTCATTTTAATTTAGATGAGAATATACGTGGTAAAGAACTTGTTATTGAACGTACAAGATACGCCTACCACGATGCTATTGAATACTTTGACGAACGTTTTGTACACCAAATCCATTCATTAGGTATTGAGTTATCAGAGATTGGAAGTGATGACAGTGATACGTCACAACTTCAAGCATAAACGCGTTAATACTGGAACTCGAAATAAGATTGTTGAATTTTATCGTATATCTAATGAAGGACCAGAAGCGGATAATGATTCGGAAGTTAAGGTTTTTGAATCTTACGCTAATGTGTACAGTTCATCAACAAAAGATATTGAGGTCGTCCAATCAACGCGTTCGAATGATTTAGTTACTATCAAAATTTTAGACACTAACGGTGAATATATCCCTAAAACTAACGAAAAGTTTAAAATAAGACATCCTTTTTATGACTATGGTTTTTATGAAATAAAAGATATTTTATTAGACGAGGAAGAAAAGGAACTGAAAATCGTTGGGGAGTTGAAAAGATGACGGTAAAACTACAAGGTTTGAAAGAGTTAGAAACTCAACTTGAACGCAAATTAGGACGAAAGAAAACGAATAAAATTATTGACCAATCATTAATAGTTGGTGGTAACGCCTTTATAGGTAAGTTAAAGCGTGACATGGCAACCTTTAAAGATACAGGGGCAACGGTAGATGAAATCAAACTATCTAAACCAGAGTGGATAGGTGGCGTTCGTACAGTTAAAGTACATTGGCGTGGTCCTAAAGACCGTTATCGAATTATCCACTTAAACGAATTTGGTCACTATGACAGATCAGGTAAATGGGTTAACCCTAAAGGTAAAGGTGCTATTGATAATGCGCTTAGAGAATTCCAAGACACGTACACACGTACAGTCAAGATGTTATTGCAAAGGGAGTTGATGAAATAATGGAAGTATTGCCAGATGTAACGATGGAAATATACGAAGCGCTCAAAAAAAACGAGTTTATAACAAACAACGTAGCAATGAAGAACATTAAGTTTTTCGAATATCCAGAAGCACAAAGTATAGAAGATACGTTTATAGTAATAGATCCATTAGATGAACCAACTCCAAAAGACTTTGCGGATAACGACAATTTAACACATGAGTATTTTTACCAAATTGATGTTTTTGTAAAACACCAAACAGGTAGAAATGCTCGCTTTTTATGCACTAATTTAACACATGCAATTGAAAGAACGTTAAGAAAAGAAATGGGTTTTGTTCAGTCAAGTTCTGCAAAACCAGAGTATATAAAAGATTTTCAGATTTACAGAGGAACTAGAAGATTCGAAGGAAAAAAATACTACAAATTATAGGAGTGAAGATAAATGGCAGAGAAAAGTTATAACTCATTTACAGGGTTAACAGGTTTTTATTACAAAGTTCATGGTGAAGAAGGCGTACAAGGTGGAACTGAACCAGAACGTGTTAAATTCTTACAAGAAATTTCAGTATCTAAAGAACAATCAATTGAAAAAGCATACGGTGATAACGTAGTAGCAGAAATGGCAGTAGCTAACGGAACAGTTGAAGTTGAATCAACATTCCACAAACTTCCATTAGAAGATAGAGTTTCATTATTTGGCTTATCTAAATCGGAAGATGGCATCGTCGGTGTTGGTAATGATACACCACCATATGTAGCTGTTGTGTTTGCTAAAACTATGGAGTCTGGCGCAGTTGAATATGTTGGCTTACCTAAAGGTATGTTCACATTCCCAGAATTATCTGGTGCAACAAAAGAGGATGGTGTTGAGTTCTCACAAGATGCTTCAACTGGTGAGTTTATGCAAGCTGACGTTGATGGGTTTGAAACACCTCAAACAATGATTTTAGGACATGACGAAAAAGGTTCAACAGTTATGCGTGATGCGATTTGGAATAAAGTATTTGGTACTGCACATCCAGAAGCTGGCGAACCTGAAGGCGCAGGTGCTTAATTATGACTAAAAAAACTGTAAAGAAAGATAAATATGAAGTTGTTAATTATTTTGAAGATTTACAGGACAAAAGCAAGGCATATAACGTAGGCGATACATTTCCAAAGCCTGCCAACAAAAAAGTAAGTCATGATCGTTTGCTTGAATTATCAACGACAGATAACAAGCAAGGTAAAGTGTTAATCAAGAAGATAGAAGAATAATCAAATAAAGGGGGCTAAATGTCCCCTTTTTTATTTTGCAAAATAAAGAAAAAATAAAACAAATTAAGAAAGAGGTAATTAAACATGAAACGTAATTTTATCCGATTAGTTAAAGAAGTAGACGAAAAAGGCGAAATCAAATATGACACATATATCACACCAGCATTTATTCCATTCAATTTAGTATATGAAGCAACGGACGTAATGAGTGGTTTAGAAGATAAATCAGAAAAAGAAAACATGGATATTATGCTTGATATGATCGTAAAAATTTATAACAAACAATTCACTGCAAAAGATTTAAGAAACGGACTACATGCACCAGATGCAACTGAAACGCTTCAACAACAAATTGAGTTTATCGCTAGTGGTGCTATGGACGATGCTAGAAAAAAGGAATTAGCGAAACTGATTTAGAAAACGTTGAAATAAAAACTTGGGACGACCATAAAAACAACCTCAAAAAAGTTGTTAAGGATATGACGAAGAACGGCGATTTATCTATCAGTGATGTATTGGATTTACCGTTCAACTTTGTCATGGACGATTTGTCGCAAGAAAATAAATCGGTTAAGAAACAGGAGTCAATGATTTCTGCATTTACTTAATTATGTAAGTGTTAAATGCTTTCACTTAATTTGTAAAAGAAGGCAGGTGAGGAAATGGCGGAAAGAATTAGAGGTTTGCAGATTGATATTGGCTTAAATGATATGGGTATTGATCGCAAGCTATCTGAAATCAAAAGAAGCTTCAGAGGGTTGAGTTCAGATTTAAAATTAAGTCGAAATAATTTCATTAATAGTGAAAAAAGTATGACTTCTTATAAGAATAGAGTTCGTGAACTCGATGGCGCTTTGAATTTGTCTAAGAAGAATTTAAAAGATTTAAAAACGCAATATGAATTAGTATCAAAAGAACAAGGACATAATAGTAAGCGTGCTCAAGAGTTAAGGCAAGAAATAAGTAAGCAAGCTGATACACAAAACTATCTCCAAAAAGAATTAGGACAGACTGCTCAAGAGTTTAAAGATTTTCAGAAAGAAGCTAGAGAGGCGCAACGTGTAGCAAGTAGTGGATGGGGCAAAGTAAGTAAGCAATTTGAGTCAATGGGACCTAAACTTACAAATGCTGGTAACGCTATGAAAGGCGTAGGGCGTAACATGTCAATGTACGTGACTGCACCTATCGTTGGTGGCTTCGGTTTAGCTGTAAAAACTGCGGCAGACTTTGAAGGACAGATGTCACGAGTTGGTGCAATTGCTGAATCGAGCAAAGGTGAACTTAAGGCTATGAGTGACCAAGCAGTTGATTTAGGTGCAAAAACGAGTAAGTCAGCAGGTGAAGTAGCACAGGGTATGGAAGAATTAGCGGCGTTAGGGTTCAACGCTCAAGAAATAATGAAAGCTATGCCTAGTGTTATTTCGGCATCTGAAGCAAGTGGTGCAGATATGGCAGAAACTGCTACTATCATGGCATCATCATTAAACGCTTTTGGATTAGAAGCTAAAGACTCTAGTCATGTAGCCGATTTACTAGCAATGGCAGCGAACAAGTCAGCAGCAGATATTAGTTACATGGGTGATGCCTTAAAATACGCTGGTCCTCCAGCTAAATCGTTAGGCGTATCGTTAGAAGATACTTCGTCTGCAATTGGCATTATGTCAGACGCAGGTTTGGAAGGTTCACAAGCTGGTACTGCGTTACGTGCTTCATTCATTAAATTAGCTAAGCCTACAAAAGCTAGCGCTAAAGTTATGGAAGAAATGGGCATTAGTTTATCAGATAGCAAAGGCAACTTTGTTGGCATGCCTAAACTAATCGAACAATTTAAAAATGGTATGCAAGGTATGTCGAAAGAACAAAAACTGGCGACTGTTTCTCAAATAGTAGGAACAGAAGCAGCGAGTGGATTCTTAACTTTAATTGATGCAGGTCCTAGTAAAATCAAGAAATTCAGTAATGAATTAAAAAATTCGGATGGCGCAAGTAAGAAAGCTGCAGATAGAATGAAAGATAATTTAAAAGGATCACTCGAACAATTAAGTGGTGCTTTTGAGTCTGCTGGAATTATTATCGGTAACATCTTTGCACCAGTATTGAGGAAGTTAGCTGACACGATAACCTGGCTAGTTGAAAAACTGAATGGTATGTCGAGAGGTATGCAAATTACGATGGTGGTATTAGCTACATTAGCTGCCGCTATTGGTCCATTAGTATTTGTGTTTGGCGCTTTCATTAGCGTTTTAGGAAGTGCAATGACTTATTTAGCACCATTCCTTGCTGCTGTAGCAAAAGCTGGTGGACTTATAACGTTTCTAACCACTAAATTCCCAATGTTAGGTAGTGCAATAACGTTACTATCCGGTCCAGTCGGTTGGGTAGTTGCAGGAATAGTAGCATTAGGTGCTGCATTTGTGATTGCCTACAAGAATTCAGAAACATTTAGAAATGTCGTAAATAGAGCTTTAAACGGCGTTAAACAAACGTTTATAAGAATAGGTAGTATTGTCAAAGGTTTCTTCCAACTATTTCAAGGCAACGGTCAAGATGGCGTAATAACACTAAGTAAGATATTACCACCGAACGTAGTTGTAGGATTGACGAATTTTGCTACAAAAGTTAAAACTATATTCTTCCAAGTAGTTAACGCAGTTAAAAACTTTGCAGTTTCAATTGGATCGCAAATTAGTGCGTTCTGGTCTAAGAATGGTGCTGAAATAACGCAAGCCGTCAAAACGATAGGAAACGTTATATCGACAGTCTTTAAATTCATTTGGTCATATGTAATCAAGCCAATTATGACATTGATATGGAACTTGATGAAATTGTTATGGCCAGCTATAAAAATGTTAGTCGTTTCTATATGGAACAATATCAAAGGTGTTATACAAGGCGCTTTGAATATTATACTAGGTGTTGTTAAAGTATTCTCTGCCTTACTCACAGGTAACTGGAAAGGCGTATGGCAAGGTATTGTGCAAATACTAAGAGGCGCAGTGCAATTGGCGTGGAATCTAGTTCAATTATGGTTTGTTGGTAAAATACTCAAAGTTGTTAAAGTCGGACTCGTAGCTTTACGTGGTGTGGTTGCTAAAGGGTGGACATTCATCAGAAACTTCATTTCTAAATCCGCACAAGGAATTTGGAACGCAGTTCGTACTAAGTTCACTGGTATGTTCAAGTCGGTGCGTGGAATTTTCACTAACCTTTCTAAATTCTCACGTAATTTATGGACTGCGTTAAGAAATGCAATAACTAAATTTGCACAGGGTATTTGGACTAACGTTCGTACTAAATTTAGTGGTTTATTCAAATCAACACGCAACATATTTACAAACTTATCTAAGTGGAGTCGTAATTTATGGACTAGCCTAAAAAATGCAATTACTAAACTAGCGCAGATTATTTGGAACAATATCAGAAATAAATTCAACGGACTATCAAAAACAACACGAACAATCTTCTCAAACTTGAGTAAGTGGTCACGGAATTTATGGTCGGCTTTAAGGAACAGTATTACTAAAATAGCACAATCCATTTGGAATAATGTTCGTAATAAGTTTTCTGGTATGTTTAATAGTGTTCGAAATATATTAAACAAATTATTAAATACTTCTAAAAACTTATTCACGAGTATTAAGAATAGAGTTACGAGTTTAGCTCATGGCGCAAGAGATAATGTTGTTAATGGTTTCAAAGCTATGCACGACAAAGGTAAGTCCTGGATAAATAAATTAAAAGGTTTCTTAGGAGACTCAGTAAGTGGTTTCAAGAGTTTAGCAACCAAAGTCGGAAACGGCATTGCTAACGGTGCTATTGGTGGACTTAACAAAATGATTGATGGTGTTAACTGGCTATCTAAAAAAATCATGGATAAGAAACTAATCAAAGATAAAATACAACGATTATCTACTGGTACTGGTGGTAGTAATGGCGTTAGAACAAACTCTAAAGGGCAATTACAAGAAAGCACCTTAGCTATGGTCAATGATAAAGGGCGCGGCAATGGTAAGGGTTCTAATGGTCACCAAGAATTAATTAGAGACAAAGACGGATCAATGTATGCACCTAAAGGTCGTAACGTTGTCTTACCACTTAGAAAAGGTATGGAAGTAATCAACGGTAAAGATACCCAAAAAATGTTTAGTAATATACCTAAATTTAGTGCAGGTTCTGGAACGAAAAGTAAAAAGAAAAAACCTTCCGCATTTATGCAAGGTATGAATAACGTTAAAAATGTACTTAAAGCTAGTACAGATGCAACTGTTAAAACGGTATCTAAAAAAGGTGGAGAATTAGCAGGTGAAGGCGCTGCTAAAGCTAAAGAAGTATGGGATTACGTTGAGAATCCTGGTAAATTAGTGCAAATGACACTTGATAAATTTGGCGTTAATTTCTCTGGTATCAAAGGTGTATATGGAAGCTTTATGAAACATGGCTTTGCTGGACTTAAAAAAGGTTTAGTTAAGAAAGTTATGAGTTGGTTTGATGATGCTGGTGGATATGGTAATGTTGACGGTTCTAGTATCTTAAAACATGGTATTAGTTACGGATATAGTCCAAATAAACCATTGGCAGGCTATCCTTTATCAATCAATGGTGGTCGTCACTATGGTATTGATACACCTCATATTAACGAAAAAATACAAGCGCCAACAAGTGGTATTGTAAGAAAACAATACGATGTTGGTGGGGGAACAGTAGCCCAATTACTCAACGGTAAAATTGCACAGTATTATCTGCATTTAAGCGATGTTCTTAAAACAGGTCGTGTAAAACAGGGTGATACATTTGCTCGAACTGGTAACAGTGGGGCAAATACAACAGGCGCTCATTTACACACTCAAATTGAAGATCCAGCATCAAATGCTTTGACGAATAGTAACACTAAAGATCCAGTCGCATTCCTTAAAAGTAAAGGTGGTTCATCTGGTGGTGGCGGCTTACTAAATAACGTAAGAACTGCATTAAAAATAGCTAACCTACCCGTTACTAAGAAATATATTGACGCATGGATGAAACAAATTCAAACTGAATCTGGTGGTAATCCTAAAGCTATTGGTGGTACTGATGGATTAGCAGACGGTAGAGCGCAAGGTCTTGTACAAGTTAAACCAGGCACTTTCAACGCTTACAAAGGAAATGGAATGAGTAACATATTCAATCCGATTCATAACCTTGTAGCTGGTATGAACTACTCTAAATCACGATACGGTAAAGGCGGACTACTAAGCGTTATAGGTCGTGGTCATGGTTACGCTACTGGTGGACTTATTAATCAAAGTGGTATGTATAATCTTGCTGAAGGTGGATATCCAGAGTTTGTTATTCCAACTGATCCATCCAAGAAAACTGACGCTATGAAGATGTTAGCAATCGCAGCAAATAAAATTCAAGGCAAAGGTTCAAGTAATAAACGACCTAACCAAATGAGTATGCCAAGCAACGTTGGTAATAATCAAGATGCAGAAATATTACAAATGCTTGCTAAACAAATCGAACAACAACAAGAACAAATTAACATCTTAACTAAGATAGCGTTGAGTAATCAAAGCATCGCAGACAAACCAGTAATGGGTGAACGTGATGTAAGTAGGCAACAAGCCTTTCGCTCTCGTCAACTTTCTTATCAAATGGGAGGAGGATTAACTTAATGGAAAAATGGGTAAAAATGTTCGATGATGATTCAACAACTGTTTTGACTGATATGGATGGACTTATATTCCTAGATGCCAATGAAGAAGGTGTTGAATTAAAAGTAAATTCGGTTGAATCACAAGGTACGGATGGTGTTATGTTAGGACCTGCTTCGTTTGGTCCTTTCAGTCTTACCTTGCGCTTCTTTTATAGAGGTGTAGATACACAAGATTACAAGTTGTTAAAACAAAAATTGAGGGGTGTGTTATTCAAACGCACTCCTTATTATATTGTTCATTCTGATATGCCAGCTAAAAAGTATGCGGTGTACTGTGAAGAAAATTCAATAACAGACATTGGTCATAAGTTCGGAGAGTTCGAAATAACTTTTAATGTATACAAAGGTTATTCCGAATCTTTATATGACACTGACCAATTTAGTTTAATGAGTGATAACTGGCAATTTGAAAGTGGATTATTACCAGATGAAAATACTTCATATAGTCATAAGAGGGCTAAATTCGAAATTTTAAATGGTTCGAACGACATTATTAATCCACGTATGAGACACAAGTTAAAAATAATTATTCGAATTAATGCACCTAACGGTTTTGATTTAGTTAATACAACAACTGGTGATATATTCAAATACACAAAAGCAATTACGAAAAGCACGCCGTTAACGTTGGAAGGTGGTTATCCGTTTTTACATGTGAATATGGAGAAAATAAGGTGTGGACGGTCAACTAATCATGGTTTGATTACATTAGCGCCTGGTATCAACAAATTTGAAACGTGGGGGGATATAACTGGTGCAGAAATTGAATTTATTTTCCCATTTATTTATAGGTAGGTGTTCATATGGATATTATTGTCACTGATTTAAAAAACGTCATGTCGGAATTGTTGCTTGATTTCTATTATGAGTCATTTAGTTATGAATATGAACGCAATAATAGTCGTACAGTATCATTCACCGCATACATGACGAGTCACAATAAAGACATTTACAACATGTTACAAAACGAAAGTTTTATTGAATACGAAGGACAAACCTATGTTATCAAAAATACCAATCCTAAAATGACTGGTAACATTCATACAAACGATGTTACTGCACACCATATCATGTATGAATTTCAGAACCATTATATTAGCAAGGATATCGTAAACGAAGAACTTAATTCAGAAGATGAAACAGAGCAAGAACTTCAATACACTTTGCGAGAATATTTAGACTTTGGCTTTCGTGGCAACAAGCTAGGCTATACCTATGAGGTCAAAGGGTATTTTCCAGATACTAAAGTAATTGATGATTTAGGCGACAAAAACGGCATCGAGTTTTTAGTCGAAGGTGCTGAAACGTTCAACTATATCATGTTCGCTGATAACAAGAAAATTTATATTTATGATGAAGAAACGTTTTATAAACAATCAGAGTTAGTTATTCGCTATCAATTGAACAATGACGAAGTAGACGTATCGGTTAATACAAACGACTTAAAAACTTATGTTAAAGGTTATGGTAAGAAAAAGAATAAAACTGAAACTAAAAACTATAACCCAATCAAGCCACCAAATTTAAAATATAACGGTACTTTTTTCAAGGAAGGCACATGGCGCACGCAAGTCATCGGTGCTAGTTATGAAAAGACGTTCAACTGTAAATGGGGTAACGAAACGTTAATATGGTCACTTAAAAAACTATCTCGTGGTGGTTTACTTGATGTTTATTTAGATGGGGATTATATAGGGCGCTATAGTTGTTATAGCCACACTGCACGTTCTGAATCGATTGTGATTGCGAAGAACTTGAAGAAAGGCACACATATTTTCAAAGCAGTACATCGGGGTGCTGATCCGAACGTTAAAGAATATAAAACCGCGCCAGTCATGTATGTTGGAACCGAAAAGTCCACAACATTGAATTTAACAGCTGTTTTAAAAGGCACAGACGTCTATCATACGTTAACGAGTTATAAATCACCTAATTACAGTGTGTTTGGTCATAGACAAGCACCAGACGTATTTGACGATAAGATAACGAGCGAAACTGAACTAACGAATTTATTGAAATCACAATTAAATGACGAACCAGAAGTCGAACTCACAACGAACTACATTGATACAGAAAAAGTGTTCGAACGTGATGAAGTCTGGTTTATACATGAACCAATGGAATTTGATACGTCTGTTAAGGTTGTGAGTCTGAAAAAGGCGCATCCTTATATGAATGTACCAGACGAAATTGGTTTCTCTAATAATAAGACGGATATTATCAAAATTCAGCAAGTAATCAATAACCGTATCAAAAATGTAAATAAAGCAATCAATAGAGCGAATATTAATAATATATATAACGCTGATAGATACTTTGAAGAACCAATTGTAGGGAGTGTGATAATTGATGGCTGAGATTGAAATACCAATCGTCACAAAACGCAATCAAATGACTGGAGACTATGAATATCCACAAACGCATGTAAATGGCGTGGTCGGTTTGGATGAATATGTAGAAAATGTTGTGTTTGATAATGTACCAGAAATAGAGTTTAGCGATACAGGGTGGATTGAATATGATGTTGATGAACCTATACAAAAAAATACACAGTTCATGACAAGTGAATACAATGGTTTTGTTTGTGCGTATCGTATTATCAACTTATTAGGTGTCGAAACATTTTATATAAGATTTAATATGCGCAACATCTCAAGCGGTGCAGTCGTTAATTTGCCTAGTGGATTAATACGCAACGCTCAATCATTCACATTGAGAACGAGTACTGCACGACTACCTGTACAGGTGTTTATTAAAGCGAATGGCACAATGACATTTTACCCTAACGATTCTGACAGCGGTTGGACTACAGGAGATTATATATATCAAGAAGTTAGTTTTTTAAATAATTAGGAGGTGTTAAATTTGAATTTAGAAAAAATTTAAGTAATAAATTAGATCAATCGTTCAGACGCCAAAATATAGACAACTACACAAAGATAGAACATGGTCATAACGAAATTCTTAAACAAAATATTAAACACCGCACAACTGAAAATAACGCACACAATAGTACACAAATAACGCATGGTAATACGACGCTAGACAAACTGTTAACTTATCGACTATCTCAAATAGAAAACTTAGTAACAGGCGTTGACGGTGACGGTGTAAAAGAAGTTACGGATAGTCGTGTATCGATTGATGGTGGTAGTCATGGATTATTATCAGAACGATTATTGCATGATTTCAATAACGTAAATGAAACAATAGAAGGCGTTAATAAGAAGTTCGTTGAAATCAACTTTGACACATACAATCCAGATAAGACAGGGAATGTTGGTGTTGACGTTTTACTACAACAAGCTTTAGATGAAATAGGCAACGCTCAAGCTGGTACATTAATCATCAAAAATGGGACGTATTTAATCAATAAACGTGTCTCTATATCTGGAAATACAACAATCAAAATGGACGAACACGCGGTCATCTTACGAGGTGCAACGGGTGTTCTTTTTGATTACGGAAGAAATAACGAGTCTTATTCAGGATATGACGGACCAAGTAATATTCATATAAAAGGTGGTACGTTAGATAACAACTTAGAACAATTGAGTAAATATCCCGTTGAGTCGGCAAACATGATTAACATCAGACATGCTGACAATATTTCATTCACAAACGTTAAATTCAGAAATAACCTAACATATCATGTGTTAGATATAAATGGCGTAAATAATCTACGAATTATTAATTGTGTATTTGAAGGTCATAAGAACTTATTACCTAGCACTGCAAAAGAAAAAGAGGCAATACAACTAAGTGAAATTATGCGTGGTGGCGTAGGCGGTCCTGGTGTTTGGGACGGAACACCTTGTAAGAATGTCGTGATAACTGGTTGTACATTTAAACCATCTAATTTGGCTGGTGGCTTTGATGTCGCTATTGGAAATCATGCAAGTGTTCATAATATATATCAAGAGAATATCAAAATCACTAATAATACATTTGAAAATTGTACAATCGGTATCAAACCTTTCAAATGGAATAATGTTGAAATGTCTGGTAATACATTCGAAAACAATAGCGAATGTATTCGTATTTCATCCGTTAAAGGTAATACGAGTAGTGCCAACGATGTAAATGGTGTACCTAGTAAACAATCGCAAGGTGGAGATATTTACACGATTAAAGATAATGTATTTAAGAATTATAAAAAGACTGCGGTTGGTGTATACGGTGAAGAACATAACGGTAGCATTGGTTATGTAGGCAATATCAGAATAAATGATAATACATTTAAATGTGATAACAACGATCAAGGTCAAAATATTGTGATGAACTTATGTCGTCACATTCATATTAAAGGAAATAATATGGCTTACAGTTATCGCGGCATGAATATTGCAGCAAGTCACAATGTGTTTATTGATAACAATTATATCGAGAATATAAAAACAGAAGGCATATTTATTAATGAATCACAACATACTGGATATGCTATGAAAACCAATCATTTAAACATTACTAACAACACGATAAACAGTACAGGCAGAAACGGAATGTATGTTCAAAATTCTAGCTTCGTCTACCTAACACACAATAAAATATTGAACGCTAATTTACAAACAAGCGATGAAGTAAATCGTGGTGGTTTATATGTTCATGATTGCCGAAATGGTCGTATAGAGGGTAATGACTTCTGGGGAAGTTCGAACTCATTTGCTATATACGGTACAGTGTTAACGAACTTCGTAGCATTTAATAATGGTGGTAGTGGCACTGTTCGTTTGTTCGGTGACTCAACGTACATTGGGTACTATAACGTAAGTTCTGCAAACAACATCTTCAAAAAAGAAACTAAAGGGGAGGCATAAATGAATGGTAAATTTTAATGCTGCACCAAACAAAAAAGCTAAACTCGTATTAGAAACAACACCTTTTAAGCAAATTAGAAGTGACTTAAATGTTGCTTTTTCTACTGCTGATCGTAATACTTCTATATTTGAATTTATCGTTACACAAAACAACAAACCTTTATTACTTGGCAATGATAACATTACTTCAAGCATTGTATTTATTCATTCAAAAGGTTTAAAAATACGTTTGCCATTAGAAATAACAGATGGTATGAACGGGAAAATATCCGTACAAGTACCAAATGATATTATAACTTTATCTGGAAAAGTTACTGCTCAAGTGTATGTTGCAAGAAAATCAACGACTGAAACACAAGCGATTGTAGCTGAACGCATATTTAGTTTTGTGATCGAGGAATCGTTGGCGTATGATTTTGATGGTGAAACAAAACTTAATTACATCATTGAATTTGACGAATTAGAAGAACAATTGAAACAACGTGCGTATGATATAGAACAAGCAATAGCGAACGCAGAGGACTACGTTGCTAAAATTATACAAGCAAAAGATGAAGGGTTATCAGATATTAGCATCGCAAAGACAAGTAGTTTGAACGAACTAAACACTTTGGCTACTAATAAGTTAGGAGAAATTACAACAGAAGGTACACAATACGTTACTAACCTAACTCAAATACGTGACGACATTGACGGTAAGATAAACCAATTCAATAGTGACGTTATTGCTGGAGGGTATGTTAAAGATGCAGATACAACAGAATGGCAAAAACATTCCGTTACTGATGATGAAGGGCACAGTATACAAATTGAAACAATTGACTTCATGAATGTCGGTGAAACAATCACTAAATCGGGATTGTATTATATTAACAGTTCTACTAATGGACCAATTGACGAAACACCGTACGGTTATATAACAGCTAATTTTACTAACGTTGACAACGGACAATTAGTTTTCACGCCAGTAGGATCATACAAAATATATAGCATACAAAAAGTTAATGGAACATGGGAAGGGTTGCATGATTTAACGCAAGATATGGAAACGCAAAATGGCGCACAATTAAAATCAGATACTGCATATAATAATGCTATTACTTATTTTGATGATAAATTAAACGCCAATTTTAAAAGTTTGTGGAAAGGTAACGTAAGCGAAAAAGGTACGGTGATAGATTTATTAGAGCCATATACCAATTATAAAATGTTATATGTTGTTTATTACAGCATTGGCGGTACTAAAAATACATCAAGATTTGTTGAAGGGATGGAAAGAATCGTTATTCAAGATTTTAACCTTTCTGATGCAGATGGTGGTGCATCGAGGTTTTTTGAAACTGCATTAGATGTAATTAATACAACGCAATTGAGTGTTAGACATAACCACACATATTTACCAGAAACAAACACAGGTATTTCAAATTCTAATGCTATTGAATACAGAGAAATTGTAGGTGTATATTAATGAAAATAAAAGTGGATAATGAGTTAATTTTATCTTATGCAATCATCGGTAACATTGATAACAGTATTGAAATTAATGATGATATTGTACCTAGTAATTTTATAGATGATTTCAAACCTAATAAGTATAGATATTCAAACGAACAAATAGTGTTAAACGAAAACTATACAGAGTACGAAGAACAACCTATTTTACCACCAATCACCGAAAAACCTAGTAATGACGAAGAACTTCGTAAAATGTTCGCTGAAATGCAAGTACAGTTAGTTCAAGCTAATATGATGGTTATGCAAGTGTCACAACAAAATGCCGATTTATTTCAACAGATTTTAGAAGTAAAGCAAGAAATAGAAAATATAAAAGGGGAGAATTTAGATGGAAATGTTATTCCCGAAGTTTGAAGATATTAAAACGATGTACGGTTGGGGTTGTTATACTAACGAACAGATAAAATGGTTTGTTGATATGGAAGTCATCGACAAAGAAGAATATGCATTAATCACAGGTGAAAAATATCTGGAATAAAACACAAGGCACTGATTAATTTCAGTGTCTTTTTATATAGACAAATAAATTACAGAGAGTGGGTGTTGTATGAACAAAATGTCCTTACCTGAAATTATTTCAAGTACATTACTGTTTGGCTTAGGTGTATTCAGCTTATGGCGTGGTTTATTCTTCGCAATTGAACAAGAAGCAGTATTAAAGGATTCGGAATTTTATAAAGCCTTACATCAAGTTATGCCTATTTGGATATGGGGGATATTGATGGCTATATCAAGTTTATTTTTGATTTATTCAAGTTGGTTGATGCCTAAACGTAATCGCCTTTTTCATTGGGTATTGTTTTTAGGAGGCGTGACATGTTCATTTATGTATTTAATGATGACAAGCGCAGGTTTATTCAATGCAATTAATTGGCTAACACCTATGCAATTCGCCACGTTGTCTGCAATATGTGGTGTGATTGCGTTTTTCGGGGGTGCTGAGATTTATGCCAGACGAAAATAGATATGTATTAAAAACTGACCATATAGCTGATATAAGCAAGCTAACGGGTCGTATTAAAGATGTTGATAGCAAACACATGGAAATGCACAATGATTTAAAACTCACTATAAACACCCTGTCAATTAGTACACAAGCATTAACTGAAACGAGCAAGAAAACAAACCGTATTTTAGAATCAATTGATGAAAAGATGGACGGATATAATGATCGTATTAAAAATGTAGAGTTTAGTGTTGAAACAACTACTAAACGTGTAGATAATATTGAACATTCAGTATCGGATCGTAAACGAGGTAATGTGCAATTATGGGTCGCAATAATCGGTACATTAGGAACTGTTATTGTTGGGGCTTTAGGATTCGCACAAATATTTTTCTAAGGAGTGGTTAAATGGCAATTTATAAAAATAAAGACATAGAAACAAATATTAATGAACGAGACGCTGAATTAGGTAATATCAACGTTAATTTTTACACAGAAGATAATGGCACAGCATCAATTAGAATTAGCATAAAAAATCAACAGGGCGTGCCTATTAACTTTAGTAATACTGATATGCTACCACGATTAGATTTATACGCTAAAGATGGTAGTATATTCACGAAAGAACCAATAGAAATAATCTTAGCTGAACAAGGATTAATCCAGTATAAAGTATCTGATTATGTCATTAGACACGAAGGTAAAATGGACTGTAAATTATTCCTAGAAAATAGTATAGAGTCTGTACATGTTGCTAATTTCTACTTTGTTATTAAAGATAGTGGTGTTACGGGTGCAATCGGGAAAGAGATACATGTTGATGTTTTAGAGGATATGGTTAGAAATACTGTACTAAGCAATAAAGATAAGTTTGTAGTCCCTCCTAAAATGTACACGAGAGATGAATACAATCAATTATCAACTAAAGATAGTAATACATTATATTTTATAAGTGAGGTGTAGGAATATGACACAAGTTAAATTAGGGGATAAAAACATCCCGTTCATCTATCAAGGTAATAAGTTGTTATATCCTAATCCAGTTAAAGATGGTTTAATGCTTTATTATGATATGAAAGCCACAAGTAATAATAGTCAGTATAAAGACACACTAAAAGATATTAGTGGAAATAATAACGATGCTACACTTAAAAATTTTAACTTTACCTCAGAAAGTGGGTATAGCGATAAAGGTTTAAAGTTCGATGGTGTTGATGACCATATAACGAGTGTAAATAGCATTAAAAGAAATTCTAAAGATATAAGTATTGAATTGAATATAGGAGATATAGATAAATCAAAAAATTGGCAATACCTAGTGTATTTAAGGGATGCAAACCTTAAACAAATGTCAGTATTAATACATGGAGGGATGTTAGATGTCCATATTGCAAATGACACTACAACTCAACATACTTATTATTCCATTTCTGAATTAAATAAACATATAACAGTTACTTTAACTGGTGGTACTGATATGACTCAAAACGTTTATGTTGATGGTAATAAAGTTAATTTACTATCAGGTACAATAAATTCAAATATATCTAATTTTTTAAACGAATTAAATATTGCTAAGGCATATAACGATACTAATAAAAGCTCTTTGAAATCAATCAAGATATATGACCGTATACTCACAGACCAAGAAGTTCAACACAACTATAAATTAGAAAAAGAAAGATGGGGGTTATAATATGAAATTTGTTATTGCAGATTTAGAATTTTTCCAAAAGTTAGGGTACAACACAGAGTACTGGCGTAAGTCGAAAGACGGTACTAAAACGATTTGTCATTTAGAATATGCTGAAATTTTAGTACACGATTTAGAAACTAATGATAAAGTACAAATTGTAGAAACAAGTGAAGCACAAGAAATCATGGCAACAGAAGAATGGTCATGGGAAGAAGAATAGTATTAAGGCTACCAATTGGTAGTCTTTCAAAATTTAAAAGAAGGTAGGTTCAACATGGCGATATATAAAAATAAAGACATAAAAATAAAGATTTCAGCTAAACATGTAAATTTAGGGGACAGTGGTGCTCAATTCTATTCAGACGATGAGAACAGTGCATCTATATGTTTTTACATTGAACACAATAATGAACCAATTAACCTAGTTGATACTGGACTAACACCTATATTAAGTTTGTTTATGAAAGATGGTTCAATATTCATTAATGAACCTGTAGATATATCAACAGAAAATCAAGGACAGTTTGAATACAAAATTAGAGAAAATGTTATTAAACATGTGGGCATAGTTAGAGCAACATTAAGGCTAAAAAGTGAAACGCAATTAATTCATGCCGCAGATTTTAGTTTTACCATTTTAAGTAGTGGTATTGACGAGCGTATTGCAAGAGAAATTAATATTGATTTAATTGGCGATAAAATCGAACAAGTGTTAATTGCTAATAAAGCTATGTTCAAAGGCGAAAAAGGCGATACTGGTGAGCAAGGCGCTAAGGGCGACAAAGGGGACAAAGGCGAGCAAGGTATTCAAGGTATTCAAGGTATTCAAGGTATTAAGGGTGATACTGGTGAGCGTGGCGCTACTGGCGATAAGGGAGATAAAGGGGACAAAGGAGATTCTGTGCTAGCTAGTCCTAAAATTTACACAAGAGATGAATACAACCAACTAGCAACTAAAGATAACAACACATTGTATTTCATAAGTGAGGCGTAGGAATAGAAGAAGAAAAATAATTAGACTACCGATCATGGTAGTCTTTTTAATTTAAGGAGGATAACAATGGATAAAGATAAAGCTAAACAGTTCATTGCATTAGTCGGTGGTTTCTTAGGAGCTTTATATTTAGCGTTAAACGCATCTGGAATAAGTGCTGAATGGATTAATCCACATAAGGTTGATGCGTGGGTAAACGTGCTTAATACAGGCATACCAATAGCATTAACATTCTATGGTGTGTATAAGAATACATTTATCGTAACTGATAAAGCTAAGAAACAAGAAGAAATGTTGAAACAAAAAGGCATGAAATAAAGTCGGCTAATTAGTCGGCTTTTTTACTATATAAAAGGAGTGATTTATAAGTGAAAAAACAAGATGGCGTTAAATGGGCAGTTAAGAATATTGGTAAACGATTAGATATGGATAAGGAACACGGCTCGCAATGTGCAGATTTTGTCATCGCATTTACTAAAGAACATTGGGGCGTGCATCCGACTGGTAACGCTAAAGACTTCATTGATTTTAAGTTTCCTAAAGGTTTCCAAGTTATCAAAGGTAAAAATCAAATACCGCAACCTGGAGATATATTTGTTTTTGGTGGAGAGTATGGTCATACAGGCATTGTTACAGAAGCAAACGGTAAATATTTTAACAGTATTGACCAGAACTGGTATAACGAGAGTTTGACAACAGGTAGCCCAGCAGCGTTTATTGAGGATCATGAATACACTAACTTTATAGGTGTCATTCGACCACCATATGAAGATGCTGAAAAAGGCGCAAGCAAGAAGTCTACTAAAATAGAAACAATCAATCACACGATTAATTACAACATGGCTAAGCGTAGTGGTGGCGTTAAAGGCGTTGTTATTCATAATACTGCAGGCAACTCATCCGCTAAACAAGATTACAATAACTTACGCAACGCATCTGTAGCACGTTATGAGGCTGGCATAGCACACTATTACATCGACCGTCACACAGTTTGGCGTGCTATTGATACCTATAGTGTAGCGTGGCATACAGCTAGTCCAGACGGCAATAATGGATATATCGGTTATGAAGTCAACGAATCAATGAACGCTAGTAATAAAGACTTTATGGCTAATGAACAAGCGACATTTAAAAAAGCAGCTACTGATATGCTGTATTATGGATTACCAGTTAATCGCTCAACAGTTAGACTTCATTGTGAGTTTGTACCAACAGCATGTCCACATCGTTCAATGACGTTGCACGCAGGTTGGAATCCAGTAACTCAAGGTGCTGCACCATTATCAGTTGTGAATCAATTAAAAGATTACTTCATTAAAGAGATTAAAAAGTATTACAATGATCCGTCACTAAAAGCTGGTAGTCCTGCAAGTAATGATGTGCCAGACAGAACAACAATTCCTACTGAAAAACAGAAAGTTAAACCAGCTAAGAAAAAAGGAATTAAAAAAGTTAACGGCTATAAAAAGAATAAGTGGGGTATATTGTACAAAGCAGAAAAAGGTACATTCACATGTAAAGCCACACAAGGTATTGTAACGAGATACACAGGACCAAGTATTCACAATCCAGTAGCTGGTGCATTAGAATATAACCAATCAGTTAATTATGATGAGGTCCAAGACTACGAGGGATATATTTGGATTAGTTGGGAAGTGCATAGTGGCAAAACAGTTTACATGCCAATCGGTAAATCAGACGGCAAAGGAAATAGAGTCGGTGCAGCATGGGGTACATTCTCTTAAATTCACATATCTTACTACCACATAACGTAGTATAATCTATATACTGCTAGACTAGATTACCGAAAAATCAAGTCACATGCTATATTGTAAAACCCTATCTAGCGGAAACTAGGTAGGGTGTTTTTTTATGTTTATTTATCATGTAGTAAAAAGATTAACTTAATGGTGTAGAAATTGAAATGAATCCAGCAATGTCGTTATATGTAACATGTGAATCAGCGATAGAAATGGACAATCTTTATTCAAAATTAAAATCAGGTGGCGCTATTCTTATGCCAAAAACTGAATTACCACCAACTTTTAGAGAATTTGCATGGGTACAAGATAAATATGGCGTTAATTTCCAATTAGCATTACCTGAACAACAATAGATATGCATATAGGTAAGCATGCACTTTACAAAATAAAAATCACCCAATCCGAAAATGAATCTAACGGTTTGGGTGATTTATTTTATTATTTTAATAATTTTTTAATATCGTCATAATCTGTTGTGACGTAAAGTGTTGTTTGGTTGTCATATGTTACAAAACCTGGTTTCGCGCCACTTGGTTTGTGGACGTTTTTGACAGCAGTATAGTCTACAGGTATTTGGCCAGATTGACTTGCTTTAGAATAATATGCAGCAATCATTGCCGCTTCTTCTATTGTTGTTTGTGTTGGCTCATCTTCTTGAATGACAACGTGTGAACCTGGAATATCTTTCGTATGGAACCATAATTGATTTTTTCGAGCTACTCGATGTGTTAAATAATCATTTTGTTTATTATTTTTACCAAGTAATATCGTTTGGCCATCCGATGAAATGAATGTCG
The DNA here is from genome assembly GCF_022387115.1 of Mammaliicoccus sp. F-M27. Taxonomy (NCBI): domain Bacteria; kingdom Bacillati; phylum Bacillota; class Bacilli; order Caryophanales; family Staphylococcaceae; genus Mammaliicoccus; species Mammaliicoccus sp. F-M27. Next base: position 238,887 of record NZ_JAJNIE010000002.1, on the reverse strand, counting down.
TAATTGTAATTTTGTTTGATTTTTTCTTTTTCTTACTTTTACGTTTTTTGACAAAACCTTGATCTTCTAATTCTTCTCTTATATCATCTATATCTTCTACAGATATATGCGCAAGTTGTTGCTCTAAAGACTCGAAATATAAAATATTAGACTGAGTAAGTTTGATTTGTTTTTTTAATTCAATTTCTCTTGTCTTAAGTCTATTATATTGTTTGTAATAAGACTGCGCATTCATTGAAGGTGATTTAGTTGGATTCAAAGGTACGGATATAGGTTCATTATTATAATAATTGATTGTTTCTAAAGTTTTATCACCTTGTTTAATTTGATACATATTGGCTGTGATTAATTCACCATATAATTGTTGTTCGTCTTTAGTACGCGCAGCTTCTTTTTCATTAATTAATTTTTCTAATTTATGACGATTTTTTTGTAAATGCTGATCAACTATTTTCACTAAGTCAAGTGCACGTTGTTTTACGCGTTCTCTTTCGCCACGTGATTCATAAAATCGATCTAAACATTCATGAATCGTGTCAAATGTCATATAACCATTTCCGTATGAGTGTAACGGCATGAAATAAAAAGTTTCTTTACCTATTGAATCATCACGATATATAACAGGTTTAGGTGATTGTTTTACTTCGTTCATCACTTCATTAAAAGATTCTACTAATGTTTCTTGATTCATAAACGATCTTCTAGAAACAATCTCTTTTGTTATAAGTGGACTAAATCCTTCAAACTGTTGTAATAATTGTCGGTCTATTTTTCCTGAATTAAAATCAATATATTTATTAATATCCTCTACTTCAAAAGGATTAAGTTTTTTTACAGTAGGTGGATATTCATATTTGAACCCAGGCATAATTGTACGAGCAGTATTCGTATTAGGCGTATGGTGTTTAAAACCATCAATAATTTTACGCTCTCCATCAACTAAAATGATGTTACTATGTCTGCCCATAATTTCTAATATAATAGTACGTTTTCTTAGATCACCAATTTCATCTCTTGAATGAATATCAATTTCTACTAATCTATCGTTTCCAATTTGCGTAATACTTTGTACAATACCACCATCTAAATGTTTTCGTAACACTCTTAAAAACATTGGTGGATCAAATGGATTGTCATATTTTTCTGTAGTTAAATGAAATCGACTAAAATTAGCATGTGTCGATAATAATAATTGTTTGTTTTTTCTTTCACTTCGAATTGTTAAAATAATTGTATCTGAACTTGGTTCAGTAATTTTATGAATTCGCCCTGTAACGAGCGATTGAATATCTTCAACAATCTTTCTTGTAAATAAGCCATCAAAAGCCATTTGCATTTCCACCTTTATCAAAAGTCAATTTATTGTAACATGTTAGGGGTTAAATGAGTATAATTCTGTTTAATCTTTACAACCTCTCTAGCCATATAGAAATGAAATATGGTAAGATATAAAAAACAAAATGATAATAAATCGTTAGTATTCATTAGGAAAGGTCGTTTGACATGAACATTGAAAAAGGGTTACTGATAGTGCTCTCTGGCCCATCTGGAGTTGGTAAAGGAACGGTACGTAAATCAATCTTTGATGATCCAAGTACTGATTTTAAATATTCTATCTCTATGACAACGAGAAAGATGCGCCAAGGTGAAACAGATGGTTTAGATTATTTCTTTAAATCTAGAGAAGAATTCGAAGCTTTAATTGCTGATGATCAATTTATAGAGTATGCTGAGTATGTAGGTAATTACTATGGTACGCCAGTACAATATGTAAGAGATACGATGGATAAAGGTTATGATGTATTTTTAGAAATCGAAGTTGAAGGTGCTAAACAGGTTAGAAAGAAATTTCCTGAGGCATTATTTATTTTCTTAGCACCGCCGAGTTTAGAACATTTGAAAGAAAGATTGGTCGGACGCGGTACTGAGTCAGATGAAATCATTAAAAATCGTATTTTAGAAGCACGTAAAGAAGTAGAAATGATGAATCTTTACGATTATGTTGTTGTGAACGATGAAGTTGAATTAGCTAAAGCACGTATTCAATCAATCGTAGAAGCAGAACATTTAAAAAGAGAACGAGTTGAAGCACGCTATAGAAAAATGATATTGGAGGCAAAGAAATAATGTTATATCCACCACAAAATGAATTAAAAGACAGTATTAATTCTAAATATTTAGTTGTAACAACTGCAGCTAAAAGAGCACGCGAATTGCAAGAACATCCTGATAGTTTATTATTAGATGAATATCGTTCGCTTAAAAATGTAGGTCAAGCACTCGAAGAAATCGCAGCACATAAAGTGTATGCTAAACTAGAAGACTAATGATCATTATTTACTGAAGACCTTTTATGAATGGGAATTATAACCATTCATAAAAGGTCTTTTTTTATTTAAATGAAATGATGTAATTTAGATTCATGACAGTCTATTTTAAAGGATGTATAATAAATATTAAGATTAAGAATCGAATTTATCGGAGGAGTACACAAATGAAGAATATACTTCTAGCTGTAACGGGTGGGATAGCTGCCTATAAAGCTATAGATTTAACGAGTAAACTAACTCAAAATGGTTATTGTGTTCGCGTGATGTTAACAGAGCATGCACAACAATTTGTTACACCATTAGCTTTTCAAGCAATTAGTCGTAATCATGTTTATACAGATACTTTTGATGAAAAAGATGTAAGTGAAATTCAACATATAACGTTAGCTGACTGGGCAGACGCTGTCATAATCGCACCAGCTACAGCAAATACAATTAGCAAGTTAGCAAATGGTCTTGCTGATAATATGGTGACTTCCACTTTACTTGCAACAACTGCTCCAGTATTTATTGCACCTGCTATGAACGTGCATATGCTTGAGCACCCTGCAACCGTTGAAAATATGTCACGTTTAAGAAGTTATGGATATAAATTTATTGCACCCGGAGAGGGTTATTTAGCATGTGGTTATGTTGCAAAAGGTAGAATGGAAGAACCCATTACGATATTAACAATTATAGATGATTATTTTAAAGAACAAAAAAATCCACAAACCTTCGCACTTCAAGGGAAAAATGTTTTAGTTACAGCTGGTCCGACAGTAGAAAAAGTAGATGCAGTAAGATATTTCACAAATCGTTCAAGCGGTAAAATGGGATATGCTTTAGCGGAAGCAGCAAGAGATTTAGGGGCAAATGTCATATTAGTCAGCGGTGAGACAAATTTAACGCAACCAACAGGGTTAGAGTTTATTCAAGTTTCAAGCGCTGAAGAAATGTTTCAAGCAGTAAAAGCGAGAATGCATGATATGGATATGATTATTAAAGCGGCGGCTGTTGCAGATTATACACCCGTTGAAAAGTCAGATAACAAAATGAAAAAGAAAGACGGCGATTTAGAGCTTACTTTTAAAAGAACAACAGATATATTGAAATATTTAGGGGAACATAAAGAACAACAATATTTAGTTGGATTCGCTGCCGAAACAGATAATGTTGAAGCTTATGCTATGGGTAAACTGAAAAAGAAAAATGCTGATGTCATCGTTGCTAATCATGTAGCGAACCAAGAAATTGGATTTAGATCAGCAGACAATGAAGTAGAAATGTTTTTTGCAAACGGAGATCGTGTACCTTTAGCTAAAGAATCAAAACAAAAAATAGCGTTTAAAATATTAAATGAAATCACTAGTAGGTGGGAAGATTGATTGCAAATGTTGTAGTGGATATTCCAGCTAAAAATGTCGACAAAATTTTCGATTATATCATCCCCCAAGATATTGAAGATATTGTTAAAGTTGGCGTTAGAGTTGAAGTACCTTTTGGTCCAAGAAAAATTCAAGGATTTGTTATTGGCATCAGTGAGGAATTATCAAGTGATATTGATGAATCTAAATTGAAATCACTTATTAGAGTGAAAGATTTTAAACCAGAATTAACTGCAGAATTAATTGAATTAAGCGAATGGATGTCTAATTTTCATCTTGTTAGACGCATTTCCGCTTTAGAAATAATGTTGCCAAGTGCTGTTAAAGCTAAATATCAAAAGGTCTATTGTGTAAATGACCCAGAAGCTATTCCAGCTGAATACTTAAATCATTTTAATAAAGATGGCATTTTAACTTTTGATCAAGCACAAAACTTTCAAATTGTAGCTGAACTTGAAGGGTATGTGAAATCTGAAGCATTAACGAAAGATACAATCGTTGGGCAACAATTAACGAGAAAATACGCAACATGTGTAAGACTGTTACCGACAGACAGATTAGATGAAATCATTGAATCTTTACGTAAAAAAGAAAAACAATTAGATATCATCAATTATTTAATTGAACATAGACATGAAGATGTCATGTTAAAAACTTTAAAAGAAGAAGGTTTTTCTAATTCTAGTATAAATACGCTAGTTAGAAATCAAGTTCTAGAAAAATTCGAAGCAATTGTAAATAGAGACCCATATGAACATCGTATATTTGAAAAAGAACATAATAAAGCTTTAACTGAAGCTCAGCAAGATGCGTTTACTCAAATTGATGAAGCGGTTAAAGCGCATGAATCTAAGACTTTCTTATTACATGGTGTAACAGGCTCAGGTAAAACAGAAGTTTATTTGCAAACCATTGAAAATGTGTTGAAAAAGGGTGAACAAGCAATCATGCTTGTACCTGAAATCGCGTTAACACCACAAATGGTCAATCGTTTTAAAGCGCGCTTTGGCGATGAAGTAGCAGTGTTACATTCAGGACTATCCAAAGGTGAAAAGTATGATGAATGGCAAAAGATTAGAGATGGTAAAGCAAGTGTTTCAGTAGGTGCTAGATCAAGTGTCTTTGCACCATTTGAAAAACTAGGTCTCATTATTATAGATGAAGAACATGAAGCAACATATAAACAAGAAGATTATCCGAGGTACCATGCTAGAGAAATCGCTATATGGCGAAGTGAATACCATAATTGTCCAGTAGTATTAGGGTCAGCGACACCTAGTTTAGAAACTTTTGCTCGAGCTGAAAGAAATGTATATCAATATCTAGGATTGCCAGATCGCGTAAATCAACAAAAAATGCCGGAAATTGAATTGATCGATATGAGAGAAGAATTGCAAGAAGGCAATAGATCAATGTTCTCGAAGGATTTAACTGAAGCAATCCAAGAGAGAATTGATAAAGGTGAGCAAATTGTTCTCTTTTTAAATAGAAGAGGGCATTCGTCATTCGTATTATGTAGAGATTGTGGACACGTGCCACAATGTCCAAACTGTGATATTTCTTTAACATATCATAAGACACATGATGACTTGAAATGCCATTATTGTGGGTATAGTGAAGCAATGCCACAAAAATGTCCGAGTTGTGAAAGTGAACATATTCGACAAATGGGTGTAGGTACTCAAAAAGTCGAAGAAATTATTTATGAAACTTTTGACCGTGCTAAAGTGATTAGAATGGATGTCGATACAACTTCTAAAAAGGGTGCACATGAAAGACTGCTAACAGCTTTTGGTAATCAAGAAGCCAATATTTTATTAGGTACACAAATGATTGCGAAAGGTTTAGACTTTGAAAACATCACGTTAGTAGGCGTGCTTAATGCAGATACAATGCTAAACTTGCCAGACTTTAGATCAAGTGAGAAGACATTCCAATTGTTAACACAAGTAGCAGGTAGAGCAGGCAGACACGAAAAACAAGGAGAAGTAATGATTCAAACGTACAACCCTGATCATTACGCAATTCTAGACGTTACGAAAAATGACTTCTTATCATTTTATCAAAAAGAGATGAAATTTAGACAAGTCGGTAAATATCCACCATATTACTATCTTGTAAATTTAACAATTAGTCATTTCGATAAAAGAAAAGTATTACAAGCATCCAAGCATATTCACGGAATACTTGTACAACAGGTCACAACACAATCCTTTGTATTAGGACCGTCACCAAGCCCGTTATCAAGAATAAACAATCAACATAGATTCCAAATTCTTATAAAATTCAAAAACGAACCAGACTTATTAACAGCTTTGAGATATCTAGACGATTATTACCATGAGCAATATTTGAAGGACAAATTATCATTGGAGATTGATATCAATCCACAAATGTTGATGTAATGTAGGAAAGATAAGAGTTTTATAAAATTTAAATGTTGAATTATATGGATAAATGTGGAATACTAATTGTAGAGAATTAACATTCAATTAGCTTAATATATCAAAATCTCACTCTATTTGAGTGAGGTTTTTTTACAATCAGTTTCCATTTGGAATATAAAATATAGATTTGTAAAAGGGGAGATATCTTTGATACATACTATTACTTCAACTTTACCTTTAGTTCATGGTGGTAGAACAAAGTCTTTATTATACAGACTTAAGTTCTTAGAAGAAAATTTGAATGAAAAGTCAACGATTCATGTTACAAATTATAATCCTCATTATTTATATGTATATGAAGAATTTAAGCAAAGAGAGATCATAACGGAAAAATTAGTAATTAAGAATCTTTATGAATGGTTATCAGGTAATAAATTATTAGAAAAAATTCCAACAAAAACAATATTCAGTAAAAAAGTCAAAACGACTAGTGTAAAAATCCCTGGTCTAAAAGAAGAAATTAAAGATAGTATTGTAAGATACTACAGAGATGATGAATACGTTTTATATAGAAAGTTTTATGAAAACACAAATGTTTTAAGATTTGAAGATTATATGTCTCCATTATCTAAAAAGAGAATCGAGAGACGTGAATATACTAAAAATGGTAATCTACATAGAATTACAAACTTTTCTATAAATAACGATGTGAAATTATATGAAGAATTTTATGATAAAAATGGAAGTATATATTTAAAGAAGTATTACGCTGATTCTAAAAAAACTACATTAATATATATTATTTTACTGAAAAATAATCAGCCATATAAATATTTTAAGTCAGAGAAGGATATGTTCACATATTACTTTAATCATGTGTTTGAAGATGGTAATATCGTTTTTAATGATGCTAGATTATTAGATAAACCTTTAATTGACTGTGAAAAAGACCTAAAAAGAGTTTTAGTGTTTCACAGTACGCATTTTACTGATGATAATATTAGAAATTCATATAAGCTTGCATTCAATAGTAAAGAAGTTATCGATAAATACATTGTTTTAACTGATTATCAGAAAAATGATATATTATCAGAGTTTGAAATAGAAAAAGAAAAATTCAAAGTGATTCCACACTTTGTAGAAACAATTAGGACTAATAAAAATTTTGGAAAAGAGAATCAATTTTGTTATATCGGTAGAATTTCAAAAGAAAAGCAAGTTAACCATATTATACGAGCTTTCAGTATATACATTAAAAAAGGTTACGATACTAAACTTATGATTTATGGGAAAGATGAGCAAGGTGAAGTAGATGAGTTGAAAAAATTATCGTCAGAATTAGGTGTTGAAGAATATATTGAATTTAAAGGATATACTGACAAGCCTAAAGAGGTTTTCGAAAAATCTATTGCATCCATTCTAACTAGTAAATTTGAAGGTTTTGGGTTAACGGTAATGGAAAGCATCAATTATGGCTGCCCTGTAATCTCTTATAATATTAAATATGGTTCTAGCGAACTAATTGATAATCATCAAAATGGTATACTTGTAGAAAAAAATAATATAGATGAACTAGCTATAGCAATGGAAAATGCTAGTAATAAACAAATGAAAGATGTAAAATTAAGTGATAGATTTAGCTTAGAATGTGCAATAAAGAATTATCAAGAATTAATAAATGAATTGAAGACTTAATTCAAGTGAAAAATGGAGAGATATGAATTGAATAAATTATCTATTATTATTACTTATTATAATAACGAAGAACATATTAGTGATTGTATAAACAGTCTTAAAAACCAAAGAAATCAAAATTTTAATTTAATTATAGTTGATGATGGTTCAACAGACTCTTCAACGAGAATCATAGAAGAAGAAATTAGTGATTTCGATAAAGAAATTAATTTTATAAAATTAGAAAATAATCATGGGCACGCGCATGCTAGAAATGTTGCATTGGATAATGTAGAAACGCCATATGTGATGTTCCTTGATGCTGACGATGTTCTAGCAAGTTATTCTGTAGAATTCTATTTATCTAATATCAATGGATTAGATGGTTTGATTGCTCCAATTCATAAATTTAACCTTAATAAACCACAATATGTTGATAAAGATAAAGTGAGACTTGAATATTTAACTCAAAAGTCAAATCCAAACTCATTTTTAAGAAAGAACTCTGCATGTAATATAGTTTTTAAAAATGCTATCATTCAAGCTCATAATATAAGATTCAACGAAGAACTTAAAATATATACGGATGCTTCATTAGTATTAGAGTACATAAATTATGTTGAGAGATTTGTAAGGGTTTTTGATTTTCCATTTTACTTCCGTGGTGAAGTTTATGATCCGTTCAATGGCAATACATTAAGTAATCAAGACTTTATTTTAACTTTTGAAGATTATGCAAATAGCTTTTTTGATTCTATGAACAGAACGCATAATAAAAAAGTGAAAAAATTCTTAGTTTATAAAATGAAGAACGAAATAAAATTTGGTTTTGATCCATCATTAAAAGATATTGAAGTTAGATATAATATGCACGAAAAAACTTTAGTTAAAGTAGTTAAATCATTGAAATGGGATTTGTTGAGTGATGCAAAACTACTTTATAGCTTAGAAATGTTATTTTTAGCGATGGATTCAGTTGAAAATGCTAAATATATTAATAATTTAAGAAATGTTTCTAGACATGTAAAAAATATTGTGAAAAATACTAAGTTGAAAAATAGATCGAAATATTATCTTACAGATAAAGAAGATAATGTTGATTCAAATACAGTTGTGTTTGAATCATTTGGTGGAAAAAATTATAGTGATAGCCCTAAGTATATATATGAGTATATGCAGAAACATTATCCAACATTAAATTATATATGGGTATTTACTAAACCTGAGCAAAATATAATAACTGGCAATGCATCTAAAGTTAAAAAGGGCTCAAAAGAATATTATGAAGCATATTCAAAAGCAAAGTTTTGGGTATCTAACGCAAGACTGCCGCAATATTTAAATAAAAAAGAAAACCAAATTTATATTCAAACTTGGCATGGTACTCCATTGAAGAGATTAGCAAATGATATGAAAGTTGTTAGAATGCCAAGTACTACCACTGCAAGCTATAAGAAAAATTTCTATGAAGAAACATCGAGATGGGATTATTTAGTTTCACCAAATAGATATTCTTCAAATATTTTTAAAACTGCATTTTGGATGGATGAAGAAAGAATGTGGGAAATAGGTTATCCAAGAAATGATGTATTAATTAATAGACAAAATGATGTTGAATATCTTGAGCAAATTAAGAAAGATTTAAACTTACCACAAGATAAAAAAGTCATTATGTATGCACCTACATGGCGAGATGATGAGTTTGTTAAAAAAGGAAAATATTTATTTGATCTAAAAATTAATTTAGAAAATCTACACAAAGAACTTGGGGATGAATATATCATTCTATTAAGAATGCACTATTTAATCTCGAATGCTTTAGATTTAAATGGATATGAAGACTTTGCAATTGATGTATCAAACTATAGTGATATCTCTGAATTATATTTAATCACAGATGCGTTAATCACAGATTATTCATCAGTTATGTTTGATTTTGGTATACTTAAAAGACCTCAATTTTTCTTTGCTTATGATATTGAAAAGTATGATAAAGGTTTAAGAGGATTCTATATGAATTATAAGAATGACTTACCAGGTGAAATCATTACTGACGAATTCAAATTAGCCGAAGAATTAAAAAAAATAGATGAACATAAAGTGAAATATAGCGATAAAATCGAACAATTTTACAATAAGTTTTGTTCTATAGAAAAAGGCCAATCATCTAAATTTATCGGTGATTTTATAAATGAACAATCCAAAAAGTAATTTATAGAGAAAAAACCCATGGAAATCAAAAATTTCATGGGTTTTATTATGTCTATAAGCATTAAATAGATGAGTAGTAAATAAGATAGTGATTTTTATATAAAACCGAGCAGATGAAAACAAGGATAGCGTTAGAAGCAAAAGTAGGAGCAAATGCAAATAAGGCAGCGGTTATTAGCAAAAGTAGGAGCAAGTGCAAATAAGGCTACGGTTATTAGCAGGAGTGGCTCGAAATACTTATGAAAAAGTCGTATCTGTTATTTTAAATAAAACTTTCTGTTTCTACGTGTCCCAGATGTAAAGTGCTTGTTGCAAACACGAGCGATTCTGTATTTACTGATTGGGCTACACCATGTTATTGCTTCTTCTAAAGTGAAACTATCTCTTTTCAAAATATATAGTTCTTTCAAATTGAATAATACAATTTTTTCGCATGTCATGCTTGTATGACAGTATGTGCAATTATAATGTACTTTTTGTTCTAATACTTTTATTGTATGCATTTTTCTACAGCATGGACATTTTAATCCGGCTAAATTCAAATGATAGTAAGTTAAAAAGTCTTTTTGATAATATGTGGAATGCTTTGATTCATGTTCTAAAAGTAAGTTTAAAATTTGGTGGTTATTATTAGGGAGTTTAGATGATAATATTTCCACTATTTTATTAAGCTGATTTAAGAATAGTATGTTTTGATCATGAGGCCAATTACCAGCAGGTATGAATTGAGGATTTGTAAAAACTATAAAAGATTTGATTTCTATAAAGATGCCATAATCGTGTAATAATTTTTGAAGCTCATTTCTCATATATTGTACTTGAGTTATTGGAGATTTCGTAACTATACCGTAATTATTTTTTAAAGTGCCATTTTCAAAGTACCACTCATCTCTATAATGTTTGACTTCGAAAATAAAAAGTTTATGAGGAGTGGCAACTAAAAAGTCAATTTGTACATGGTTCGTTGTACCAAACTCGAATGAATGTATATATAATATGTTTTCTAGAGTATTTAAAAATGCCTTGAAATACGCTTCACCTTCTTTGCCATTATAGTAAGTCATCAAGTCAGTTCTTTCATCTTTACTTAATATTCTTCTTCCTTCAAGAGCAGTTATATAATCAATATATTCATTTGATTTCATATGATGGTCCTTTCTATGTTGGTTTTGAATGATATGTAATTCTAAATAGATTTTATAATATTCAATAATCTATTTCTAGAATGAATCACCATTTTGAATTAGGAATTTTTATTTATAGATAGGCCTCACGTCAAAGGTGTGATGTTCATTGAAAAAATGATGGTTATTAATATATGAGCAAATGCATTATTATATAGAACTAAAAATTAACCTTATATAAAAAGCGACGGATAAAATATTCTCTGTCGCTTTTTATATTGATTTACGTTATAATTATACGATGAGTTTTTAAAAAGGAGCGATAGATATGGCTGTAAAACCACTTGTTACGGTACCAAATCCAATGTTAAATAGAGAAGTTAAAGATGTTGTTACTTTTGATGAATCACTGAAAGCGTTGATTTCTGATTTAGAAGACACAATGTATGAAAATGATGGTGTCGGCATTGCAGCACCTCAAATTGGTGTTGATCTTAAAGTTGCGATTGTTGATATGGAGCAAGAGGGTATTTTGCAGCTTATCAATCCAACGATTGTTTCCCAATCTGAGGAAATTGAAGCGGACGTTGAGGGTTGCTTAAGTGTTCCGGGTGTATTTGGAGAAGTTAATAGAAGTAAGATGATTGTTGTGAGTAGTAACGATTTAAATGGTAATGAAGTTGAACTAACGGCATATGATGACGTTGCTAGAATCATTTTACATGAGGTTGATCATCTATACGGTGAGTTGTTTACTGACAAAATGACGAGAGAAATTAGTGAAGACGAACTAGAGGAGATGTATAAGGATGAGTAAGATTGTATTTATGGGTACGCCTGATTTTTCTACAGGTGTTTTAGAAATGCTTATCGAAGAGCATGATGTCATTGCTGTTGTTACTCAACCAGATCGTCCTGTAGGCAGAAAGAAAGTCTTGACGCCTCCTCCTGTAAAAGAAGTAGCGATTAAACATGATATCCCAGTTTATCAACCTGAAAAATTAAATCACTCTTCTGAATTAGAAGAAATTATTAATTTGAAACCTGATTTAATTGTAACTGCTGCGTTTGGCCAATTGTTGCCTAAGTCATTACTTGATGCGCCGAAATATAAAGCGGTCAACGTCCATGCTTCTTTACTGCCTCGATATAGAGGTGGTGCACCGATTCATTATGCAGTGATGAATGGCGAAAAGAAAACAGGTGTCACAATTATGTATATGGCAGAAAAGTTAGATGCCGGTAACATTATTAGTCAAGACGAGATTGATATTAAAGAGAACGATACAGTAGGAGATGTCCATGATCAACTAGCAGTACTTGGTACAGAGTTATTGAAACGAACTTTACGTACTATTTTTAATGGAACAAACGAAAGCATACCTCAAGATGAATCTTTAGTAAGTTTTGCTTCTAATATTTCAAGAGAAGATGAAAGAATTGATTGGACTAAAGATGCACAATCTATTCACAATCATATAAGAGGATTATCTCCATGGCCGGTTGCTTATACAACAATGAATGATAAGAACTTGAAATTGTGGAGAAGCGAAATCGTTGAAAATGTTAAAGGCGAACCTGGAGAAATTGTAGAAACGACAAAAGATTTGATTATTGTTGCGACTGGATCTGAAGATGGTGTTGCTTTAACTGAAATACAATTAGCTGGTAAAAAACGTGTTAAATCACGTGATTATTTAAGCGGATTGCAATCAAAAATTGATGGGACTAAATTAATATGATGAAAAATAATGTAAGATATGTTGCATTAACGATACTAGATGATGTGCTGACAGGTGAGGCATATAGTAATCTACAACTTAATGAAGCGATTAAAAATGAAGCTATTTCTAAAAAAGATGTTGGGTTATTAACTGAACTAGTATATGGTACGTTACAAAGAAAAATCACTTTAGAATACTTAATAGAACCTTTTATTCAAACGCAATTAAAAGGTTGGATGAAACGATTATTAATTATGAGCGCATACCAATTTGTGTATTTAGATAAAGTACCTAATCATGCAATCATTAACGAAGCGGTTAATATTGTAAAAGACCGTGGTGACTTGCATAACAGTAAAGCAATTAATGCAATACTTAGAAACTTCATGTCATCTCCACTCAGAACTTTAGATGAGATTAAACACGATGATAAAAAATTATCTATCGAAGGAAGTGTACCATTATGGTTAACAAAACATTGGATTACACACTTTGGTTATGAGAAAACGAGAGAAATGTGTTTATTAAGCTTAACACCACCTGATACGACTGTTAGAGTGAACACGACAAGAATCTCGATTGAGGATGCAGTTGAAAGATTAGAAAGTAATGGTTATACTGTCCAAATGGATAAAGATATCGAAAGATGTTTACACATTAAAGGTGAACCAATCGTCAATGATCGATTATTCAAAGATGGATTATTATCCGTCCAAGATAAGAGTTCAATGTTTGTAGCAGAAATTTTAAATCCGAAAGAAAACAGTACTGTATTAGATACATGTAGTGCTCCAGGTGGGAAGACTTGTCATATAGCAGAAATGATGAATCAAACTGGTCAAGTTGATGCTTATGATATTTACCCACATAAAATTGATTTAATTGATTTTAATGTAAAAAAATTAAGATTGAATAATGTTACAACAGATGTTCATGACGCAACACAACCTTTTGATAAAACATATGATTATGTACTTGTTGATGCGCCTTGTAGTGGATTCGGTGTTATGAGAAGAAAGCCAGAAATAAAATACGACAAAACTGCTAAAGACGTAGAATCTTTATGGCATTTACAATTGAAAATTTTGGAAAATGCAAGTAAATCGGTAGCACCGGGTGGCGAGCTTGTTTACTCAACATGTACGATTGAACAAATGGAAAATGAAAATGTCGTTTACTCATTCTTAAAAGCAAATCCGGAATTTGAGTTTGCTCTATTTAATGATCCAAGAACCAATCAAGAGACAAAAACATTACAATTATTACCACAAGATTATAATTCAGACGGTTTCTTTATTACTAAAATTAAGCGAAAGGAAAGATAATATGCCAGCGATACAGAAAAAACGCAATAAGTTTATGCCAAACTTCGAAAGACCTTCTATATACTCTTTAGAATTAGGAGAATTAGAAGATTGGTTAATTGAACAATTAGAACCGAAATTTAGAGCTAAACAAATTTTTGATTGGTTATACGTTAAAAGAGTAAATGCTTTTAGTGAGATGACTAACTTATCAAAAGAATTAAGAGATAAACTCGTTAATTCATTTGAAATTACGACGTTAGAAGTAGCAGTTAAACAAGAAAGTAAAGACGGTACAATTAAATTCTTATTTGAACTACAAGATGGATATACAATTGAAACTGTTTTAATGAGACATGAATACGGAAATTCAGTATGTGTTACAACACAAGTAGGCTGTAGAATTGGATGTACATTCTGTGCATCTTCTATTGGAGGATTGAAACGTAACCTTGAAGCAGGAGAAATTGTTGCACAAGTATTAACGGTTCAAAAAGCTTTAGATGAAACAGATGAACGTGTAAGTCAAGTCGTTATTATGGGTATTGGTGAGCCATTTGAAAATTATGACGAAATGATGGGCTTCTTAAAGATTATCAATCATGATAAAGGGTTGAATATTGGCGCACGTCATATTACAGTATCTACATCAGGTATTATTCCTAAAATTTACGATTTCGCTGATGAATCACTTCAGATTAATTTTGCATTGAGCTTACATGCTGCAGATAATGAAACACGTTCAAGATTAATGCCAATTAATAGAGCGTATGATTTAGATAAATTAATGGAAGCTATAGAATATTATGTCAACAAAACTAACAGAAGAATCACTTTTGAATATGGTTTATTTGGTGGCGTGAACGACCAAGTGCATCACGCGAAAGCATTAGCTAAATTAATCAAACATTTAAATTGTCACGTTAACTTAATTCCAGTTAACCATGTACCAGAACGTGACTATGTTAAAACGCCAAAAGAAGATATCTTTAAATTCGAAAAAGAATTAAAAAGAAATGGCATAAATGCTACAATAAGACGTAATCAAGGTGCAGATATTGATGCTGCATGTGGACAACTAAGAGCAAAAGAGCGAAAAGAAGAAACGAGGTAAGAAATCATGGAAGCACGTTTTTTTACAGATGTCGGTCAATTTCGAGAACAAAATGAAGATGCAGGTGGTATTTATACTAACCAAACTGGACAAGTATTATTAGTGATTTGTGATGGTATGGGTGGACACGCTGCAGGTGAAGTTGCAAGTCAATTTGTGAATAATTCACTTAAAGATAGATTCGAAGAGGAAAATTATATTGAATATGATCATGCAGAAGATTGGTTAAAATCCAACCTTGCTGATATTAATAGACAATTATATAACGAGTCTATGGACAACGAAGCATACAAAGGCATGGGCACAACTTGTGTTTGTGTATTAGTTTACGAAAAAGATATCGTTGTGGCTAATATAGGTGATTCACGTGCTTACTTGGTTAATAGTCGTGAAATGATGCAATTAACAAATGATCATACATTTGTTAATCATCTTGTTACGATTGGAGAAATTACAAAAGAAGAGGCTTTTACACATCCTCAAAGAAATATTATAACGAAAGTAATGGGTACAGATAAACGCGTAAAACCAGATGTTTTTTATTATAATACTAAATTTTATGACTATCTTTTATTAAATTCTGACGGATTAACAGACTATTTACATGAAGAAGATGTACAACAAATTATTATGTCACATAAAGGTTCAACGGATGATATAGGTGAAACACTTATAGAAGAAACGATTGAAGCTGAAGGTAAAGATAATATTTCGTTAGTATTATGCCCATTTGAAGGTGGGAAAATATGATAGGTCGCATAATCGCCGGACGCTATGAATTTGTGAGATATTTAGGTGGCGGTGGAATGAGTAATGTCTATTTAGCGAAAGATAATATCTTAAATCGCGACGTAGCAATTAAAGTCATCAACATACCGCCATATGAGAAAGAAAAAGCAGTTGAACGTTTTGAAAGAGAAGTTCAAAATACAACTATTTTAAGTCATAGCAATATCGTAAATGTGTTAGATGTTGAAGAGGATGATAATTGTTATTACCTCGTGATGGAATATATAGATGGTCCTACTTTAAAGGAGTATTTATGTAAAGAAGGTAAATTATCAGCTGAAGAAGCAGTTGAAATGACGCTTCAAATATTAAAAGGCATCGGACACGCACATCATCATAGAATTATTCATAGAGATATTAAACCTCAAAATATTTTAATGACTAAAAACGATACGTTAAAAATATTAGACTTTGGTATTGCGAGAGCTTTAAGTGAAACGGCATTGACGGAAACGAACCATGTAATGGGGTCAGTTCAATATTTGTCGCCTGAACAAGCTAAAGGTCAATCTACAGATGAATCTTCAGATATATACTCAATAGGTATTGTGTTATATGAGCTGTTAACAGGTCATCCACCATTCAATGGAGAAACGCCAGTTAGTGTTGCTATTAAACATATTCAAGAAGAACTTCCATCTATTAGAAAAGAAAGACCATCTATACCTCAAAGTATAGAAAATGTCATCATGAAAGCAACACAAAAAGAAAAGACATTGAGATATCGTGATACAAATGAAATGTACTATGATCTTCTAACTGCGTTAGATGAAGAACGAAAAGATGAAACGCCGAGATATGATACAAGTTCTGAAACTAAGGCGATTCCCATTGTTAATGCAAATGAAACAGAAGACCAAACTAAAACAGTACCAGTTGCAGCAGCTGTAGCTAGTCAAAGTGCAACGAATAGCAACGTACAGCATGGAAACGAAAAACCTAAGCGTAAAAGGAATAAATGGTTGATTGTCTTTATACCTATCCTTTTAATGTGTATGTTGGTCGGTGCAATAGGATTTGCAATAACTGCACCAAAATACGAAGATGTGCCAAACTTGTTAGGTAAATCTAGAGGTGAAGCAACCGCAATATTAGATGAAAAAGGATTGCGCAAAGGTGAAATCACCGAAGCCTTTAGTAATAATTTCAAAGAAGGAGAAGTCATGAAAGTTACGCCTAAAGTTGGTACGAAAGTAAAAGAAATGTCTAAAGTAGACTTAGTCATTTCTAAAGGTGTTAAGACGTTTACAGTAGAAGATTATGTAGGTAAAACTGCTGACAAAACTAAAAAGCAGTTAGAAAATCAAGGTTTTGAAGCTGTTCGTATTAAAGAACAATATGATAAAGCAGAGAACGGGACAATTATTAACCAAAATATAGAGCCCGGCAGCAAGGTTGTACCTAAAGATACAATGATTATATTAACGAAATCAATAGGTGTTCAACAAGAGTATGTAAAAGATTACACTGGTGAGGACATTAGCACAGCAACCTCTGAACTAGAATCATTAGGCTTTAAAGTTGAAACTAAAGATGTCGATAGTGACGAACCAGCAGATACAATTGTGAAACAGTCATACAAAAATGATCAATTGCCAATAGAATCAACTATTTATTTTGATGTTTCTAAAGGCAAAGCGTCTAAAACAGATAAAGATAAATCGAAGGATAAGTCCGACGATGATAACGATAGTATAAGAGATAAAACTTACACACAATCTGTTTATATACCATTTACAGGCTCAGATGAGAAAAAGGGTCAAAAAGTAGAAATATTCGTAAAAGATAAATCTAATGATATTAAAGATGTATCAGATTCATTTACGATTAAAAAAGATACAACAAGAAGTATCAATTTCACGATTCCAAAAGGGAAATCAGCCGAATATCGTGTAGAAGTAGACGGTAAAGAAATAGAAAGTAATACAATTGATTACGATGATTTTTAATGAATTTAAAGAGTTTGCGACATAAATCCCAATATAAAATAAAACACCCAATCCGTTGGAATCATTTTCGGATTGGGTGTTTTTTTTATATTTTTTATAACTTTTGTTGATTTAATGGGCTGTTATTAGTAAAATTTAGGAAATGAATACGAGGTGAGTATATGCTTCCATATGTGTCTTTATACGAATATGTCCATAAACAGATTGAACATGCTATTGATAATGTAGATGAGCAGTATCGTATCTATAATGAATATAAGAATATCTTTACCTCACCCCAATTAACTGATCAAGTGTTTATTGAAGTGATGAACAATTATTTCTATGAAGTTGGGTTATTAAATACAAATATAAAATCTTTAAAAGAACCTGCACAACAAGTTGGCATTAAAGTAAGAGCGACTAAAGATGCTTTAGTCGTAACGGAAGTATTGGATGATATTCGTTTTGTTGTGGGTGATGAAATTGTAGCTTTATCAGGAGATCCTATTGCTTTTTGTAGGAAACGATATAACCGTTTATTAGGAGATGAGCCATACCATCGTGAAGAGTGGGGGCATATTTTGACATTTCAAAATGAAGTAGATGTTAAGAGAGGGAATCAAAATTACCATTTTGAATTAAAAAAATATCCGTTGAATTCTGATCATATTGTGAATGTATATACGAGAGATGGTGTTCCTATTGTAGAATTCGTAGGCAATATTACGTTTGAACAAGCTGTTGAAGCTTTATATCATTTATCTAAAGTTCAACATGAATCAAAGAAAATAACATTTGATTTTAGAGGTGCAAAATTTGATAAACTAAATATTGCAGAATTTCTGATGCCTTATTTTTATGAAATCGGTACTCAAGAATGTATACAGACACGTGATACGCATGTTGTAATTGAACATGAGCGTCATAAATCATTGTACAAGCATAAATTAGAACGCTTGTTTAAACAATGTGAAGAAATGAATGAGCAAGCATTCTATCAGAATTTAATTGATCAACCATATGGCGACTGGAAATATTTTGATGAAAATAAAATCGATTTTATCGGTCTTAGTCGCTTTGAAAATATAACGGTATTAATTGATAAAGATACTGAAAATGCTGCTGAATGGCTCGTTTATAAAGTAGCAAATTCGGGAATTGTTAATCTTGTAGGACGTCCAACTAAAGGTAATCTATCATTTTTTAATTTAGTAGAAGAAGTGATTGACCAGAGATTTGTATTCACGTTTCCAATCGCAAACGTGAATAAAGTAATTAAAGATGAAGTAGTATACCCGGAGGTTTTAATAGAATGGTCAAAAAGACATGCGATTGTTGATAAAGATATAAAATTTTCAATTGATAATAGTAGTTGATTGATTATTTTCTTAGAAAATGAAATAATATATAAGTATATGAAATTTAAAATAATTATAGGGGGCAATGACTTTATGGGTAAGCAAATACCAAAAGATCGTGGGCTTGATAGTACGTTAAAGGTTTTAAAAGAAGGTTATAAATATGTGCCAAATAGACTAGAAAAATTCGATACTAACATTTTTGAATTAAGAGCTTTAGGCGGAAGAAGAACAGTAGTTATAAGTGGTAAAGAAGCTGCAGAACTTTTTTATAACAATGAGTTAACTGAAAGACAAGGAACGTTACCTAAACGTGTTGTAAACACTTTATTTGGTAAAGGTGCTATACATACTACAGGTGGTAAAAAACATATAGACCGTAAAGCGTTATTTATGTCATTAATGACTGAAGAAAACTTAGATTACTTAAGAGAACTTACACGCAGTACTTGGTTTATGAATACTGAACGTATGGAAAGAATGGATGAAGTAAACGTTTATAAAGAATCTATCATTCTATTAACTAAAGTAGGATTTAGATGGGCTGGTATCATCGCTTCTCCAGAAGAAATCGAAAGTTGTGCGCAAGATATGGATACAATGATTGATTCATTTAAAAATATCGGTACCGTATTTAAAGGTTATAGAGAAGCTAAACAAGCTAGAGCTAGAGTAGAAACATTCCTTGAAAATCAAATTATTGCAGTACGTGAAGGTAAATTAACACCTCCGCAAGGTACAGCTTTACATGAATTTAGTCATTGGGAAGATTTCGAAGGTAACTTAATGGATTCTAGATTATGTGCCATTGATTTAATGAACGTTGTACGTCCTTTAGTAGCGATTAACCGTTTTATTAGTTTCGGTGTTAAAGCACTACATGATTATCCAGGTGAAGCTGAAAAAGTCTTCAATAACGAAGATGACTATGCTTACAAATTTGTACAAGAAATAAGAAGATTCTATCCGTTCGTACCATTCTTACCTGGTAAAGCGGCGGTTGATATCGAATTTGAAGGATATACAATCGAAAAAGATACGTTCTTAGTATTAGATATTTACGGAACATTACACAGAGAAGGTTTATGGGAAAATCCTGAAAGATTCTATCCTAACCGTTTCAGTGACTGGGATGGTAGTCCATTCGATTTAATTCCTCAAGGTGGAGGAGATTATCATACAAACCACCGTTGTGCTGGTGAATGGATGACGCTTATTATTATGGAAGAATCAATGAAATACTTCGCAAGAAATATTTCATATGATGTTAAAAAAGACCAAGATTTATCAGTTAACTTGAATAAATTACCTGGTCGTG
This sequence comes from Mammaliicoccus sp. F-M27, assembly GCF_022387115.1. Classification (NCBI taxonomy): domain Bacteria; kingdom Bacillati; phylum Bacillota; class Bacilli; order Caryophanales; family Staphylococcaceae; genus Mammaliicoccus; species Mammaliicoccus sp. F-M27. The sequence continues at coordinate 218,256 of NZ_JAJNIE010000002.1, read as the reverse complement.
TTGTAAGTGGTACAATCATTGAAAATGTTAATGCATTAGTTAATCGTAACGTAGAATCTGTTTAATCATTTTATGTTATTTTAATAGTTAAATGAAACGGGCTGCCAACAAAAATATAACTTGTTGGCAGCCTTTTTTATATTGATGAGTAGAAGATTTGAGTTTTTTGTAATAAATATACCGCTAATTTGGTATCATAATAGAAAGAGGTGATAACATGGTAACTTGCTTAGTAGTTGATGATGATCGATTTATATTAAACGATTTAAAAAGAGAAATCGAACGTGAAAATATACATGTTGTAACAAGTTTAAGCGGCGAAGAAGCAATGGAAGTTGTCGAACATAAATATATAGATATTGCTGTTGTAGATATTATGATGCCTGGCATGAATGGCTTTGAATTGTGTAAAACACTTAAAGATAGTTTTGACATACCTGTTATCATGCTAACTGCTAGAGATGAACTAAGTGATAAAGAAAATGCATTCTTATCTGGGACAGATGATTACGTCACGAAACCGTTTGAAATGAAAGAGCTGATTTTTAGAATTAAAGCGGTCTTAAGAAGGTTTAAAATTAATTCTTCTAGCGAATTAAAAATAGGCAATACACTTGTAAATTCATTTGATATGGAAATTACGATTAACAATAAATCAATGCTTTTACCTAAAAAGGAATTTGCCTTATTGGATTATTTAATGAGAAACAAAGATAAAGTCATGCAAAGAGATAAAATTATTGAAGTTGTATGGGGAATAGATTTTGAAGGCGATGAACGAACGCTTGATGTCCATATAAAGCGTTTAAGAAAACGATTAGAAAAATTAGAAAGTGACGTCTTGATTAAAACTGTGAGAGGTGTCGGATACAAGGCGGTGCTAGAGCATGAAGTTTAAATCTTTAGCACAAAGGATTACAATATATACGATTGTCGTTATGACAGTGAGTTCTATATTAGGGTTTGTATTGACAAATATTTATTATCATATCGACTTAAAAGAAAAAAATGACTATAAAGTGATGGAAACTTTAAAGAAAGTTCAGAAGTATATAGATCATGATCATGAAATGAACTTAGATACATATTTAGAGCATTTGAGTGAACTTCATTATCAAGCAATCATATATGATGATAAGATGGAATCAACGTATTATGGTGACCATTTTAGGAAATATAATTTAGATGAAAAGTCCGTTAAAAAAGTACTTAATGGCAAAACATATCATGGTATAAAAGAACGTCCATTTAATATATTTATAACTGGCTTTTTTGATAATGAAACGAGAAATACTGTAGGCATGAAAATAAACCATCAAGGTTCTGAATATGCATTATTTTTAAGACCGAGCGTAGGTTCAATGCTTGGTGAATTTAGAATATTTTTAGCGATTCTACTTGTTTTATTAGTCGTGATATCTTTAGTATTAGTTATGTTTTCAAGTCATTCACTTGCTAATCCAATTAGAAGATTGATGAACACGACAGAGTCATTAGGTAAAGGTGACTTCGATGTAGATATTAAAGTAACAAGAGATGATGAAATTGGTATTTTACAACATAGATTCATCAAAATGAGAGATGAATTAAAGCAACTTGAGGCGATGAGACAATCTTTTGTACAAAATGTATCTCATGAAATAAAATCACCATTACAATCGATTTTAAGTTTGCTAAGGGAACATGAATACGAAAAGAACGAAAGTAAAAGAGTACAAATTATTGAAGATATATACGGCAGGGCATATCGTTTAAGCAATTTGACGAAACAGTTATTATTATTATCAGAATTAGATAATAGTGATCATCTTACATTTAATGAGTCGATCGAGTTGGATAAAGTGATAAAAGAAGTCGTAAGAAATTTAAATTACTTGTTAGATGATAAAGAAATTTCAATCGTCTTTGATATGGAAGAAATAACGATTCAAGGTAACAATAAGTTGTTATACCAGGCGTTTTATAACATTTTAAATAATGCTATTAAATATTCACCTGAATATAGCATGATTCAAATTAACGTTTCTAAGCAAGATGGATTCATCAACGTATCATTCATAGATGAAGGATATGGTATGACGCAAAAGCAGTTAAGCCAAATTAGAGATAGATTTTATAAAGGTGATCAATCGCATAATGTACATGTTGATAGCAATGGTCTTGGCCTATCGATAGTGGATTCTATTATCGAGCATCATAATGCTCAAATATTCTTTGAAAGCGTGTTTGATGAAGGTACGAAAGTTACAATATTATTCGAACATGATGAGTAAAGTAGTATAAATGGATTGTCATTTGGTATAATTAAAATAAAGTGAGGTAGGTGTTATATTGAAAACTGGTCGTATAATTAAATCAATTAGTGGTGATTACTCAGTTCAGACTAGTGATGGTGTTTATATTACGAAAGCGAGAGGTTTATTTCGTAAAAAGAAAACATCTCCAGTAGTGGGAGATATGGTAGATTTTCAAGTTGAAAATGAAACTGGAGGCTACATTCATCATATACACGAAAGAGAAAATATGTTGTTAAGACCTCCTGTGTCTAATATAGATAAAGTTATTGTCGTAATAAGTGCTATTGAACCTGAATTTAGTCAACAATTGTTAGATCGTTTCTTAGTCGTCGTTCACTCATACAAGATCACACCTATAATATGTGTGACTAAAAAAGACTTAGCTAACGATTCTGAAATTAATAAAGTTCAAGAAATATTAAAGGATTACGAAACTATAGGTTATGAGACATTATTTGTTGGAAATGAAGATGACTTAACACAATCTATAAAACCATTAATTAAAGGCATTATTGTATTAAGTGGACAATCTGGTGTCGGTAAATCAACAATTATGAATCGACTATTTAAAGATTTGAATTTGGAAACAAATAAAATTTCCAAAGCACTTAATAGAGGGAAACATACGACAAGGCATGTTGAACTATATGAAATGGAAGACGGTTATTTAGCGGATACACCTGGTTTTAGTGCGTTAGATTTTTCTCATATAGAAAAAGAAGAACTCGCTAATTTATTTCCAGAGTTTGAATCGATTAAATCAGAATGTAAATTTAGAAATTGCACACACATTAACGAACCGAAATGTGCTGTGAAAGCATTAATAGAAGAAAAAGAATTTTATAAATTGAGATATAAACATTATTTAACACTGTTTGAAGAAATACAAAATAGAAAGGTAAGATATTAATGGTAAAAATAGCACCTTCACTTTTAGCGTGTGATTTTGCAATATTAAAAGAAGAAGTTACGAGTGTGCGTGAATCTGGAGCGGATTTATTACACTTTGATGTAATGGACGGTCAATTCGTCCCTAATATTTCTGTAGGTTTACCCATTTTAGAATCATTAAGAAAAGTAACAGACATGACGATTGATACGCATCTAATGATTGAAAATCCTGAACAAATGATAGATTTATTCTGTGAAGCTGGAAGTAATATGGTATCAGTACATTATGAAGCGACAAACCATATTCATAGAGCAATCCAACAAATAAAGTCTCACAATAAATTAGCAGGCGTTGTTATTAATCCAGGTACACCAGTAGAGTCATTATCTCAAATTCTACAAGATGTAGACTTTGTACTTATTATGACCGTTAATCCTGGATTTGGTGGACAAGGATTTATCGATTCTACATTAGATAAAATTACTTGGTTAGATCATTTCAGAAAAAATAACAACTTAAGCTTTGAAATAGAAGTAGATGGTGGTATAAACGATCAAACAGGGAAATTATGCGTAGATCAAGGCGCAGATATTTTAGTAGCTGGATCATATTATTTCAATCATGATGATTATAATGAACCAGTTCGTAAATTAAAGGGTGAATAATATTGAAAGTGAATTTATTATGTAGTTTACGTAATGTAGATAAGGATGTTCTTCAAGAACAACAAAATGAGTGGATAGGCGTAGATAGAGGTACATTAGAACTATTAAACCATCAAATAATGCCAATAGCGGCAGTTGGTGATTTTGACTCAGTTACAAATGAAGAGTTGCATCAAATCAAAAAACAGATTGAAATTGACCCAGTCAAAAAAGAAAAAGATGATACAGACTTAGCATTAGCTGTTAATCTTGCAGTTGAATTAGGTTATGCTGAAATTAGAATATATGGCGCAACTGGTGGTCGATTGGACCATTTTATGGGAGCTGTTCAAATATTAACTAAGCCAGAATTTTTAGCGGAGGATATTAAAATATCACTGATTGATTCTCAAAATGAGATTACTGTGTTGAAACCTGGTAGTCATAGAATATCGCAAGTTGAAGGTATGAAATATGTTTCTTTTATTCCTTTAAATACCAATATCCGTATAAAATTGGATGAATTCAAATATGAATTGCCGTATACTACTTTGGAACAAGGTTCCACTTTAACAATTAGTAATGAATTTAAAGAAGGGTACGACCAACCTTTAGTAACGGTAGAGCTTGGAAATATTTTGATGATTCAAAGTAAAGATAAATAAAAAAAGAGAACCTTCCACACAAAGGTTCTCTTTACTATATGTGACTTATATTCATTAAACGCGCGTAACTTTACCTGATTTAAGCGCACGAGCTGAAACCCATACACGTTTAGGCTTACCGTCAACTAAAATTCTAACTTTTTGTAAGTTAGCGTTCCAACGACGTTTGCTAGCATTTAATGCGTGAGAACGATTATTACCCGTTCTAGCTTTACGACCTGTAACGAAACATTCTTTAGCCATAAATATCCTCCTTTAATGAAATATAAATACACATTTATTTACGTTTACACACTTTAATAATATACCATGCACTTATGATTTATTCAACGTATATTTTAAAAAAAACAGAAAAAATAATAACAAATTTCGTGAAAAGTGTTTTAAAGTTGGATTTATTTGTTATAATAATATCTTGTGAAAACGTTATATAAAATAACGTGGTTAAAATGATGAATTCTTGCGATGTGAATGTGATATTAAGTATAATTAAACAGAACATATAAAAGTAAAGATAATAATTTATAAACTTAGATGTGTAGGAGGGACGTAATCATGACTTTAGAAATTACGAATGAGTATGGAAGTATCGATATTTCGAATGATGTTATTGCAACACTTGCAGGCGGTGCTGCCGTAGAATGTTATGGTATCGTAGGAATGGCAAGTAAACACCAAGTTAGAGATGGAATAGCTGAAATTCTAGGACGTGACAATTATGCCAAAGGTGTTATAGTATCTCAAAATGAAGGTGTTCTTGATGTAGATATGTATATAATTGTGAGTTATGGTACGAAAATCTCAGAAATAGCAAACAATGTCCAATCTGCTGTTAAATATACTTTAGAACAATCATTAAATTTAAAAGTCAACGCAGTAAACATATATATCCAAGGTGTTAGAGTTATTAATGATGATGAGGAAGCATAGGGAGGCAATTAGAGTATGAAAAAGATTGACGGCAAATTGTTTGCTGACATGATCGTTCAAGGATCAGACAGTTTATCAAACAATGCAGATTTTGTAGATTCTTTAAACGTATTTCCAGTTCCAGATGGAGATACAGGAACAAATATGAATTTATCTATGTCATCTGGTGCAGCGGAGATTAAATCTCAAAATAGCGCACATATAGGTGAAGTAGGTAAAGTATTTTCTAAAGGTTTATTAATGGGAGCGAGAGGTAACTCAGGTGTTATCTTATCTCAATTATTTAGAGGGTTCTCAAAATCGATCGAGAACGAGCATGAAATAGATGCTAAACAATTCGCTAAAGCATTTCAATCAGGTGTAAACACTGCTTATAAAGCTGTAATGAAACCAGTTGAAGGTACTATTTTAACAGTTGCAAGAGTTGCTGGGGAAGCAGCAGTGAAATCTTCTGAAACTACAGACGATATCATGACAATTATGGAAGCAGTTATCGAACAAGGACAAAAAGCATTAGAGAATACACCAAATCAATTACCTGTTCTTAAAGAAGTAGGCGTAGTTGACAGTGGTGGTCAAGGCTTGATGTTTGTATACGAAGGATTCCTAGCAGCTTTAAAAGGTGAAAAAATCGAACCAAATAAAGAAAAAGTTGATACAGACGAATTTATAAACGATGATCATGACTTTGGTGGCGTTATCGATACTGAAGATATTGTGTATGGTTATTGTACAGAAATTATGGTTCGTTTTGGTAAAGATAAAAAGCCTTTCGATGAAGATCAATTTAGAGAAGACATGAGCCAATTCGGTGATTCATTGCTCGTCATTTCAGATGATGAAATCGTTAAAATTCATGTTCACTCAGAAACACCGGGAGAAGTGCTTACATATGGCAGTCAATACGGTGAACTTATTAAAATTAAAATTGAAAATATGCGCGAACAACATAGAGAAGTACTAAGAAAAAGCGCAGACAAGAAAATAAAACAAGAACAGCAAGAAGATATAGAAACTGCTATTATTACAATTTCTATGGGTGAAGGGATAACTAAATTATTCAAATCACTCGGAGCTACACATGTAATAAGCGGTGGTCAAACTATGAACCCATCAACAGAAGATATTGTAAAAGTTGTTAAACAATCTGGTTGCAAAAATGCAATTATATTACCAAATAATAAAAATATTATTATGGCAGCTGAGCAAGTAGAACATTTAGTTGATATTCCAGTAGCTGTTGTTACTTCAAAAACAGTTTCACAAGGACTTTCAGCTATGCTGAATCTTAACTTGGAACAATCTATTGAAGAAAATAAAGCTCAAATGGAAGAAGCGATGAGTTTTGTTAAATCTGGTTCTGTAACTTATGCGGTCCGAGATACAAATATTGATGGAATCACAATTAAAAAAGGCGAATTCATGGGTATACACGAAAGTAGTATTAAAGTAAGTGACGCTGATCACCTTACAGTAAGTAAAAAATTAATCGATGAAATGATCGATGAAGATAGTGAGATTCTTACAATTATAAAAGGTGAAGATGCGACTGATGAAGAAGTTGCTCAATTAGCATCATACGTTGAAGAAAACTATGAAGAAGTTGAAGTAGAAGTTCATCAAGGAGATCAACCAATTTATTCATTTCTATTCTCTGTAGAATAATCTTATATGATAAAAAACAACAATGTTAAACACGTTGTTGTTTTTTATATTTTAAAACGCTTACAAAACTTGTTATAGTTGTTATGATAGTATGGTGAAATTAAAAGAGAAGCGAGTGATTATGATGAAATATAGAAGTGTCTTTGACATTATAGGTCCAGTTATGGTTGGACCATCTTCATCACATACTGCTGGAGCAGTTAGAATTGGATTGATAGCCAGAGGGCTATTTGATGGAAAACCAGATCATATAGATATTTATTTGTATGGTTCTTTTATGGAAACATACAAAGGACATGGGACAGATGTTGCACTTGTTGGTGGCATATTAGGTTATGATACCGACGACGACAGAATTAAGACGAGCTTACAAGAGGCAGAACAACGAGACATAGATGTAAACTTTATCGAAATGTTCGAGGAAAGATCACATCCTAATACTGCAATTATCAGTATGAGAAATAAAGAAATGGAAATTTCCGTAGAAGGTATATCAATTGGTGGCGGTAAAGTAGAAATCGTTGCAATAAACGGTTTCCAAATAGCTATTAGTGGGAATTATCCTGCGTTACTTGTGTTTCATAAAGATACGTTTGGCACAATCGGAAAAGTTACAAATATTTTCGGTGATTATCAAATTAATGTTGGAAGCATGCAAGTTGCTCGTAAAGAGAAGGGTGAACTTGCTTTGATGACTTGTGAATTAGATGATGATATACCGCAAGAAGTTTTAGGGAAGATTAAAGAAATCGATGGTGTACAAACAGTGTCATTAATGGGGGACTAATAAAAGGAGGGTTATCATGTTTCAAAGTGTGAAAGAACTTATAGAAATTTGTGAACGAGAGAATAAAAAAATTTACGAAGTCATGATTGAGCAAGAAATGCGCGTTTCTAAGCTCTCCAAAGAAGAAATTTATCAAAATATGGAACGTAATCTAGATACAATGGAGAAAGCGATAGAGCGTGGCATAAACGGTGTTACATCTACGACAGGGTTAACAGGTATGGATGCTGTATTGTTACAGAAATATTTAGAAAGTGGTCAATCACTTTCAGGAGATTTAATGATTGATGCTGTAAGTAAAGCTGTAGCGACGAACGAGGTTAATGCTGCAATGGGTAAAATATGTGCAACACCAACAGCAGGTTCAGCTGGCGTAGCACCTGGCGTATTATTTGCACTTAAAAAAAGATTGAATCCGTCTAGGGAAGATATGATTCATTTCTTATTTACAACTGGCGCTTTTGGCTTTGTTGTTGCAAATAATGCATCTATTTCAGGTGCAGCAGGTGGTTGTCAGGCAGAAGTTGGTTCTGCGGCAGCTATGAGTGCAGCTGCAACTGTGGAAATGGCAGGAGGCTCACCTCAACAATCTGCAGAAGCATTTGCAATTAGTTTGAAAAATATGCTTGGACTTGTTTGTGATCCAGTGGCAGGTTTAGTTGAAGTACCATGTGTGAAAAGAAATGCAGCAGGTGCTTCAAATGCAATTATTTCAGCTGATATGGCGTTAGCAGGCGTAAAATCAAGAATTCCTACTGACGAAGTAATAGAAGCAATGTATAAAATTGGTCAAACAATGCCATCTGCTCTACGTGAAACAGGGCGTGGTGGTTTAGCAGGTACGCCAACTGGTGAAAGATTAAAACAAGAAATATTTGGTAATTAGAACGTATTTAAAAATAAATAGCATTTAAAAATATTGAGACAAATCAGAAATGTGTAACATCATTTCTGATTTGTCTCTTTAATTATGTAACGTTTTTTTATAGTGCAAATGGTGATCTAATAGATTCAATTGGTTTATCGTAAATATTTGTTCTATAATTAGAGTATTAATTAATATAGGTGATAAAAATGAGAAAGCAACATCTGATCTATACAGACCATACGTTGGAAGAGCTTAAAGGTGTTGGACCTAAAAGTCTTCAGTTGTTAAACGAATTAAATATATACACATTAGAAGATCTTGTATTGTATTTACCAACTCGTTATGAAGATGAATCCGTTATCAATTTAAATGAGGCTAATGATGGTGATGTTGTAACAGTAACTGGAGAAGTATATTCTAGTCCAACTGTTGCATTTTTCGGTAGAAATAAGTCTAAATTAACATGTCATATGATGATTGATAATATAGCTGTGAAAATAACCTTTTTTAACCAACCGTATTTGAAAAAAAGACTTGTGATGGGTGAAACAGTAACGGTTAAAGGGAAATGGGAACAGAAGAAACAAGTTATAACAGGACAAAAAGTTATGGCTGAAAAAGAAGACGGAGGTAACGCATTAACGCCAATCTATAGGCTGAAAGAAGGGCTTAAGCAAAAACAACTCAATAAATATATCGAGCAATCCTTAAATCTAGTCGGTATAGATGAATGGTTATCTCCAGAATTAATGCAAAAATATAAATTAATGTCTTTGAAGGATGTCATTCCTATATTACATAAACCAGTAAAGTTTGAGCATTTAAAACTAGCTCGTCGTACATTTTCATTTAATGAATTATTTTTATTTCAATTGAAAATGAAGTGGTTAAGTAAATTAGAAAAAGAATCCAATAAAATCGAAGGACTTAAATATGATGTAAATGACGTCAAATCTTTTATTGATACATTACCATTTGAATTGACAGATGCTCAAAAAAATAGCGTGAATGAAATTTTTAGAGATTTAAAAGCGCCTATAAAAATGCATCGATTATTACAAGGTGATGTAGGTTCAGGTAAAACAGTCGTTGCAGCTATTGCGATATATGCTATGTATAATGCAGGAAAACAAAGTGCATTAATGGTTCCAACAGCCATACTTGCAGAACAACATGCTATCAGTTTAGATGAATTATTCGGTGGAAAGTTGAACGTGGCTTTATTAACCAGTTCAGTAAAAGGTAAAAAACGGAAAATACTATTAGAGCAATTAGAAGCGGGAGAAATTGATATTATCGTTGGCACACATGCTTTAATACAAGATGATGTTGCCTTCCAAAATATAGGTTTAGTTATTATAGACGAACAACATCGTTTCGGTGTTAATCAACGAAAAAAATTACGAGAAAAAGGTGCCGATACGAACGTGTTGTTTATGACTGCAACACCTATTCCAAGAACATTATCTATTTCAGCATTTGGAGAAATGGATGTTACTTCGATCAAGCAAATGCCTAAAGGTCGTAAAGAAATTATGACATCTTGGGCTAAACACGATGAAATTGATAATGTATTAAACAAACTTAATAGTGAAATTGTAAAAGGCCGACAAGCTTATGTCATTTGCCCATTGATTGAGGAAAGTGAAGCGTTAGACGTACAAAATGTCGTAGCCATATATGAACAATTACAATTAAGATTTGGTTCGGAAAAAGTGGGCCTCGTGCATGGGAAAATGCATGCAGATGAAAAAGATGACATTATGAATCGTTTTAGCAACAATGAAATTGCGATACTTGTATCTACAACAGTTGTTGAAGTAGGCGTTAACGTCCCTAACGCAACATTTATGGTTATATATGATGCAGATCGATTTGGTTTATCTACACTTCACCAATTAAGAGGGAGAGTCGGTCGTAGTCATCATCAAAGTTATTGTACTTTAGTTGCATCTCCGAAAACAGAAAGCGGCGTAGAACGCATGCACATTATGACTGAATCAACGGATGGGTTTTATTTATCAGAAAGAGACTTAGAAATGAGAGGTCCTGGTGATTTCTTCGGTGTGAAGCAAAGTGGGTTGCCAGATTTTAGAGTTGCCAATATCGTTGAAGATTATCGTATGCTAGAAGTTGCTCGAGATGAAGCGAGTGAATTAGTGCAGTCTGGTGAGTTTTTTAAACCGCAATATGATAAATTAAGAATGCTTGTACAAGAATCCATGGAAGAACAAAATTTTGATTGACATCAATAGATTGATTGTATAAATTTGAATTACCATAATTTGAGAGTAGGTAAGATACATGAGATGGTTTTTAAAGATTATCGGAATTATACTCATCGTTGCGGCTATTTCAATATTTTTTTGGAATGATATAAGAACTTACTTTACGGAACGTGTTAACGATAAAGTGATTCAATCTTATGAAAATCAAAATAATAAAGTCGAAGTCAATCCTGTTGAATCATGGATTACAAAGACTGAAACTGATCAACTTAAAATTAATGATAATATGGTAGGCTATTTAAAAGTCCCATCTGCTGACATATCAGAGCCTATATTCAAAGGGCCAGCAACTGAGCAAAACTTGAAAAACGGCTTGTCATTAGTTGATGAAAATGAACAACTTAATGAGCAAAATGTCGCAATTGCAGGCCATCGCGTTGAGGGTGCTGGTATACGGTTTAATAACTTGGATAGAGCTAAAGTAGGCGACGATGTAAAGCTCATAACAATTAAAGGTACTAAAACTTACAAAATTAAAAACATTAAAAATGTTAAGCCTAATCAAGTTGAAGTGTTAAATGAACATAAGGGCCAGCCTAATCAATTAACCTTAATTACTTGTGATACTTATAACCCTGAAACGTTATTGTTTGAAGAGCGCATGATATATACTGCTGTAGAGGTAAAAACATCATAAATTACATTAAAAGAGTGAAAAAGTAAATTTCACTCTTTTTTATTGTATTAATTGTTGAGTATAGTGTTATACCCGTGTTAGTATAAATAAGGTAGGTCATGATAGCAGGTGCTAATTTTAGCTATAAGTACATAATAGAATGGATATGGATGAAATGAAATTATCAAAAACAGATCGCCAGAGGGAATTAACAAATCGTTTGAAAGCAGAGCCTTTCATAACTGACGAAACTTTAAGTGAATATTTTGAAGTAAGCATCCAAACTATTAGACTAGATAGAATGGAGCTAGGTATTCCTGAATTAAGACGCCGTATTAAAGACGTAGCAACACAAAATCATGATGAAATTAAATCATTACCCATTGAAGATGTCATAGGGGAAATTATTGATATTGAGTTAGATAAATCAGCTATATCAATTTTAGATATTAAAGAAGAACATGTGTTTACACGCAATGGGATAGCAAGAGGTCACTATTTATTTGCCCAAGCTAATTCATTATGCGTAGCATTAATAAATGACGAATTAGCATTAACTACTAAGAGTAATGTGCAATTCAAAAAATCTGTAATTTTGAACGAAAGAGTTATAGCTAAAGCTACTGTTAAAAGTAAATCTAAGCATATAGCTAAAGTGGAAGTAACAAGTACTGTTCATGGAGAGCCAGTTTTCCAAGGACAATTTGAAATGTATTATTCGAACGAGGGTGAAAATAATGGTTAAAATTGCGATAGATATGATGGGTGGAGACGAAGCACCAGGTATCGTAATAGAAGCAATTAAGAAAGCAATTAATGATTTTCCGGATTTAGAAATATTGTTGTATGGTGATGAAAAACAATATAATTACCAACATGAGCGCGTTATTTTCCATCATACTGATGAAGTCATAACAATGGATGATGAGCCTGTTAGGTCTATTAAGAAAAAGAAAAACGCATCTATGGTGCTAATGGCAAATGCCGTTAAAGAAGGCACTGCTGAAGCATGTGTATCAGCTGGAAACACAGGCGCATTAATGAGTAGTGGTTTATTTATTGTAGGTAGAATGAAAGGCATTGAAAGACCAGCATTAGTTGCTACATTCCCTACTGTAACAGGTAAAGGATTTGTGTTTTTAGATATCGGTGCAAACTCTGATGCTAAGCCAGAACACCTTGTTCAATATGCAAAGATGGGTGAGATATACGCTAAACAAATTAGAAGTATCGAAAAGCCTTCACTTGCATTATTAAATATAGGAACTGAAGAATCGAAAGGTAATGCTTTAACTAAAAGGACGTATGAATTATTAAAAGAAGAAAAATTCGATAATTTTATTGGTAATATTGAAGCAAAATCTTTACTGTTAGATACTTGTGATGTAGTTGTGTCTGATGGATATAACGGCAACATGGTATTAAAAACAATCGAAGGTACAGCAACTGGTATATTCAAAATGTTAAAAGAAGCAATGACTGCTTCACCAAAAAATAAACTAGCTGCACTTACTTTGAAAAAAGATCTTAAGCAAATCAATAATAAAATGGACTCTGCTGAATACGGTGGTTCTGTTCTTTTAGGATTAAATGGTGTCGTAGTAAAAGCTCATGGTTCATCAAATGAACGCGCATTTTACAACGCAATTAAACAAGCTAAACTAGCTGCAGACACTAAACTAGTAGATAAAATGAAGAAAGCAGTAGGTGAAATTAATGAGTAAAGTTGCCATTATGTTTCCTGGTCAAGGTTCTCAAAAAGTAGGTATGGCTCAGGACTTGTATCAGCATGAAATTAAGTCAACATCAATTTTAGATAGAGCTAATGAATCTTTATCATTTGATTTACTTGAAATAATGTTTGAAGATTCAGAAGGCGTTTTAGGATTAACTGAATATACGCAACCCGCTTTATTGACGCATAGTTCAGCACTTATGAACGCACTTGAAAATTTAAATTATGACTTTGCTTTAGGACATAGTTTAGGAGAGTATTCAGCTTTAGTATCAGAAGGTGTATTAAAATTTGAAGACGCTGTTCAAATCGTTCATAAACGTGGTACGTTAATGTCTGAAGCTTTTCCACAAGGTGTAGGTTCTATGGCTGCAGTTCTAGGCTTAAACATTGATGAAGTAAAATCTATCTGTGAGCAATTATCTACCGAAGATAAATTGATTGAACCAGCTAATATTAATTGTCCTGGCCAAATTGTCGTTTCTGGACATTCAGAATTAATAGACAAATTAGCTGCAGAAGGTAAATCATTAGGTGCTAAACGTGTCATGCCACTAAAAGTTTCTGGTCCATTCCATTCATCGATGATGAAAACAATTGCCGAAGATTTCGAAAATTACATTAATCAATTTGAATGGAAAGATGCGGAACATCCAATCGTACAAAATGTTTACGCTAAACCTGAAACAGATCATCGCATCATTAAAGAAAATATGGTAAAACAATTGTTCTCACCTGTTGAATTCAGTCAATCTATTGAGTATTTAATAGAGCAAGGTGTAGATCATTTTGTTGAAGTAGGTCCTAATAAAGTTTTATCTGGTTTAGTTAAAAAGATTAGCCGAGATGTTAAAATAACATCAATTCAAACAATTGATGATATTAAAGGATGGAATGAATAATGACAAAAACAGCAATCGTCACAGGAGCTTCTAGAGGTATAGGTAGAAAAATCGCATTAGAACTTGGTAAAGAAGGCTATAACGTAGTTGTAAACTATGCAGGTAACAAAGAAAAAGCTGAACAAGTCGTTGCTGAAATAAAAGAATTTGGCGTAGATGCTTTTGCTATTCAAGCCAATGTTAGTGAAATTGACGAAGTAAAAGCTATGATTAAAGAAACGATAAGTCAATATGGAACAATTGATGTACTTGTAAACAATGCAGGTGTTACAAGAGATAATCTATTAATGAGAATGAAACAAGATGAGTGGGATGATGTCATTAATACTAACCTAAAAGGTGTATTCAATTGTGTTCAAGCCGTTACAAGACCAATGTTAAAACAAAAATCAGGCCGCATTATCAATCTTTCTAGTGTAGTAGGTGCTTTAGGTAATCCTGGTCAAGTAAACTATGTTGCTACTAAAGCTGGCGTAGAAGGTATGACAAAAACTTTCGCGAGAGAGTTAGCATCAAGAGGCATAACTTGTAACGCAGTCGCACCAGGATTTATTGTTTCTGATATGACAGATCAACTATCTGATGAATTGAAAGAACAAATGAAAACACAAATTCCATTAGGTAGATTTGGAGAAGATGATGATATTGCACATACAGTAGCTTTCCTTGCCAGTGATAAAGCAAGTTATATTACTGGTCAAACATTACATGTTAATGGTGGCATGTACATGCAATAAAAATTGTGTTGTAGGCATAATTGATAGTAAGAGAAATTGCATTTCTTATTATATAGATAATACAATTATTTAAAGGAGGTGAATGGAATGGCAAGTTTCGATAAAGTTAAAGATATTATTGTAGATCGTTTAGGTGTAGACGCTGAAAAAGTAACGCCTGAAGCTTCATTTAAAGATGATTTAGGTGCTGATTCTTTAGATATCGCTGAATTAGTAATGGAATTAGAAGATGAATTTGATATGGAAATCCCTGATGAGGAAGCAGAAAAAATCAACACAGTTGGTGACGCTGTTAAATATATTGAATCATTAGATAAATAATTCTGATTTAAAAAGCTCGTAACTATAGGTTACGGGCTTTTTGTTTTGTGATTTAACGGATCTTATAAGCGCTTTAGAAAAGATATACATATGTTATCTTTTTATAATCAAGAATTAATCTTTATAACCTATTCAGTATACTTTATATATGGTAAAATATTTTAATATTCTGAACAAGAATATATAAATACATAATTATAAGGGAGATGTATGAAAATTAAGTCTAAATTAATATTAGCAGTCGCATTTACAAGTTTGACCGTACTTAATTTGAGCATGCAAGCGGATGCTAAAGAAGACGATACATCTAAAGACAAATCACCTAAGATACAGAACGTTGAGGTAGACCATAGAAATTACGATAAGAAATCAAGTGATGTCCAGAAGGAAGTAGCCAAAACTTCAACAACTGCGATGAGTTATGTCTATTCGTTAGAAGGTAAAGGTTGGGACTTCGATGGATATTACGGGTGGCAATGTTTTGACCTTGTAAACTACTATTGGAATTATTTATATGGTCACGGTTTACATGGCGATTATGCTAAAGATATTCCAACAGCTAATAATTTTAGTGGTGAAGCAACTGTTTATAAAAACACACCTTCATTTGTCGCACAACCTGGAGATATCGTCGTATTTAATGGAAATTTTGGTTCGGGTGCAGGACACACTGCAATTGTGTTAAATGGAAATGCTGATGGAAACGTCATGCAATTTCAAAGCTTAGATCAAAATTGGTACGGTGGTGGAACGAATAAAACTGAAGTTGCACAACGTATTACACATAATTACGAAACAGAAATGTGGTTTATAAGACCTAATTAATTTTGGTAGCTCATAGAGCTGCCATTTTTTCTTGTTTTGGTAGCATTAAAGCCAGGACAATTTCAAAAAATAATGTGTTATATGTTTAGTTTTTCTCCTTTATTTGTAATTTGTACATAGATTCTAAACTGTTATTGTTGTTTATGATAATATTCTTTTTTTTTTACGAAATATAACGTAAAATAGATAGGAAACATAATGTTAAGGAGGAAAGGCATGTTTAATAATAAATCACAGATAATAACCCAGTTTAAAGCCAAATTCAATGAATTCATGAATGAAGTCGATATCGAATTTGAAAATTATGATATATATGTCCAGGCGTTCTCACATTCTAGTTTTATTAATGATTTTAAACTTGATAAACTAAGTCACAATGAGCGTTTAGAGTTTTTAGGAGATGCGGTGTTAGAATTGACGGTGTCACAGTTTTTGTATAAGAAATTTCCATTACTTCCAGAAGGTAAGCTCACTAAACTGCGCGCATCAATTGTATGTGAACCATCACTTGTAACATTTGCAATGAGTTTAAATATGAACGAGTTACTTTTATTAGGTAAAGGCGAAGAAAAAACAGGTGGACGTGAAAGACCTTCTTTAATCGCTGATGCATTTGAATCATTTGTAGGTGCATTGTATTTAGATAAAGGCCTTGATACTGTTGAAGTATTTTTGAATAAAGTTGTATATCCTAATGTGATAGATGACAGTTATACTGCTAATCGTGACTATAAAACGGAATTACAAGAGTTTATGCATCGTCGCAATAAAGGTACTATAACGTATCATTTGTTAGATGAAAGTGGTCCTGCTCACCATAAGTTGTTCACGTCACAAGTTCTATTGAATGGTGATCCTTTAGAAAATGGACAAGGTAGAACGAAAAAAGAATCTGAGCAAAATGCTGCTAAAAAAGCGCTGAATAAAGGTCAATAAGGGGTAGTTTATGGTTTATTTAAAATCAATAGATGCATATGGGTTTAAATCTTTTGCTGAACATACACATGTAGATTTTGATAATGGTGTAACAGCTATTGTTGGCCCGAATGGCAGTGGTAAAAGTAACATTACGGACGCTATCAAATGGGTTCTAGGTGAACAATCTGCTAAAAGTTTACGTGGTTCAAAGATGGAAGATGTTATATTCAATGGATCTAAAGAACGCAAGAAATGTCAATATGCAGAAGTTAAGTTAACACTAGATAATCATTCTAGAAAATTAAATATAGATGAAGATACGATCACTGTTGAACGCAGACTTTATAGAAATGGTGATAGTGAATACTATTTGAATAACGAACGTACACGTCTGAAGTCCGTCCTTGATTTATTTTTAGATTCAGGTTTGGGTAAAGAAGCATTTAGTATCATCTCGCAAGGTAAAGTTGATGAAGTATTAAATGCTAAACCGAGTGATAGAAGGTATTTAATAGAAGAAGCTGCTGGTGTATTAAAATATAAAAAGCGTAAAAAAGAAGCGACACATAAATTGGAACAAACTGAACAAAATTTAAATCGTGTCGAAGATATAGTTTTTGATTTAGAAGCGCGAGTGGAACCTTTAAGAGAAGAAGCTGCGATTGCTGAAGAATATATTGCTTTGAAAGAAGAAATGAAAAAAAGTGATATTACGGTAACTGTATATGATATTGAAAGTTTAAATGAAGATTTTAAACAATTAGAGAAAGATATAGAGCATTTTCAAAATCAAAAAGATCAAAAAACAAATGAACTAGATGCTATGACTTTTGAATTAAGTGAAAAGAAAAAGTCGAGAGATAATGTTTCTTATCAAATTCAAGAATCTAATAAGTCATTAGTCGAAGCAACTGAGTCTCTAGAACGTTATACTGGTCAACTTGAAGTCTTAAAAGAACGTCAAAAAAATAGTGATGCAACAAACGAAAGACTTGAAGAGGAAAAACAAGCTTCACAATTAAGAATTAATAAGATTTCTGAACAAATTCAAGAAATCGATAAAGAATTAGCTACTTTTAAAAATAATTATCAAACAATGGTTCAAGAAATTAATCAAATGGAAGCACTTCTTACAAACCAAGAAGGAACATTTGAAGAACGAATTGAGCAACTTAAAGATCGTTATTATCAGCTGATGACAGAGCAATCTGATATCAATAACGATATTCGATTTTTAGAAGATAAATTAGCATCACATCAAGAAAAACAATCAAGATTAGATGGTCGTCAAAAAGAAGTTTACGATGCACTTCAAAAAGTTTGGGACGAAAAAGAAACATACACTCAAAGATTGAATGAGATAGAAACTGAACTTAAAAGTACGACTGAAAAGTATAAATCAGATCAGACATTACTGAAAAATAAAGAGTTAGAGTATAAAGATAATGAGTCAAAACTGTATCAAGCCTATCGATATACAGAACAAATGAAGACGCGTATTAATACTTTAAAAAGTATGCAAGATGAATACTCTGGTTTTTATTCTGGCGTTAAGCATGTCTTAAAAGAAAAATCTTTAAAAGGTGTAGAAGGTGCTGTAGCAGAAATTATTGATACACCATCAAAGCTGACGACAGCAATCGAAATTGCGTTAGGTGCTTCACTTCAACATATTATCGTTCAAGAAGAAAAAGACGCGCGATTAGCTATAAAATATTTAAAAGATAAAAAGTTAGGTAGAGCAACATTTTTACCAATGAATGTTGTGAAAAAACGTTTTGTGCCTCAAAATATTGTCGATCAAATTAGTAGCAGTCGCGGTTTTGTTTCTATTGCTTCAGAAAGTGTTCAATTTAATCCTAAATACCGAAATATAATAGAACATTTACTTGGTAGTACAATCATTGCTGAAGATTTAGAAACAGCAAATGAAATTGCAAGAGCCATTCAATTTAAGCATAGAATTGTTACGCTTGAAGGAGATGTTATTACGCCAGGCGGAGCTATGACTGGTGGCGGTAAAGAAAAGAAAGCAAGTTTGCTATCTCAAAAGGATGAGCTTAAAACCACTGAAGATAAATATCAAAACTTCATGCAACAAACGACTCAAGTTGAATCAAAAGTAAAATCATTAAAAGAAGAAGTTCAACAGTTGGAAGAATCTCTTTCAAAAACACAAGAAAGAGGTACAGAACTGAGAGCTAGAGAACATGAAGTAACTTTACAACTAGATGCTGTATTAGCTAAAGAAAAGCGTCTGAAAGATGAGAATGAGACTTTTGAATTTGAGAAAAATGATGGATATAATTACGTGAAAGGTCAAGAAACATTACAAGAAAAGAAAAATAAACTTGTCACAATTAAGAATGATCTTGAAACAATTGATGAAGAAATCAATCAATTAAATGCTTCGTTATCTAACAATAAAGATAGTGAAAAGACAATCCAGAACGAATTGAATGAAAAGCGTTCAAATCTTGCAGTTGAAAAAGAACGAAATCGCTTGAAAGAGCAAGATAAAAGAAGGCTGAAAGAAGATTTAAAAGAATATGAACATACTTTAACGAAAATTAAAGATCAAATAGAATTGATTAATTCTGATGAATATACGGGTAGCGGACAGTTTGAAAAAGTAGAAAATCAAATTCAACAGTCCACTGTTTATAAGCATGAAATAGAAACTAAAATGATGGATCAACAAGATAAGTATAAATTGATTCAAAAAGAAATTGAACAATTAGAGCAAGATACACAATCATTACATCAAAGTATTTCGGGTATAGAAACTGGATTACAAGATATGGTGAGTAAACATTCTAAAATTGATATTATGATTGAACATCAACTGACGCATTTAAATGAAACATATCAACTTACATTTGAAAAAGCACAGTCACTCTATGAAATGCCTGAAGATATTTCAGAAGCTAGAAAAACTGTGAAATTAACTAAGATGTCTATTGATGAATTAGGTCATGTAAACATGAATGCTATTGATCAATTTAAAGAAGTCAATGAAAGATATACTTTCTTAAGTGATCAAAGAACTGATTTGTTAGAAGCTAAAGAAACATTAGAACAAGTCATTTTAGAAATGGATAGTGAAGTATCAACAAGGTTTAAAGAAACATTTGATGAAGTTAATCATCATTTCGGCAATGTATTTAAGTCTCTATTTAATGGTGGAAGAGCTGAATTACAGCTTACTGATAAAGACGTTTTAGATGCAGGTGTTGAAATTGTCGTTCAACCTCCAGGTAAAAACAGACAATATTTATCATTGTTAAGTGGTGGGGAACGAGCTTTATCGGCAATTAGTTTACTATTTGCGATATTAAAAGCAAGAACTGCGCCGTTTGTTATACTTGATGAAGTGGAAGCGGCACTTGATGAACAAAATGTAATTAGATATGCTGAATATTTAAATAAATTAAAAGCAGAAACGCAATTTATCGTAATAACACATAGAAAAGGTACGATGTCCTATGCTGATAGTTTATATGGTGTGACGATGCAAGAAGCAGGCATTTCTAAACTTGTGAGTGTTAATTTAAAATCAATTAAAGATGAAGAATTGGAGGCATTACAATCATGAGTTTTTTTAAACGATTAAAGAATAAATTTTCTCCGAGTGATGAAACGAAAAACGAACTAGAAACACAAGAAGAAAAACCAGTTCAAGATTTACCACCTGAATCAAATGAAAAAGAAAATCCTGAAGCTGTACAATTTGATGATGGCTTAATGTCATTAGATGAATTTGAAGAATGGGAATCTGAACAACTTGGTGCGAAATTTAAACAAGGTCTTGAAAAATCTAGAGAGAATTTCCAAAATAAATTAAATGATTTATTAGCAACGTATAGAAAAGTTGACGAAGATTTTTTTGAAGCATTAGAAGAAATGTTAATACAAGCCGACGTCGGTTTTAACACAGTTATGGAATTGGTAGACGAGCTACGCATGGAAGCTAAACGCCAAAATATTACTGAAACTGAAGAGTTAAGAGAAGTTATTGTTGAAAAAATAGTAGATATTTATGTTCAAGATGATGAAGAATTGGACCGTATGAATATTGAAGATGATCGATTAAATGTTATATTAATGGTTGGTGTTAATGGTGTTGGAAAAACAACAACGATAGGTAAATTAGCACACCGTTATAAGCTAGAAGGCAAGAAAGTCGTATTAGCAGCTGGTGATACATTCCGTGCCGGAGCTATTGAGCAGCTGAAAGTATGGGGAGATAGAGTTGGCGTTGAAGTTATTAGCCAAAAAGAAGGTTCTGATCCTGCAGCTGTTATGTATGACGCTGTGAATGCTGCCAAAAGTAGAGGCGCTGATATATTAATCTGTGATACTGCAGGAAGATTGCAAAATAAAGCAAACTTAATGAATGAATTGCAGAAGGTAAGAAAAGTTATTGACCGTAATATACCTGGTGCACCACACGAAGTATTATTAGCTTTAGATGCTACAACTGGACAAAACGCATTGTCTCAAGCAAAATCATTTAAAGAAGTTACGCAAGTTACAGGTATTGTACTAACAAAACTTGACGGTACTGCTAAAGGTGGTATTGTATTAGCGATACGTAATGAATTGCAGATTCCGGTAAAATTTGTTGGACTAGGTGAAAAATTAGATGACTTACAGCCATTTGATGCGGAAAGTTATGTTTACGGATTATTCGCAGACATGATTGATTCAAATGAGTCTGTTGAAAATACTACTGAAGAAGTTGATCATAATGACGGAAAATAACGAACTTGTTAAAACGATGAGAATGAATTACTTATTTGATTTTTATCAAGGATTATTAACAGAAAAACAACGCAATTATCTAGAGTTGTATTATTTACAAGATTACGCACTTAGTGAAATTGCAGAGACTTTTCATGTGAGTCGACAAGCAGTATATGATAATATAAAGCGAACAGATGAATTATTAGAAGAGTATGAAACGAAATTACAACTCTTTAATAAATTTAAAGAAAGACAATCGATTATTGATGAATTAAAAAGGTTGTCAGGAGATAATCAAGAACTTAAGCAAGCAATAGAACGCTTAGAAATTCTTGAATAGGAGGAGAAATTTATGGCATTTGAAGGGTTGTCCGAAAGACTTCAAGCCACGATGCAACGCATCAAAGGTAAAGGTAAAGTTACAGAACAAGATATTAAAGCTATGATGCGCGAAGTGCGATTAGCATTGTTAGAGGCAGATGTTAACTTTAAAGTCGTTAAAACTTTTGTTAACACAGTATCTGAACGTGCATTAGGTGCAGATGTCATGCAATCTTTAACACCAGGTCAACAAGTTATCAAAATTGTTCAAGACGAATTAACGTCGTTGATGGGTGGAGAAAACAGTAAAATTAATATGAGCAGTAAGCCGCCAACAATAGTCATGATGGTAGGTTTACAAGGTGCAGGTAAAACAACTACTGCAGGTAAACTTGCATTGTTAATGAGAAAGCAATATAACAAAAAGCCATTACTTGTAGCATGTGATGTTTATAGACCAGCAGCTATTGAACAATTACAAACAGTTGGTAAACAAATTGATGTACCTGTCTATACAGAAGGTGATCAAGTGAGTCCTAAAGAAATCACCGAGAATGCTTTGAAGTATGCTAAAGAAGAGCATTTAGATTTCGTAATCATTGATACAGCAGGTCGCCTGCATATTGATGAAACACTTATGAATGAACTTGTAGATGTTAAAGAAGTATCTAATCCTGACGAAATTATGTTGGTTGTTGACTCAATGACTGGTCAAGATGCAGTAAATGTAGCTGAATCATTTGATAACACGTTAGATGTGTCTGGTGTTACGCTTACTAAATTAGATGGCGATACTCGTGGTGGTGCTGCACTTTCAATTCGTTCTGTAACGAACAAGCCAATTAAGTTTATAGGTATGAGTGAGAAACTAGATGGCCTTGAAATATTCCACCCAGAACGTATGGCATCAAGAATTTTAGGTATGGGTGACGTTTTAAGTTTAATTGAAAAAGCGCAACAAGGCGTAGATGAAACGAAAGCTAAAGAATTAGAAAAGAAAATGAGAACTTCTTCATTTACTTTTGATGATTTCTTAGAACAATTGGAACAAGTAAAGGGACTCGGTTCAATAGATGATCTTATGAATATGATTCCTGGGGCTAACAAAATGAAAGGCATGAAAAATGCTAACATGGACCCTAAACAAATTGACAATGTTCAAGCGATTATTCGTTCTATGACTTTAGAAGAAAGAAATAATCCAGAAATTTTAAACGTATCTAGAAAACGTCGTATTGCAAAAGGTTCTGGTAGAACATTACAAGAAGTTAATAGATTGATTAAACAATTTGGCGATATGAAAAAAATGATGAAACAATTTACAGGTAGCAACAAAAAAGGTAAAAAAGGCAAAAAAGGTAGTAATCCATTCCAAGGTATGAATTTACCATTTTAACAAAGGATTACAGTGAACGATGTGCGATATAAACGTGTTTTATAATCGCCATCGTTCTTCTTTTTTAAATGAAATTTAAATTGGTAAAGAGAAAACACTT
The DNA here is from genome assembly GCF_022387115.1 of Mammaliicoccus sp. F-M27. Classification (NCBI taxonomy): domain Bacteria; kingdom Bacillati; phylum Bacillota; class Bacilli; order Caryophanales; family Staphylococcaceae; genus Mammaliicoccus; species Mammaliicoccus sp. F-M27. Next base: position 194,603 of record NZ_JAJNIE010000002.1, on the reverse strand, counting down.
TACAAACAATTTATATCCTGTTATAGTATTTACTTGTAGAAAAGAAATTATAAATGAGTAAGGAGTTTTTTGAAAATGGCAGTTAAAATTCGTTTAACACGTAAGGGTTCAAAAAGAAACCCATTTTATCGTATAGTAGTAGCAGATGCACGTTCTCCACGTGATGGTCGTATTATCGAGCCAATCGGTACTTACAATCCAGTTGCTAAACCTGAAGCAGAAATTAAAGTTGATGAAGAATTAGCTTTAAAATGGTTAGCTGATGGAGCAAAACCTACTGATACAGTTCGTGATATCTTATCAACTCAAGGTATCATGGAGAAATTCCATAATTCTAAACTTTCTAAGTAAAGCGTAGATTATATTGGAAAAATTAATACAAACAATTATAGTACCGCTCGTAGATTATCCGGAGAACATCAATATATCTAAAGATGAACAAGATTCTAGCATTACGTTCAATATAGACGTTCATGAAGAAGACATTGGCAGAATTATTGGTAAGAAGGGCAGAATGATTAAAGCCATTCGTACAATTGTGTCTGGTTCAATGAACGAGTATGGCAAGAAAGTGTTTGTAGAAGTTAATTAAGAGTGCCTATGCGGTGCTCTTTTTTATTGTTAATAAAGAAACAATTGAGGAGGCTTGGCTCAATGAATGTTGAAATAGGCAAAATTGTCAATACACATGGTATTAAAGGTGAAGTTAAAGTACTTACTGATTCAGATTTTACTGACGAACGATTTCAAAAAGGTCAACTTATTAAAGTGAAGCATAAAAATGAAGAAATACCTTTTACAATTGCATCACATAGAATACACAAAAAATTTCATTTGATAACTTTCGAAGGTATTCATAACATCAATGATATTGAATATTTAAAAGGTTGCAAGATTTTTCAAGATGAAGAAAATGAATCGATTGAACTTGAAGAAAATGAATTTTATTATGCAGATATTATAGGTTGTACTGTATTTGTTCAAGAAGACGCTCTAGGAAGAGTAGTTGATATTATGGAAACAGGTGCAAACGATGTATGGGTCGTTAAAGGTGATAAAGAATATTTAATACCTTATATAGAAGATGTTGTTAAACAAGTTGACGTTGATCATAAAACAATTAAGATTGAACCTATGGAAGGTTTATTAGACTAATGAAAATTGATTACTTAACATTGTTTCCAGAGATGTACGAAGGTGTGTTAAATCATTCCATAATGAAAAGAGCACAAGATAAAGAACTTGTTCAATTTAATACAGTGAATTTTAGGGATTATGCAAATAATAAACATTCACAAGTTGATGACTACCCTTATGGTGGTGGACAAGGTATGGTACTCAAACCTGAGCCAATATTTAACGCGCTCAAAGCATTAGATAAGACTGAAAAGACGCGTGTTATTTTAATGTGTCCTCAAGGTGAGCCATTTACACAGCAAAAAGCTGAATCTTTATCAGAAAGTGAACATATCATTTTTATTTGTGGTCATTATGAAGGTTATGATGAGCGCATCAGAGAACATTGTGTAACTGATGAAATATCAATAGGTGATTATGTATTGACTGGTGGCGAACTGGCCAGTATGACCATGACAGACGCCATTGTGAGACTTATTCCTGGCGTGCTTGGTAATCAAGTTTCTCATGAAGACGATTCATTCTCATCTGGTTTATTAGAACATCCACAATATACACGTCCTGCTGATTATGAAGGATTAAAAGTACCAGATGTATTATTATCAGGTAATCATGCAAACATTGATAAGTGGAGACATCAACAATCCTTATTGAGAACACAGTCGAGAAGACCTGATCTATTAGATCAATATCCTCTATCTGAAAAAGATAAAAAATTCTTAAATGACAATAAAAAATAGATTGAATCAATTTACACAATGTGATATATTATTATAAGTGTGTGAACACGAAATTACTATGGTCCGCTGCTAGCATTAAATTATTTTATATAAATTGGGCAAGAACATAGTCAGAAGGAGAGAAAATAATGAGTAATCATAAGTTAATCGAAGCAGTAACTAAAGACCAATTACGTACGGACATTCCAAATTTCCGTTCTGGTGACACATTAGTAGTACACGTGCGTATCGTTGAAGGAACACGCGAACGTATCCAGTTATTCGAAGGTGTAGTTATTAAACGTAATGGTGGCGGTATTTCTGAAACGTTTACAGTTCGTAAAATTTCTTACGGTGTTGGTGTTGAACGTACATTCCCTGTACACACTCCAAAAATCGAGAAAATCGAAGTTAAACGTCGCGGTAAAGTACGTCGTGCGAAACTTTACTACTTACGTAATTTACGTGGTAAAGCTGCTCGTATTAAAGAAATTAGATAAAATAAGACTTAGGTCATTGACCTTTGAACTTAAAAAGAGTAGAAATTCATTGTTAAAATTGAATTTCTGCTCTTTTTTGTACAAAATTAAAAATATAAAAATCACCCAATCCGAAAATGAATCCAACGGATTGGGTGATTTATTTTGAGAAAAGGCATGAAATTATAAAATACTAAGTTTTATAATTTTTTTCTAAGCCATATAAGTAACACGAGTCCTATAATCATTCCTAAAATACTGATTTTAAAGAATGGGGATTCATAAGTTATAGTTACTTTTTTATCATGTTTATCGACTTTGATACTAGACATGATGTAATTCACTTTATTTATATCCACTTCTTTACCATCGATTGATGCTTTTAACCCTTTTTTATAAATGATGGGTAACACAAGATTTCCAGATGGATTCTTATTTAAATCTATTTCGTAATGTGTGCGTTTGTTATGAAATTTAATATTTTGTGACTGAGCGCTCTTAACTGCATTTTTCAGCGGTTGATAGTCTTCACCATATATATGTTTTAAATTAAAACGATACGATCCTTTTTTCAACTTTACATGTACTGTGTTTGCAGATTTTATATTAGCTGTTGTAGTGTGATGAGGTCTTATATAAGGATAATTCAATCTGTATCTAAAAATTTTATTTTCATTTGTTGAAATATAGTAATTCACATCTTTAGGCTTAATGATTTTGGCGTCCATCATTAAATATAGTGTTTGATATTTGTCAGCTGTATTGTTCGGTAAATCGATTGTTAAGCCACCGCCATTTTTAGTAACAGTTAATTGTTTGCCGTTGTAAGATGCATCATTGTATGAAATATGAGCAGACTTGAGTATGTCTTTAGCTGGTTTCACTTGCTGATTTGATTTTTGATCATTTGTAATAACGCCATTTAACATGGCATGTTCTTTTTCTATTGGTGAGTTTAATTGTGTATTGTGATAAGTATTTTTGACGACTCTAGCACTAGGCAATTTCTCTGTATTTTCGTATACATGGAAATACTCGCCTTGATCTTTAAAAGAATCTATCCTTTTTGAAAGGGCTGGATAGTGTAAGTCATCTTTAGATTTTATAGTATAGTCTACATTGAATAAACTGTTTAAGTTAGCTCTTTCCGATAAGCTCGCATAATAACTATTGCTATTTCTTGGCATGCTAATAAGTAAATCTTTTTCATAAAATTTCGATATTTCTGCACTGTAAATACTGCTATAAAGCTTCGTTCCATTAAAATGATAATACATGGGTGAATTAATAGAGATAGGTCTTAACATATCAATTCTGCGTAAATCATCAACTTGATTTTCTTTTAAATTTTCAATTTCCGAAGCTAATTTTTGTGAATAAATATTGGATTTTTTAACTGTATTAATATTCGGTGTATACTTTTTAAGCACTTTATCTTGGTAATTTTGTATAAGCGTAAACTGATAAGCAATAAGGACACAACAGATAGCGATATTCAAATGCTTAATTGGGTATTTTATTTTAAACAATAATAAAATAAACAATATTGGTATGAAAATCACCCAACTATAAAAAGATTGCTGCCAAATTGCTGAAATAGCTATAAATAATATCGGTAATATCGATGCCATAATAAACTGTTTTACTGTGACCATATGAATATGCTGTATAAGCATCACTGTAAGGCCAGCAGTTATTAATGCCATTGCATATACCCATCTTCTTTCAGGCATTGAAAAACCATTAAAAAATGAGTCCATATAAGGTGATAAAGATCCAATTAAAGATAGAATTGTGAATGTAGCAAATAATTTAAAGTAATACTTTGTATATAATGGTTTTAAAAATAAAGCAACTACGGATAAAAATGATATCGTAATATAAAATCCACCATACAACATGTTATATTGTTTTTTAAATGGGATAACTGAATCAATGTGATTATTAATCAAACTTCTATCGTTATCGATATAAGACATGACGCCTTGAACGAAACCAAAATTTCCAATTAAAAATCCAATAAAAATACAAACGATTAAATAAAAGAATTTTTGTTTAATTGATAACAAGTCATCTTTATAGTTAAAAATCATTCTATAAATAGCATAGCAAGCTAAAATAATAAATTCATAATATGTAAAATAAAAATTAGACGTAATCGTAATCGCAATTGCGAGTATGAGCACAGTTATTTTCTTCTGAGTAAAGAGACGTTCTATACCTAATAAAGCAAGTGGTAAATAGAACATGACATCACTAAAAAAGGACCAAGTAAACGTGAAGTAATAATAAACCGTTGAGCAAGCATAGAGCATGCTTCCGATAAATGCGTACGATTTATTGATGTTGTATTTTAAAAATAAAAAATAAGTCACAACTAAGATGCATGTACATTTGAATATAGCGATTACAATTTGGTTAGCGACTACTATATTAAACAATTGATCAGAACCAGCAAAAAACTGATAGATTAAGACAAAACAAATGCTAATCCATGCAAATGGAGAAGTTGAATAATAATAGCTTAAGTTAGAAAAATAATCACCACCAAGTCCAAATCCTATATCATAAAACATCGTAAATTGTTTAGCATGTTGGATAAGATACATTTGAAAAGGGATCATTTGTTTTAATCCATCTCCAACACTCGTATATAAATCACCAAATTTTATAAATCTATATATAGTCGGTATGTAATATAAAACTGACAGGATTATCGATAGAAGTAATAAATAAAAAATGTGTTTAAATTGCTTTGCCATATTCGATACCTCGTATTTGTATGTTATGTAAACACTTACTTATTCCCAAACTCATAAATTGTTAAACTTTAACATTCATTTATAAGGCGTATATTAATAAGAGTTTAGGGTATAAATCCTAACTTAAAATAAATCATCCAATCCGTTGGAATCATTTGCGGATTGGATGATTTTATTTTAATCAAGATGGGGTGGATTGTTGTTGATTTTTCTTGTGAATAAAATGCTTAAACTTATAAATAGAATTGAGACGATGATCATCGTTACAAAATAGGGTGGTTTATAAGTTATTTCTATATGTTTATCCTGCTTATCTACATCTATACCAGTCATAATATGATTGACTTTGTTAACAGACGTTTTTTTGCCATCAACTTTGGCTTTTAAACCATCTCTATAAGGCATATTGATTACAGTAGTTCCTGCTTTATGCGCTTTTAAATGTATATCAATTTTGCCATTCTTTTCTTGATATGTGTAATCTTTCTGTTTATCAGCTTGTTTCAAAGTATCATAATTTTCTCCGTACAAACCTTGTAATTTTAATTTGTATTTACCATTTGTCAATGCGATAAATATTTTACCGTCTTTCGGTACAGGTATACGATAAAGTAAATCGTCTTGATTCATTCGATATTTAGAATCTTCAAACAAGCGATGATTATCATAGTCATTTACTTGAACCGTAAAGTTAGATTGAGGTAATGCGCGTTCTAAATGCATCATTAAATACATGTCCTCGTACTTGCTTGTCATTTCTTTAGGTAATGTTATTGTAATACCGTCACCGTTGTTAGGCACCGATAATGTATCGTTATGATAATTTGCGTTTCGTGCTGTAATAGTTGTTTCGTTTAATAAATTCAGTGCCTTATTTATACGCGAATATTCTTTTGAATGATCAGAAGATACAACGCCTTTAATCATTGCATGTTCCAAATCTAAAGGATTGTTGATGGTGCGTTCATCATAATATTGATCAGTCACTTTGACAGCAGGTAACATTTGTTCGTTTTCTAAAATTTGATATTTACCATCATCACTTTTTATTTTGAAGTTTGCCGGAGATTCTTTTTGATAACTCTTTTTCATCATGTATTTTGTAGACCATAAACTGTATAAGTTCGATCTGCCTTGAAAATTGCTGTATCTACTTAAAGACTCGTTTTGTAAATTGACTTTAGCGTCTTTAAACAAATATTGATTTAATTGACCATCAAAAATACTGGAATATAAACTCATGCCTTTAAAGTGTTGATACATTGGTGTATTATCTTGTGTTAACACTCTCCAAGAAATTCTTTCGTCAGCATCAGTTTGATTTTTTAAAGTGGATACATGATTACGTTGAAGCCCGCTATCAAAAGTACTTGCCTGCATATAAAAGTCGTTTGCTCTACGTTCATGATCATCGTGATAAATTTGGTTTTTACTATGTTCTTTTGATACAAAAAATGATAAAAATAAAATCATTAAAGCATACGATGCAATGAGCAGTTTTGAACGGTTGACTTTTAAAGTTAAAACGAGCAGACCCATTACAAATAAAAGGGGAACCATCCAAATCCATATCACGTAATCGTTAGTTATGAAATAACTTGTAAATATCACGATAAAAGCAGGTAATGAAGTTAGGATGTATTGTTTAACAGGTATGGATTTAAAATAATAAACATAACAAGCGATTAAACCACTTGAGAAAAAGGTCAATAAGTAATGCCATCTCTTTTGAGGTGCAGAAAACCCATTAAATATACTATCAACATAAGGAATAAAGCTTGAAATAATTAATACGAACGTCAATATGCTGAATAACCTATAATAATAATGTTTATATAATTTATATGTAAGCAATGCTTGAATCGTAATGAATAACACAACGATTAAATAATTGTCGTAAAAAATATTATCATGTTTCGTAAAGTCTGACAGTAAAGGAATTTTACCTTGATAAATTTCTCTATTATTGCCAATAAAACTACGAGCAGAATGGAAAAATATAAATAAACTACTGCCTAAACCAAGTATACTAGCAGTTACAAGAACCTTTAACTGTTGCATTCTTGGGATAATATCATCTTTGTGCGTAAATATAAATCGATATAGAAAGTAAATGAGACCTGTTAATAACTGATAATAAGCAAAGTAGAAATTATTAATGAACGTTATGGCCACGATTATAATGAGTAGGCCTATTTTTTTATCTTTTAAAAACCTTTCAATACTTAACAGCAAAAGAGGTAAAAGCATAAATACATCACTAAAAAAAGGCCAGTATACTGTAAATCTGAAATAAATAGGTGAAACCGCAAATAAAAATGCTGCAACAATTGAAGATAATTGATTTAATCCTAATTTTTTAAATAATAGAAATGTAAACATCATAATTAAAAACGATTTTACTATGGATATGAAAATTGCATTTTGAGCCCAAAAAAGCATATGCTCAGTATTAAAATTAAAAATAAATGACCCTATCCAAATTAAAATAACGTTCATAATAAATAAAATATTCGTAGAGAAGTAATATGAAAAATCCATAAACATATCTCCACCGAGACCTAAATCAGTTGAATAGAAAAATGAACCACTCGTCCAATGTTCGTATAAATACATTTGTATAGGTAGCATTTGTTCAATACCATCATTAGGGCCAGTGAAAATAATGCCATCTTTAAGATATCTATAAAGAACATAGCTATGACCTAAGATAGCTAAAATAAGGAATAGGAAAATATATTTGATTGCATGTTTGTTATGTAAGTATTGTTTAAATTTGTTTATCATCTATTTCACCTATATCAATATTTAATTATTTATGCGCTTTTAAATTTGTTTGTTCAATAATATATTTCGGTCTATCTTTCGTTTCATAATATATGCGACCGATATATTCACCGATCACACCAAGACTAAATAATTGTAGTCCGCCTAAAAATAAAATAGCTGAAATAATCGTAAAATAACCAGGTTCTGTTATGCCGTGTAGAAGGATATTAATAAATGTTATAAAAATATATAAAAGGCATACAAACATCGTAATCCCACCAAAATAAAAGCATAATCGAAGTGGTTTATTATTAAAACTAATGATGCCATCTATAGCATAATCAATTAATTTAAAAATAGAAAATTTTGAATGACCATCATTTCTTTCTTGATGTTCAAATGTAATGGTTGTTTTACTAAAACCAACCCATTCGAAAATTCCTTTAGAGAATCTGTTATATTCTGTCATTTTTAAAATGGAATTTACGACTTCTTTTGAAATTAATCGGAAGTCTCCTTCACCGCTTTTTAATTTTACATCAATCATATATCGAGATAGTTTATAAAAAACTTTAGCAGGAATCTTTTTAATAAATGATTCATTCTGACGATTTCTTAATGCGACTACTTGATTATAGCCATCTTCGTGTAGTTGAATCATCTTAGGAATTATTTCAGGCGGATGCTGCAAATCTGAATCCATAATAATAACAGCATCTCCATTACAATATTCTAAACCACAATACATGGCCGACTCTTTGCCGAAGTTATTAGAAAAGGAAATGTATTTAACATGCTCATCTCTTTCTGATAAAGATTTTAAAACATTAAGTGATTGATCAGTCGATCCATCGTTAATAAAAATTATTTCAAATTGATGTGATAAATTTAAAAAGACGTTCGATACTTTTTCATGTAAAATAGAGATGTTAGTTTCCTCATTATAAAGAGGAACTATTATTGATATGAGCATAACAAACCTCCTATATAGATATGGTAAATATATCATATTTCATAAGTTTTAGATAAGAAAGGATAAATATAAATGACAATTCAATGGTTCCCTGGTCATATGGCCAAAGCGAGAAGAGAAGTAACTGAACAATTAAAAATGGTAGATGTAGTTTTTGAGCTTGTAGATGCTCGTTTACCTCTATCTTCTAGAAATCCAATGATTGATGACATTATCAAACAAAAACCGCGTGTGGTTATACTAAATAAAAAAGATATGTCGAAACAAAGTGAAACAGATAAATGGACGCAATACTTTAGAAATCAAGGTTTCTATCCAGTACAAATAGATTCAAAACATGGTAAACATTTAGGCGAACTTATGAAAGCGGCACAAGCTGCAACTAAAGAAAAATTTGATAGAGAAAAGAGTAAAGGACTACGTCCGCGTGCTATTAGAGCTATGATAGTAGGTATTCCTAATGTTGGAAAATCTACCCTTATTAATAAATTAGCCAAAAAAGCGATTGCTAAAACAGGAAATACACCAGGTGTAACAAAAAAACAACAATGGATTAAAGTTGGTAAAGAGTTAGAACTTTTAGATACACCAGGTATTTTATGGCCGAAATTTGAAGATCAAGCGATCGGTAAAAAACTAAGTTTAACTGGAGCAATAAAAGATAGCATCGTTCATTTAGATGAAGTTGCGATATATGGCTTGAATTTCCTTTTAGATCATGATCCTGATAAATTAAAACAATTTTATCAAATAGAATTAAATGAAGAAGATGAAGTTATCGATTTGTTTGATCAAATTGGCAAAAGAAGAGGTATGTTGAAACGAGGAAATGAAATCGATTATGAAGCTGTAACAGAACTGATTATTAGAGATTTAAGAAATGCAAAAATAGGTAATTATTGTTTTGATGTTTATGATGAAATGAAGGATGGCCTATATGAAACAAAAGAGCATTAAAGAAATAACATCTGAGATTCAACAATATGCAACTATTGATGCAATAAATGGCTCAATCTATAACGAAGATGAAAGAAAAGGCGTTCAAAGCGCTTTAAGTAAAAGGATAAAACAGTTAGAAAAGATAGAAGAACTGAATTTGAAATACGAAAAAATGAACCAATATGAGAATCGAATATTAAGTGAAAATCAAGATGCACTTATTTGTGGAATAGATGAAGTAGGTAGAGGACCGTTAGCTGGTCCAGTTGTAGCGAGTGCAGTAATATTGGAATGTGGCCATCATTATTTAGGCATTACCGATTCCAAAGCTTTATCACAAAGTAAACGTTCGTTTTTCGAACAGGAAATTTATAATAAAGCGTTGTCTGTAGGAATAGGTATTGCATCAGTTGAAGAAATTGATGAATTAAATATTTATGAAGCGACTAAAGTGGCTATGCAAAGAGCGATAGATCAATTGAATTATAAACCTGATCATTTATTAATCGATGCGATGAGACTTTCAAACGATATACCGCAGACTTCAATTATTAAAGGTGATTTGAACAGTGTTTCAATAGCAGCGGCAAGTGTTATTGCTAAAGAATATCGAGATAAACTGATGACTGAATTTAATTTAGAGTATCCTGGATACGATTTCGACAAAAATAAAGGATATGGTACTAAAACCCATCTTGAAGGTATTGAAAATTGTGGAATTACACCAATTCATCGAAAATCTTTCGAGCCAATCAAATCAAAAGTGAAATATTAGTCTAACAATTCTGGAAATTGGACTCTACTTGTTTACAATAACGCTTTCATTTTCTATAATTAAGAAGTAAGCAAACATTATTGTATGTAATAGGAGGATGGAGAATGAATATCCATGAGTATCAAGGTAAAGAGATTTTTCGCTCTATGGGCGTAGCTGTACCTAATGGTTCAGTGGCTTTTTCACCTGCTGAAGCAGTAGAAAAAGCAAAAGAATTAGATTCAAATGTATATGTAGTTAAAGCACAAATCCATGCTGGTGGCCGTGGTAAAGCTGGCGGAGTTAAAATTGCTAAATCAATTGATGAAGTTCGTGAGTACGCTAAAGAATTATTGGGCAAAGTACTTGTTACACACCAAACTGGTCCAGAAGGTAAAGAAATTAAACGTCTTTTAATTGAAGAAGGATGCGATATTCAAAAAGAATATTACATTGGGTTTGTAATTGATAGAGCAACAGACAGAATTACTTTAATGGCTTCAGAAGAAGGCGGAACTGAAATTGAAGAAGTTGCAGCAGCAACACCAGAAAAAATCTTCAAAGAAGTAATTGATCCTGTAACAGGATTAATGCCTTATCAAGCTAGAAGAATTGCATTTAATATTAACATCCCTAAAGAATCAGTAAATAAAGCTGTTAAATTAATGATGTCTTTATATAATGTGTTTGTAGAAAAAGATTGTTCAATTGTTGAAATCAATCCACTTGTTACAACGAGTGCAGGTGAAGTTTTAGCACTTGATGCAAAAGTGAACTTTGATGATAATGCTTTATTTAGACATAAAGATATCGTTGAAATGCGTGACTTAGAAGAAGAAGATGAAAAAGAAATCGAAGCATCTAAATATGACTTATCATATATCGCTTTAGATGGAAATATTGGTTGTATGGTAAACGGAGCTGGTTTAGCTATGGCTACGATGGATACGATTAATCACTTCGGCGGAAATCCGGCTAACTTCCTTGACGTAGGGGGCGGTGCTACAAAAGAAAAAGTTACTGAAGCATTCAAAATCATTTTAGGTGATTCACAAGTAGAAGGTATTTTTGTAAATATCTTCGGTGGAATCATGAAATGTGATGTTATTGCAGAAGGTATTGTAGCAGCTGTTAAAGAAGTTTCATTAGATATGCCTTTAGTTGTTAGACTAGAAGGTACTAATGTTGAAAAAGGTAAACAAATCTTAAAAGAATCTGGTTTAGCAATCGAACCAGCATCAATCATGGCTGATGGTGCTCAAAAAATTGTTAAATTAGTTCAAGAACGATAAGAAAGGCGGAGACTTACGTGAGTGTATACATCGATAAAAATACAAAAGTATTAGTTCAAGGTATTACTGGTGCAACAGCACTTTTCCATACGAAACAAATGTTAGAATATGGTACTCAAATCGTTGCTGGGGTAACACCTGGTAAAGGTGGCCAAGTAGTAGAAGGCGTACCAGTATTTAATACAATAGAAGAAGCAGTTGCTGAAACTGGCGCAACTGTATCAGTAATTTATGTTCCAGCACCATTTGCTGCAGATGCAATTGTTGAATGTGCAGATGCTGAATTAGATTTAGCAATTTGTATTACAGAACATATTCCAGTTATTGATATGATTAAAGTTAAAAGATATTTAGAAGGCAAAAAGACACGTTTAGTAGGACCAAACTGTCCAGGTGTTATAACTGCTGATGAGTGTAAAATCGGTATTATGCCTGGTTACATCCATAAAAAAGGTCATGTCGGTGTCGTTTCACGTTCTGGTACATTGACTTATGAAGCGGTTCATCAATTAACGCAAGCAGGTATTGGTCAAACAACAGCAGTTGGTATTGGCGGAGACCCTGTAAACGGAACTGACTTTATTGATGTATTAAAAGAATTCAATGAAGATGAAGACACTTATGCAGTTGTTATGATTGGTGAAATTGGTGGTACAGCAGAAGAAGAAGCTGCTGAATGGATCAAAGCTAATATGACTAAACCTGTAATTGGTTTCATTGGTGGTCAAACAGCGCCTCCAGGAAAACGTATGGGTCATGCTGGTGCAATTATTTCAGGCGGTAAAGGTACTGCATCTGAAAAAATTAAAACACTTAATGATTGTGGCGTAGAAACAGCAGATACACCATCTGTTATTGCTGAAACATTAATTAACCGTATTAAAAAAGAAGACGGTTTATATGAAAAATGCTTAACAATTAAATAAAATCATTTATAAGAATAAGTACAGTGTTTTTACGAGTTGAAGACACTGTGCTTATTTGTCGTTTCAATTTTATTTTTACCACTAACAAATATAATGATTTGTTAGTGGTTTTTTATAGACTAAATTACATTTATGCTTTATAATAATTGTAAAATATTTACAATTAAGAGCGAGAGATATACTGCAACTCTTAATTTTTTCCAAAAGAACCTCAAATTCAACACCTTTAAAACCTCTTATTAAATCAAAATCACATAAACTTCTAAAATAATCCCAATTCAATCCAAATAAGATATTAATTTGTATAAATGACATATAAAGAACAGTCATATTATTTGAAGAAAGTACAATATAATAATGAAGAAATTAGTACGAATTATGTTTATTGCGCATCAGAAAAATTAAAAGCATTCGTTACTGCCCTTTATATTCATAACATCTACAACAAGTCATTTATCATGCTTATTTATCACCGAAAATCTACACTATAAGGGAGTGTATTTTAATGAATCATTATCAACAAACTGTATTAAGGCTAGTCTATGCGGGTTATACGACAAATCACATGCATAAAATGTTAAGGTATGATCAAACATTACATTTTGTCGATTCTCGTAATGAATTTCTTGAGTTTATCTATAAAAGTGGATTTAATTATAACAATATGGTAGAAATGTATAGTAAATATGAATGTAGTGATATTGATAAAATTCTTGCAGCATTACATCATAGAAATATAAAACTTTTATTTAGCGATGATGAAGCTTATCCAAGGCTTTTAAAGGAAATTTATGATTTTCCTTTAGCTTTATTTGGTATTGGTGATTTGTCAATATTGAATAATGAGAGAAAATTGGCTATAGTCGGTTCAAGGAAGGCTACAACGTATTCTGAACAAATTTGTCATGCGATCATACCAAAGCTTATAAATGAAAATATAGTTGTTGTTTCAGGTATGGCTATGGGCGCTGATTATTTTGCACATTTAAAAACGATAGAGCATGGTGGTTTAACGATTGGTGTGGCTGCTTTTGGACTAGATTACCATTACCCTAAAGCTACGAGATATATCAATGAATTAATGAGGGAAAATCATCTTGTCATATCAGAATATTATCCAACTACTAAAGTACAAAAGTGGCATTTTCCTGAAAGAAATCGGCTTATTAGCGGATTATCTCAAGGTGTTCTTGTTACAGAAGCTGATGAACGTAGTGGCTCTTTAATTACAATTGATTTAGCTTTGGAACAAAATCGAAATGTTTATTGTTGTCCTGGGACAATTTTTCAAACGTTAAGTAAGGGTGGAAATAAAAGAATTAAAGAAGGTGCAAAGCTTGTGCAAAACGCGCAAGATATTATAGAGGATTATGATACAGTTAGTATGTGAAAAAAGAATTTTATAAAATGTTTTAATTGACAAAGCTGAATTTGTCGGTTTATCATTTACACTTGTAATCAATAGAATAAGCAAGGGGGACTTACTTTGGCAGAAAATCTTGTCATAGTTGAATCGCCTGCAAAAGCTAAAACCATTGAAAAATATTTAGGAAAAAAATATAAAGTCGTTGCTTCTATGGGGCATGTAAGAGATTTACCTCGTAGTCAAATGGGCGTTGATGTTGAAAATAATTATGAACCTAGATATATAACTATTCGTGGAAAAGGACCAGTCGTTAAAGATTTAAAACGTTATGCTAAAAAAGCAACAAACGTTTATCTTGCAAGTGACCCAGACCGCGAAGGCGAAGCAATTGCGTGGCATTTAGCACATATATTAGATATAGATAAAACTAAAAAAACAAGAGTAGTATTTAATGAAATTACAAAAGATGCAGTGAAAGATAGTTTTAAGCATCCTAGAGAAATTGAACATGAGTTAGTAGATGCTCAACAGGCACGTCGTATATTAGATAGACTAGTCGGATATAACATTTCTCCTGTTTTATGGAAAAAAGTTAAAAAAGGCTTATCAGCAGGACGTGTTCAATCAGTAGCGTTAAGGTTAGTTATAGACCGTGAAAATGAAATTAATGATTTTAAACCAGAAGAATACTGGACAATTGAAGGTTTGTTTAAACATAAAACGAAATCATTCAATGCGAAGTTTTTACATGAAAAAAGCAAGCCAGTTAAATTGAAAACAGAGAATGATGTGCAAAAAATAACAACACAATTAGACGGAGACAAATTTGAGGTTACTCAAGTTACCAAAAAAGAAAAACTTAGACATCCGGCTAAATCATTTACAACTTCTTCATTACAACAAGAAGCTTCTCGTAAGTTGAACTTTAAAGCGAGAAAAACAATGATGCTTGCACAACAATTATACGAAGGTATTGATTTAAAAAGACAAGGTACAGTCGGTTTAATTACTTATATGAGAACAGACTCTACTCGTATTGCAGATAGTGCTAAAGCTGAAGCAGCAACGTTTATTGAAAATCAATATGGTAAAGAATATTTATCGAAAGCTAAAGAAGCAAAAGGTAAACAAGGTGCACAAGATGCCCATGAAGCCGTTAGACCAACTAGTGTTGATCGTACACCGGATCAAATGAAAGCATTTTTATCTAGAGATCAATATCGTTTATATAAACTGATTTGGGAACGTTTCATGGCGAGTCAAATGGCTCCAGCAATCGCAGACACAGTTGCGGCTGATATCACTCAAGGTGATTTGAAATTTAGAGCAAATGGTCAAACAATCAAATTTAAAGGTTTCATGAAAGTTTATGTTGAAGCTAAAGATGATACAGATGAAGAAAAAGAAGGTAAATTGCCTCCTTTAGAAGAAGGTGACGTTGTCACTGCAGAAAAAATTGATCCAAAGCAACACTATACGCAACCACCTCCACGATATACTGAGGCGCGTTTAGTTAAGACTTTAGAAGAACTTAAAATTGGTAGACCATCAACTTATGCACCAACAATCGATACAATTCAAAAAAGAAACTATGTAAAAGTGGACCAAAAGAGATTTGTACCTACTGAATTAGGTGAAATCGTACATGAGTCTGTTAAAGAATATTTCCCTGAAATTATAGATGTTGATTTTACAGTTAACATGGAAACACTGTTAGATAGAGTTGCTGATGGTGAAATTGAGTGGAAAAAAGTAATAGACATGTTTTATGAGAATTTCAAAATCGATGTAGCAAGAGCAGAAGAAGAAATGGAAAAAATTGAAATTAAAGATGAACCAGCTGGTGAAGACTGTGAACTATGTGGTTCGCCAATGGTTTATAAAATGGGCCGATATGGTAAGTTTATGGCTTGTTCAAACTTCCCTGACTGTAGAAATACAAAAGCTATCATTAAAACAATTGGTGTTAAGTGTCCTAAATGTAAAGAAGGCGAAGTTGTAGAACGTAAATCTAAGAAAAATAGAATTTTCTATGGTTGTTCACAATATCCTGAATGTGATTACACATCATGGGATAAACCGTTAGATCGTTCTTGTCCGAAATGTGAGACTGTACTAGTTGAACGTAAAAAAGGAAAATCTGCTCAAGTTATATGTCCAAATTGTGATTATAAAGAGCAAGAACAAAAATAAAAATATAAAGTGCAAAAAGTTATTTTAGTAGATAACTTTTTGCACTTGTTTTTTGATTTCATGATTTAAAAGTAAAACGTCACTAATTTTTAAAAATTAACATCACTTTATCATTTGATTAAATTCAGATTTGTTATACAATTCAATGTGGAGTGAAATTTGGAAAAGTTAAGGAGGCATATTAAATGACTTCAATTAATGTTATAGGTGCTGGATTAGCAGGATCCGAAGCGGCGTATCAAATAGCCAAGAGAGGATTACATGTTAATTTATATGAAATGAGACCGGTTAAACAAACGCCAGCACACCATACAGATAAATTTGCTGAGCTCGTATGTTCGAATTCTTTAAGAGGAGATCAGTTAACAAATGCAGTAGGTGTTTTAAAAGAAGAAATGAGACAACTTGATTCACTCATTATTCGAGCTGCAGATAATGCTCGTGTTCCTGCGGGAGGGGCACTTGCAGTAGATAGACATGATTTTGCGGGATATATTACGGACACTTTAAAGAATCATCCAAATATAACAGTGAAAAATGAAGAAATTACTGAAATACCAGATGGACCTACAATTATAGCGACTGGTCCATTAACAACAGAAAGTTTAACTAAGCAAATAATGGATATAACTGGTGAAGAGCAATTATACTTTTATGATGCAGCAGCACCAATTATTGAAAAAGAATCCATAAATATGGATAAAGTATATTTAAAATCACGTTATGATAAAGGTGATGCAGCATATTTGAACTGTCCTATGACTGAAGAAGAATTCAATACATTTTATGATGCTTTAATTAAAGCAGAAGTTGTGCCTTTAAAAGAATTCGAAAAAGAGATTTATTTTGAAGGGTGTATGCCATTTGAAGTAATGGCTGAAAGAGGGAAGAAAACGTTATTATTCGGACCAATGAAGCCTGTAGGTTTAGAAGATCCGAAAACTGGTGAAAGACCATATGCAGTTGTTCAATTACGACAAGATGATGCGGCGGGCACTTTATATAATATTGTTGGGTTCCAAACGCATTTAAAATGGGGTGCTCAAAAAGAAGTGATTTCACTTATCCCTGGTCTAGAAAATGTTGATATTGTTCGTTATGGTGTTATGCATAGAAACACATTTATCAATTCACCAAATGCATTAAAAGAAACGTATCAATTAAAATCAAGAGATGATTTATTTTTTGCTGGCCAAATGACAGGTGTTGAAGGCTATGTAGAAAGTGCTGCTAGTGGTTTAATTGCTGGTATAAATGCGAGTAAATTAGTTTCTGGTTTAGAACCTATCGTATTCCCTAGAGAAACGATTATTGGAAGTATGGCTTATTATATAACACATGCCAATCATAAAAATTTCCAACCAATGAATGCTAACTTTGGATTAGTACCTACATTAGAAAAACGAATTAAAGATAAAAAAGAACGATTTGAGAAACTAGCAAATCGTGCACTTAAACACTTAAATTCATTTAAAGTCATGTTATAGTAAATTATTTTAAGATTTATTAGAATTGTGATACAATTCAGATAAATTGGGAGGAATGAGTAATGGTACATACAGTTGAGCAGCAATTTGTTGATATGTTAACGTATGAAAAACATTTTTCCACCCATACATTAAATGCATATCAACTTGATTTAAATGAATTTAATGCATTTTTACAATCAGAACATTTATCTTTAGAATCCTTTGAATATAAAGATGCAAGAAGATACCTTGCGTTTTTGTATGATAAAGGACATAAGCGAACAAGTGTATCACGCAAAATTTCGACATTAAGATCTTTATATCAATATTGGATGAGCATAGATGGTGATATTCAAAATCCATTTATTCAACTTGTTCATCCTAAAAAAGAACATCATTTACCGAGTTTTTTCTATGAAGAAGAGATGGAAAAATTATTTGAAACGCTAGACGATGGTAAGCGAACGAATATTCGAGATCGCGTTATTTTGGAGTTGCTTTATGCAACAGGCATACGTGTTTCAGAATTAGTTCATATAAAAATGAATGATATAGATTTAACTTACTCATTTGTTAAAGTTTTAGGTAAAGGTAATAAAGAGAGGATTGTTCCTTTTGGAGAATATTGCCAAAGTGCTATAACGGATTATATCGAAAGCTTCAGAAGTCAATTGAAAATAGACCATGACTATTTAATTGTAAATATGAGAGGTCAACCGATCACAGAACGTGGTGTACGTTATGCACTAAATGAGATAGTAAAGAGAACTCAAGGGGTATATCATATTCATCCCCATAAATTGAGACATACATTTGCTACTCATTTATTGAATCAAGGTGCTGATTTGAGAAGTGTTCAAAGTTTATTAGGACATGAAAGTTTAT
This sequence comes from Mammaliicoccus sp. F-M27, assembly GCF_022387115.1. NCBI lineage: Bacteria > Bacillati > Bacillota > Bacilli > Caryophanales > Staphylococcaceae > Mammaliicoccus > Mammaliicoccus sp. F-M27. The sequence goes on along the minus strand of NZ_JAJNIE010000002.1, from coordinate 175,940 downwards.
CAACAACAAGTCAATATACACACGTAACAAAAGATCAGTTAAGAAAAGTATATTTATCCGCACATCCACGTGCGTAAAGGAGAATTGATAATGAGTTCATCATTACACGCAACAACAATATTTGCTATAAAACATAATGGCCATTCTGCAATGGCGGGTGATGGCCAAGTTACACTAGGTGAACAAGTCATCATGAAACAAACAGCTAGAAAAGTGAGAAGACTTTATCATGATAAAGTTATAGCTGGTTTTGCTGGTAGCGTTGCAGACGCGTTCACATTATTTGAAAAATTTGAAGTTAAATTACAAGAATATAGTGGTAATTTGACGAGAGCTGCCGTAGAACTTGCTCAAGAATGGCGTGGAGATAAAATGTTACGTCAACTTGAAGCGATGTTAATTGTTATGAATGAAGCGGATTTACTCGTTATAAGTGGTACAGGTGAAGTTATTGAACCAGACGATGGTATAATTGCGATTGGTTCTGGTGGTAATTATGCATTGAGTGCTGGAAGAGCGCTTAAGTCATATGCACCACATTTATCAGCTAAAGAGATAGCGGAAGCTTCATTGAATACTGCTGCAGATATTTGTGTGTTCACAAATCACGAAATAAAAGTTGAAGAAATATAAATGGAGGGTTCAAGGTTGTCACAAAATCAATTAAAAATGACACCGCATGACATTGTTGATCGATTAAATGATCATATTATCGGTCAGCAAGATGCTAAACGTAAAGTAGCTATTGCACTTAGAAACCGATATAGAAGAAGTCAATTAGATGATCAACTTAGAAATGAAATTATTCCTAAAAATATTCTTATGATTGGACCTACAGGTGTCGGTAAGACTGAAATAGCTAGAAGAATGGCGAAATTAGTAGGTGCACCTTTTGTTAAAGTAGAAGCGACAAAATTCACAGAAGTTGGATATGTAGGTAGAGATGTTGAAAGTATGATTCGTGACTTAGTTGAAGTAGGTCGTCGAATCGTAAAGGAAGAAAAGAAAAAATTTGTGCATGATGACGCGAGTCAGAAAGCAAATGAAAAGTTAGTTAAATTGTTAGTCCCAAGTATGAAGAAAAAAGCTCAAAGCAATGGGAATAACCCATTAGAGTCTTTATTTGGAGGTCAATTCCCAAACTTTAACCAACAGGATGAAGTGGAAGAATCACCGACTGAAGAAATTAAAACAAAACGTGAAGATATTAAGAAACAATTAATGAATGGTGAGCTAGAAGAAGAAATCGTTAAAATTAAAGTAGAACAAGAGCAACAATCATTAGGTATGATGGGCATGGAAAACAATCCTCAAATGCAAGATATGTTGAGTCAAATGATGCCGAAGAAAAAACTAGAACGAAGCCTTCCAGTCAAAACTGCAAGAAAAATTTTGACAGATCAAATAGCAAATGAATTAATTGATCAAGAGTCTGTAAACGAAGAAGCGATACAACTTACAGAACAAATGGGTATGGTATTTATCGATGAAATAGATAAAATAGCTGCTAGTAATAGTAACAGTGGACAAGATGTTTCACGTCAAGGTGTTCAAAGAGATATTCTTCCAATTGTAGAAGGCAGTGTTGTACAAACTAAATATGGTTCTATTAACACTGAGCACATTTTATTTATCGGTGCAGGTGCATTCCATATGTCTAAGCCAAGCGACTTGATTCCTGAATTACAAGGAAGATTTCCAATTCGTGTTGAATTAGATAGTTTAACAACTGAAGATTTTGTCAAAATATTAAAAGAACCAAAACAATCACTTCTTGATCAATATAAAGCACTCCTTGAAACTGAAATGGTCACAATTAACTTTACTGACGAAGCTATCAATAGATTAGCTGAAATCGCATTTCAAGTGAATCAAGAAACAGACAATATTGGTGCGAGAAGGCTGCATACTATACTTGAAAAAATGCTTGAAGACCTTTCATTCGAAGCTTCAAATATGCCAAATGCAGTAGTGGACATTACACCAGAATACGTTAATCAAAAATTAGAATCAATTGCTACAAATAAAGATTTAAGTGCGTTTATTTTATAAAAAAAGGAGAACAATTAAATGAGTTTATTAACAAAGACGAGAGAACTAAATACATTACTACAAAAACATAAAGGTATAGCTGTAGACTTTAAAGATATGGCGAAAACAATCAGTGATGTAACTGTAACGAACGTATTCATAGTGTCAAGAAGAGGTAAAATTTTAGGTTCAAGCTTAAACGAATTATTGAGTAACGACCGAATTATTAAAATGCTAGAAGACAGACATATTCCAAGAGAATATACAGATCAATTAATGCATGTTCAACAAACTCAATCTAACATTAGTATTGAGGATATTTTAACTGTATTTCCACCAGAAAATAAAGAGTTATTCGTAGATAGCCGAACGACAATTTTCCCAATATTAGGTGGCGGTGAACGTTTAGGAACGCTAGTAGTAGGTCGTGTTACTCAAGATTTCAATGATAATGATCTTGTATTAGGTGAATATGCAGCAACTGTAATTGGCATGGAAATTTTAAGAGAAAAACATAATGAAATTGAACAAGAAGCTAGAGATAAAGCGGCTATTACAATGGCTATTAACTCACTTTCTTATTCAGAGAGAGAAGCGATCGAACATATTTTCGAAGAACTTGGTGCATCAGAAGGTTTATTAGTAGCATCTAAAGTTGCTGATAGAGTTGGTATTACTAGATCTGTAATTGTAAATGCATTAAGAAAATTAGAAAGTGCTGGCGTTATCGAATCTCGTTCTTTAGGTATGAAAGGAACATTCATTAGAATTAAAAAAGAACGTTTCCTAGAAGAATTAGGTTTAAATAAATAAAATACTTGATGAACGTTATAAGATATGTTATATTAAACAACGGCTATAAAAGCCAAATTCACACATAATCACTAAAATTATAGAGTGGTGCAACATACTTTGTTGTTTCTATAATGAGTGTTTATGGCGGAATAAAACCAATTAGGAGGAATTATCATGGCAGTTATCTCAATGAAACAATTGCTTGAAGCAGGTGTTCACTTCGGTCACCAAACACGCCGTTGGAACCCAAAAATGAAAAGATATATTTTCACAGAAAGAAACGGTATCTATATTATCGACTTACAAAAAACAGTTAAGAAAGTTGACGAAGCATACAACTTTATTAAATCTGTTTCTGAAGAAGGCGGTAAAGTATTATTCGTAGGTACTAAAAAACAAGCACAAGAGTCAGTTAAAGAAGAAGCTGAACGTGCTGGACACTACTACATTAACCAAAGATGGTTAGGTGGTACATTAACTAACTACAAAACAATTTCTAAACGTGTAAAACGTATTTCTGAAATCGAAAAAATGGAAGAAGACGGCACATTTGATGTGTTACCTAAAAAAGAAGTTGTAGAACTTAAAAAAGAATACAACCGTTTAATCAAATTCTTAGGCGGTATTCGTGATATGAAATCAATGCCTCAAGCATTATTCGTAGTTGACCCTCGTAAAGAGCGTAACGCGATTGCTGAAGCACGTAAATTACACATTCCAATCGTTGGTATTGTTGATACAAACTGTGATCCAGATGAAATCGATTATGTTATCCCTGCAAACGATGATGCTATTCGTGCTGTTAAATTGTTAACTGGTAAAATGGCTGACGCTATTTTAGAAGGTCAACAAGGCGTTTCAAATGAAGATGTAGCTGCAGAGCAAAACATCGACTTAAAAGAAACAGAACAAGCACCTAAAGAAGAATCAACTGAAACTACTGAAGCATAATTTCAAAAAGGTGATAAGGTTCTATAACTTATCACCTTTTTTTAGAAAGATTTACTTTGAGAACTTATTATTTATATAAATGGAGGAATTAAATTATGGCTATTTCAGCTAAACTTGTTAAAGAATTACGTGAAAAAACTGGCGCAGGTATGATGGACTGTAAAAAAGCTTTAACAGAAACTGATGGTGACATCGATAAAGCGGTAGATTTCTTACGTGAAAATGGTATTGCTAAAGCTGCTAAAAAAGCAGACCGTATTGCTGCAGAAGGAACAACTTTTGTTGCTTCTAATGGTAACGATGCAGTTATTCTTGAATTAAACTCAGAAACAGATTTCGTTGCTCGTAACGAAGGTTTCCAAAACTTAGTTAAAGAAATGGCTGATCATATTCTTGAAGTTAAACCAGCTAACGTTGAAGAATTAAGCGCTTCTAAATTAGCAAATGGTCAAACTGTTGATGAAAAAATGAACGAATCAATTTCTACAATTGGTGAAAAATTAACGTTACGTAGATTCACTTTAAAAACTAAAACAGATAATGATTCATTCGGTGAGTACTTACACATGGGTGGACGTATCGGTGTATTAACTGTTGTTGAAGGATCAACTAATGTTGAAGCTGCTAAAGATGTTGCTATGCACATTGCTGCTTTAAATCCTAAATTTGTTTCTCGTGACCAAGTTTCTGAAGAAGAATTAGCTCACGAAAAAGAAGTTCTTAAACAACAAGCTTTAAATGAAGGTAAACCTGAAAATATCGTTGAAAAAATGGTTGAAGGTAGAATGCGTAAATATTTAGAAGAAATCTGTGCTGTAGATCAAGCATTCGTTAAAAATCCAGACCAAACTGTTGCTGAATTCTTAAAAACAGAAGGTGGCGTGCTTGTAGATTTCGTTCGTTACGAAGTTGGGGAAGGTATCGAGAAACGTTCTGATAACTTTGCTGATGAAGTAAAAGGACAAATGAAAGGCAACTAAGTTTGCTTTTTAGAAAGAAGACACGTCTAGTGTCTTCTTTCGTTATATATAAAGACCTAATTATGAGCATAGAGAGGGATTAAGATGACTAAAAATTCTAAATATAAACGTGTCGTTCTAAAACTAAGTGGTGAGGCTTTAGCTGGAGATTCAGGCTTTGGTATCAATCCAGTTGTGATCAAAAGTATTGCACAACAAGTGTCAGAAGTAGCACAAATGGACTGTGAAGTTGCAGTGATCGTTGGTGGCGGAAACATATGGAGAGGTAAAACAGGAAGCGATTTAGGAATGGATCGTGGAACGGCAGATTATATGGGCATGTTAGCCACAGTAATGAATGCTTTAGCATTACAAGATAGTTTAGAACAATTAGAATGTGATACGCGTGTATTAACTTCTATTGAAATGAAACAAGTAGCTGAACCATATATTAGAAGACGTGCGATTCGTCACTTAGAGAAAAAGAGAGTGGTTATATTTGCAGCAGGAATTGGCAATCCATATTTCTCTACAGATACAACTGCAGCTTTAAGAGCAGCTGAAGTTGAAGCTGATGTTATCTTAATGGGTAAAAACAACGTAGATGGCGTATACTCTGCTGACCCTAAATTAGATCCTAATGCAGAAAAATACGAAAGATTAACTTATATTCAAATGTTACAAGAGGGATTACAAGTAATGGATTCAACTGCTTCATCATTCTGTATGGACAATGATATCCCACTTGTTGTATTCTCAATTATGGAAGAAGGAAATATTAAACGTGCTGTACAAGGTGAAGAAATTGGTACAGTTATTACAAAATAAACACGAGGTGTGATTCCATGGCAGATGTTATTCATGAAACAAAATCAAGAATGAACAAAACAATTGAAAGTTTTAGTAGAGATTTAGCTGCAATAAGAACTGGACATGCAAATGCGAATCTTTTAGAAAGAGTCAATGTTGAATATTATGGTGTTCCAACTCCTATTCAACAGTTAGCTGGTATTTCAGTACCAGAAGCTCGACTACTTGTCGTACAACCATATGATAAATCTTCAGTAGAAAATGTTCTTAAAGCGATCAACGCAGCAAATCTTGGCGTTAATCCTACTAGTGATGGAACGGTTATTAGAATTGCTGTACCTGCATTAACAGAAGAGCGCAGAAAAGAATTAGTAAAAGAAGCTAAAAAAGAAGCTGAAAATGCTAAAGTTGCAATTCGTAACGTTCGTCGTGATTCAAATGAAGATTTGAAGAAACAAGAAAAGAACGGCGATATTTCTGAAGATGACTTGAGAAATCAAACAGAGCAAGTACAAAAAATTACGGATGATTTCATCAAAAAGATTGATGATTTAACTGTACAAAAAGAAAACGATATATTGGAAGTTTAAAGATAAGAACTGTACCAAATCAGACTTTGGTATGGTTTTTTTCTTTATGTACACAGAATCGTTCTTTTTGTGATAAAATGTATTACGATATGTTTAATAAATTATACATATAAATTCGCGTTTGTTTGATGGAGGACGCTATGATAAAAAAGTTTATAAAGCAAAAACAACAAATAAATAATCAAGACATTGAATTAACAGTCCCTGAACATATAGCAATCATTATGGATGGTAATGGTAGATGGGCAAAGAATAGAAAAATGCCTCGTATTAAAGGACATTATGAAGGTATGCAAACGGTAAAAAAAATCACACGTAAAGCAAATGATTTAGGTGTGAAATATTTGACTTTATATGCATTTTCTACGGAAAACTGGTCTCGTCCAGAAGATGAAGTGAAATATTTAATGAAATTACCTGTTGATTTCCTTAAAACGTTCTTGCCAGAACTCATAGAAAAAAATGTTAAAGTTACGACTATTGGTTTTACGGAAGCTTTGCCGAAGCATACTAAAAATGCTATTGAAGAAGCTATCGAAAAAACTAAAGATAATACTGGATTAAATCTTGTATTTGCATTGAATTATGGTGGAAGAGCCGAAATTCTTAATGCAGTTAAAGAACTTTATCATGAAGTAGAAAAAGGGCATTTATCTATTGATGAAGTATGTGAAGATAATTTGAAAAAGCATTTATTTACTTCTGAAATACCAGATCCCGAATTGCTTATACGTACATCAGGTGAAGAAAGATTGAGTAATTTTTTAATATGGCAATCATCTTATAGTGAGTTTATATTCACTAAAACATTGTGGCCAGATTTTGATGAACAATCTTTAATAGACTGTTTAAAAATTTACCAGTCGAGACAACGTAGATTTGGTGGGCTATAAAGGAGATAAAAATGAAGACGAGAACAATATCTGCAATTGTTGCAATGGCTGTATTTCTTCCGATTGTTATATATGGTGGACTACCAGTTATCGCATTAGCATATCTACTTGGTATAATTGCATTAAAAGAAATTTTAAATATGAATAATTTATCAATTATTTCTATACCAGGTTTTTTATCTACTGTTTCACTATGCATTATTTTATTACCTCAAGAACTGATTAATTATGATATACGTATACAATTACAATTATTAATCATTATGAGTTTCTTAATGCTGAGTTACACAGTTATGTCTAAAAACAGATTTAATTTTATGGATGCATCTTTTTGCGTGATGTCAGTTACATATATTGGTATAGGATTTATGTACTTTTACGAAACGAGAGAACATGGCTTACAATTTATCTTGTTTGCACTATTATTAGTTTGGTTGACTGATACAGGTGCATATATATTTGGTAGATTATTTGGAAAGCACAAATTATGGCCGCTTATCAGTCCTAATAAGACTATAGAAGGCTTCATTGGCGGTATTTTCTCGAGCTTAATAGTAGCAGTTATTTTTGGACAATCTTTTGATATGGATGTATCATTATGGTTATTAATTCCTTTAACTATGTTATTAAGTATGTTTGGTCAATTAGGTGACCTTGTAGAATCAGGACTAAAAAGACATTTTGGTGTGAAAGATTCGGGGAATATTATGCCAGGACACGGTGGTATACTGGATAGATTTGATAGTTTTATCTTTGTATTACCATTATTAAATCTATTCCTATTTCAATTGTAAATTGGGGTGCAATCTATGAAAAATATAGCTATTTTGGGAGCAAGTGGTTCTGTAGGACAACAAGCTTTAGATGTAATTAGAGAACATGCTTCACAGTTTAATTTGGTGGCATTTTCTGTTGGCAAAAATATCGCATATGCTCAAAATATAATAGAAGAATTCCGTCCAGAACTTGTATCCGTACAACGTGAGGAAGATATGGAAAAGCTCAAACATTTAGATGTAGAACTCGTGCATGGAGAAATGGGTTTGCTGTCAGTAGCGACATATCACAAGACGGATTTACTATTGAATTCTATATTAGGCAGTATTGGATTGCGACCTACAATGTCTGCAATTGATGCAGGTATAGATATTGGTTTAGCGAATAAAGAAACATTAGTAGCAGCTGGTGAACTTGTCATGGCAAAAGCAAAAGAGAAAAACGTTAAAATTTTGCCGGTAGATTCTGAACACTCTGCTATATTTCAATGTTTAAACGGAGAACATCAACAAGATATCAATAAGCTGATCATCACTGCAAGTGGAGGCTCGTTTAGAGACTTAACACGAGCAGATTTGAAAAATGTAACACTTGAAGATGCGTTAAATCACCCTAATTGGTCAATGGGTCAAAAAATAACTATTGATTCTGCAACGATGATGAATAAAGGTTTAGAAGTTATTGAAGCAAAATGGCTATTTGATTTAGATATTAATCAAATTGAAACAGTATTACATAAAGAAAGTATTATTCATTCTATGGTTGAATTTAAGGATACGAGTGTAATTGCCCAGTTAGGTACTCCGGATATGAGAACACCGATACAGTATGCATTTACATACCCAAAAAGAGCTACAAGAGATGCTGAAAAATTAAATTTAGCTCAAATAGGTCAATTGAATTTTGAAGAAATGGATTTTAGCCGCTTTAAATGTATACAGTTTGCTTATGATGCAATTAAAATTGGAGGTACAATGCCTGTTGTTTTAAATGCTGTTAATGAAGTAGCTGTGCACAAATTTCTAAATAATGAAATATCATTTTTAGCAATTGAAGATATGATTGAGGAAGCAATGAAAGAGCATGAAGTTATAGAGCATCCAGATTTAGATACAATTCTAAAAGTTGATGCAGCTTATAAATCTAAGGATTACGGGGTGTAAGCGTGATTTATACAATTTTAGCATTTATATTTGTATTCGGTCTGTTAGTTACTGTGCATGAATACGGACATATGTTTTTTGCAAAAAGAGCAGGAATTATGTGTCCTGAATTTGCGATAGGTATGGGGCCGAAAATTTATTCATATAAGAAAAATGAAACATTATATACGATAAGATTATTGCCGGTTGGTGGATATGTCAGAATGGCTGGGGATGGTTTAGAACAAAATCCATTGTCACCTGGTATGCATATTGCGATAAAATTGAATGATCAAAATGAAATCACTCATGTTATTATGGATGATCAACACAAATTCCAGCAAATTGAACATTTAGAAATTAAAGATAGTGATTTTGAAAAAGATATTTATATTGAAGGTATTACTGCAAGTGATGAAGAAAGACATCATTATAAATTAGCAAGAGAGGCTTATTTTGTTCAAGGTGGAGATTTAATTCAAATTGCACCAAAAGATAGACAACTAATGTCTAAAAAGCCTTATCAAAGATTCCTTACTTTGTTTGCAGGTCCTTTGTTTAACTTTATACTTGCACTCGTTATTTTTGTAGGATTAGCATACTGGAATGGCGTACCTACGGATGAACCAGTATTTGGAGATTTAGAAGATGGTGCACCTGCTCAAACTGTTGGTATTAAAAAAGGTGATGAAATTAAATCAGTTGATGGTAAAAAGATAAATGAATTTACTGATTTGCAACCTATTTTTAAAGAAAAGAAAACAGAACCAGTTGAAATTAAAGTAGACCGCGATGGTCAAGAGAAGACTTTCAAAGTAGCGGCTAAGAAAGATAGACAAGAAGTAAGTAAAGGTGAATTTGAAACAAGATATATCATTGGTGTTGCACAACCGACAGAACATACTGTATTTGGGCCTTTATTAGCGGGTATAGAGAAAACGATCGTCGCAGGTCAATTAATCTTCCAAGCTGTGCTAGGACTCATCGGTAGTATATTTACGGGTGGATTCTCTTTTGATATGTTGAATGGGCCAGTTGGCATCTATAGTAATGTCGATACGGTCGTTAAACAAGGTTTTGAAACATTAATGGGCTTTACTGCATTGTTAAGTGTGAATTTAGGTATTATGAATTTATTACCAATTCCTGCATTAGACGGCGGTAGACTATTATTTGTAATTTATGAAATGATATTTAGAAAACCAATTAATAAAAAAGCCGAAATGGTTATGCTTTCCATCGGCGCAGTATTTTTAATATTTGTAATGATTATGGTTACATGGAATGATATTCAGCGATACTTCATGTAATTTATAGGAGGAAACTAATGAAACAGTCTAAAATATTTATACCAACATTAAGAGAAGTTCCAGCAGAAGCGGAAGCGATTAGTCATAAACTTCTATTAAAGTCAGGTATGATTAAACAAAATGCACGTGGTATTTATAGTTATTTACCAACTGCTAAGCGTGTACTTAATAAAATTGAGCAAATCGTTCGTGAAGAAATGGAAAACATCGATGGTGTAGAAGTATTAATGCCTGTATTACAACAAGCAGAATTATGGAAAGAATCAGGCAGATGGGATGCTTATGGTCCAGAATTGATGAGATTAAAAGATCGTAACAAGCGTGAATTTAGTCTTGGACCTACGCATGAAGAAGTCGTTACTTCTCTCGTACGTGATGAATTAAAATCTTACAAACGTTTACCTATTACATTATTCCAAATTCAAACTAAATTTAGAGATGAGCAACGCCCAAGATTTGGACTATTACGTGGTCGTGAATTTATTATGAAAGATGCGTATTCATTCCATGCAGATGAATCTTCATTAGATGATACTTATAATGATATGTATCATGCATACCATAAAATTTTCACAAGAGTTGGATTAAACTTCAGACCTGTATTAGCTGATTCAGGTGCTATCGGTGGCGATCATACGCATGAATTTATGGCACTAGCAGAAATCGGTGAAGATACGATTGTTTATAGTGAAACAAGTGATTTTGCTGCAAACATTGAAAAAGCAGAAGTTGCTTACACGCCAAACCATGATCATACACCTGTAAAAGAATTAGAAAAAGTTGAAACACCTAATATTAAAACAGCTCAAGCTTTAGCTGATTTCTTAAATGTTAGCTTAGATAAAATTATTAAATCTATGATTGTTAAAGTTGAAGATGAATATGTCATGATATTAATTAGAGGACATCATGAAGTAAATGATGTGAAGTTGAAATCATATTTCAAAACTGAAAATATCGAAATGGCGAGTGAGAATGAAATTGAAAACATTTTAGGTGCAAAACCAGGTAGTCTAGGGCCAGTAAATGTGAATCAAATAAAAATATATGCAGATAATTTTGTTCAAGATATTAACAATTTAGCTGTCGGAGCAAATGAAAATGACTTCCACTATTTAAATGCTAACGTAGATAGAGATTTTAATATTGAAGCTTACGGTGATTTCAGGTTTATTCTTGAAGATGAAGAACTGCCTAATGATTTAGGTAAAGCGAAATTTGCTGAAGGTATTGAAGTTGGACAAGTATTTAAACTTGGAACAAAATACTCTGAAAGTATGGATGCAACATTCTTAGATGAACAAGGTAAAGCGAAGCCACTCATTATGGGTTGCTATGGTGTTGGTATTTCAAGAACATTATCAGCAGTGATAGAACAACATCACGATGAAAAAGGTATTATTTGGCCAAAATCTATTGCACCTTATGAAGTGCATTTAATCGCGATTAACCCTAAGAAAGATGAACAAAAAGAACTTGCTGAACAACTTTATGGGCAATTGAAAAATCAATATGATGTATTATATGATGATCGTAAAGAAAGTGCAGGTGTTAAATTTAACGATGCTGATTTAATCGGCTTACCAGTACGTGTTATGGTTGGTAAAAAAGCTGGTGAAGGTATCGTTGAAGTTAAACGTCGTGATAATTCAGAGAGTCAAGAAGTACATATTGATGAATTAAATGATGTACTAGCATCGTTTTATAATGCAGTGAAATAGACTGATAAAAACAACTGAATCTGATATAATATAAGATATTTAAAGAGGCTATTTTAAGATTAGCCTCTTTTTCATTTTGACGAAGGTGGTCGTATAAGTGTCAATGACAGGGAAAGAGAAATTCCAAACGCTTCTCACACAGATGAACATTACAAATGAACTTGATAGCAGTATTGTTGAACATGGTGAATTATCACGAATCGATGTATCACAATCAAAAAGATTGTGGCATTTCTACATAAAATTACCACAATACTTATCAAGCGAAATGTATCTTGTCTTTACGAATCAACTGAAGTCTGCATTTCAAAGTATTGCAGAAGTTGATTGGACAATTGAAGTGACGAATAAAGAACAGATAGATGAGCATGTACTAAAATATATGCCTCATTGTATTGATGGCACAGAACTAAGTGATAAAGTAAAACATCAATTGAAACAAAAACCGATAATTTTTGCAGAAGATGTCGTGAAAGTTCAAGTTAATAATGATATTGAACGCGACTATTTCGATAAACGTGTAAATGGCTCATTAGTTAAAGCATTACAAAAATGTGGATTTCAAATTAATCGTGTTGTTTTTGAAACGATGGATAACGAAGAGCAAATGAAGAGAGAACTCGAATCATTTGAAGCACATATACAACAAGAAGATGAAGAAGCTGCACGAATTGCATCAGAAAAAATGGAACGTATGAAGAAAGAAAAAGCTGAATCTGGGGATAGTGAAAATGCAGTTTCACGATGCCAAATTGGGAAAGACATTCAAGTTGATTCCATCCGTAAAATTGAAGAAATTATCGAAGAAGAGTACAAAGTTGCACTTGAAGGTGTTATTTTTGATATCGAAATGAAAGAATTAAAGAGTGGCAGACATATTGTTACACTTAAAATTACAGATTATACGGATTCTCTTATTCTTAAAATGTTCACTAGAAAAGGTAAAGATGACTTAGAACATTTCAAAGCTTTAAAAGTCGGTACGTGGGTTAGAGCACAAGGTCGAATTGAGCAAGATCAATTTATTCGCGATTTAGTCATGATGATGACTGATATCCATGAAATTAAGAAAGCTCCGAAACTAGATAAAGCGCCTGACAAACGAGTAGAATTTCATTTACATACTTCAATGAGCCAAATGGATGGTATAAGTCATATAAGTAAGTATGTTGAACAAGCTGCTAAGTGGGGTCATAAAGCGATCGCAATAACGGACCATAATGGTGTACAAGGTTTCCCAGACGCACATGCCGCAGCTATGAAAAACGATATTAAAATGATTTATGGTATGGAAGGTATGTTAGTGGATGACGGTGTCCCAATAGCATATAAACCTCAAGATATTCTGCTTAAGACTGCTACATATATCGTGTTTGACGTGGAAACAACGGGTCTTTCAAGTCAATATGATCAAATTATAGAATTAGCAGCTGTAAAAGTGAAAAACGGAGAAGTTATTGATACGTTTGAACGTTTCTCAGATCCAGGAGAACGTTTATCTGAAACAATTAAGAACTTAACTGGAATCACTGATGAAATGCTACAAGGTCAACCAGATATTAAAACAGTCTTAACTGATTTTCATGAATGGGTTGGAGATGCGATATATATCGCGCACAATGCGTCATTTGATATGGGCTTTATAGATACAGGATTTGAAAGAATAGGAATTGGTGCTACTACAAATGCTGTAATAGATACATTAGAATTATCACGTACAGTTAATACTGAATACGGCAAGCACGGATTGAACTTTTTAGCTAAAAAATATGGAGTCGAACTTACTCAACATCATAGAGCGATATATGATGCTGAAACAACAGCGCATATCTTTATAAAAATGTTAAAACAGTTAGAAGAATTAGGTGTTCATAATCATAACCAAATTAACGAACGCTTAACGAACGATGAAGCATATAAACGTGCGAGACCTTCTCATGTTACGTTAATTGTTCAAAATCAAGTAGGTTTAAAAAATCTATTTAAAATTGTAAGTGCTTCTTTAGTAGATTACTTTTATCGTACGCCACGTATACCGCGTTCGTTGTTAAATAAACATCGAGAAGGTATTTTAGTAGGTAGTGCGTGTGACGAAGGTGAAGTATTTACAACTGTTATGCAAAAAGACCAAGATGAAGTTGAGAAGGTTGCTCAATATTATGACTATATTGAAGTTCAACCGAAAAGTTTATATCAAGATTTAGTTGATAGAGAACTGATTAAAGATAATGAAACGATGGAAGAGATATATTCTCGTATATTAAGTGTTGGTGAAAAACTTGATATTCCTGTTATAGCAACTGGTAATGCCCATTATTTAAATGAGCATGATGCTGTATCTCGAAAAATATTAATAGCAGCACAGCCAGGTAACCCACTTAATAGACAAACGTTACCGAAAGCGCATTTTAGAACAACAGATGAAATGTTAGATGAATTCCACTTCTTAGGTGAAGAAAAAGCATATGAAATCGTTGTGAAAAATACAAATGAACTTGCTGATCGTTTAGAAACAGTTGTACCTATTAGAGATGAACTTTATACGCCTAATATGGAAGGTGCAAATGAAGAAATTCGTGAAATGAGCTATGATAATGCTCGAAAATTATACGGTGAAGAACTACCTCAAATCGTTATTGATCGATTGGAAAAAGAACTTGAAAGTATTATCGGTAACGGATTTGCAGTTATTTATTTAATATCTCAAAGACTGGTTAAGAAATCTCTTAATGACGGATACTTAGTAGGTTCACGTGGGTCGGTCGGATCGAGTTTCGTTGCAACAATGACGGAAATTACGGAGGTCAATCCATTACCACCACATTATATTTGTCCATCTTGTAAAGAAAGTCACTTCTTTGATGATGGTTCAGTAAGTTCAGGATTTGATTTACCAGACAAGCAATGTGAAAAATGTCATGTAGATATGATTAAAGAAGGCCAAGATATTCCGTTCGAAACGTTCTTAGGATTCAAAGGGGATAAAGTCCCGGATATTGACTTGAACTTTAGTGGAGAGTATCAACCGATAGCACATAACTATACGAAAGAACTTTTCGGTGAAGATAAAGTTTTTAGAGCAGGTACAATAGGTACAGTCGCTGAAAAAACAGCATTCGGTTATGTGAAAGGCTATTTAAATGATCAAGGTATCCATAAACGAGCAGCTGAAGTTGATAGATTAGTAAAAGGTTGTTCAGGCGTTAAAAGAACAACTGGGCAACACCCGGGTGGTATTATCGTTGTCCCTGATTACATGGATATTTATGATTTCACACCGATACAATTTCCTGCAGACGACCAAAAATCAGCATGGAAGACAACGCATTTTGATTTCCATTCGATTCACGATAATATCCTGAAACTAGATATACTTGGACACGATGATCCTACAATGATTAGAATGTTGCAAGACTTATCAGGAATTGATCCGAAGACAATACCAGTAGATGATAAAGAAACAATGAAAATATTTAGTACACCAGAATCTTTAGGTGTTACAGAAGAAGATATTCTTTGTAAGACTGGAACATTCGGCGTGCCAGAATTTGGTACAGGTTTTGTAAGGCAAATGCTTGAAGATACAAAACCAACGACGTTCTCAGAGCTGGTTCAAATTTCTGGATTATCACACGGTACTGATGTTTGGTTAGGAAATGCACAAGAATTAATTAAAACAGGTACGTGTGATTTATCGAGTGTTATTGGTTGTCGTGATGATATTATGGTTTATTTAATGTATAACGGCTTAGAACCTTCACTTGCCTTTAAAATTATGGAAGCGGTACGTAAAGGTAAAGGATTAACAGATGAGTTTGAAGAAGCAATGAAAGAAAATAATGTGCCAGATTGGTACTTAGACTCATGTAAGAAAATTAAATATATGTTCCCTAAAGCCCATGCTGCAGCTTATGTATTAATGGCCTTAAGAATTGCATATTTTAAAGTTCATTATCCATTGTATTATTACGCAAGTTACTTTACAGTACGTGCAACTGACTTTGATTTAAAGACAATGACTAAAGATAAAGAATCCATTAAATCAACTATTAAAAATGATTATTACAGCAGATTCCATGAATTAGCTAAAAAAGAAAAAGATGTATTAACAGTTTTAGAAATTGCTAATGAAATGGCTCATCGTGGCTTTAAAATACAACCGGTTAGTATAGAGAAAAGTGACTCATTCGAATTCAAAATCGAAGGTGACACGTTGATACCACCGTTTATTTCAGTTCCTGGCCTAGGTGAAAACGTTGCAAAACGTATCGTAGAAACGAGAGAAGAAGGACCTTTCTTAGCTAAAGAAGATCTTAATAAAAAAGCAGGTGTTTCACAAAAAGTCATCGAATACTTGGATGAACTTGGTTCACTTCCAAATATGCCTGATAAAGCACAGCTTTCTATTTTTGATTTGTAACGTATATCCTTGAGCATAGCGCCATTATATGATATACTATTATTGCTTAAAATAATACTCTGACGTTAAAAGAGTGGGACATTTCCCGCTCTTTTCTGTTTGTATTAAGAGGGAGGTCATTATGAGTAAAGTTGCAGCACACGTTGAGGAAATCATTCAACCAATACTTGAAACATTAAATTATGAACTAGTAGATGTGGAATATGTTAAAGAGGGATCAGACTATTATCTACGTATTGCAATTGATAAAGACGGTGGCGTTGATTTAAACGACTGCGCAATTGCTTCTGAAAAGATAAGTGAAGTTATGGACAAAGAAGATCCTATTAAAGAGCCGTATTTCATGGATGTATCATCTCCTGGGGCAGAACGTCCATTAAAAAAAGAAAAAGATTATCTAAATGCAATTGATCAACCTGTATTCATCTCATTATATGAACCTGTTGAAGGGGATAAAGAATGGTTAGGTACTTTAAAAGAAGTTACTGAAGAATCAATTACGCTCGAAGTGAAAATTAAAACAAGAACTAAAAATGTCACGTTGCCTCGCGAAAAAATAGCAAAAGCACGTCGATCAGTAATGTTATAATATAAAGGAGGATACATTGTGAAAGGTAATGAATTATTACTTGCAATTGAATACCTTGAGAAGGAAAAAAGAATACCACGTGAGGTATTAATTGATGCAATTGAAGCGGCATTAATTACTGCTTATAAGAAGAACTATGACAGCGCCAAAAACGTTAGAATTGAACTAAATCTTGACGAAGGTACTTATAGAGTTATCTCAAGAAAAGATGTTGTCGAAGATGTGGAAGATTATAGAGATCAAGTTGCACTAGACACAGCGCTTTTAACGAATCCTGCATACGAAATTGGTGATGTCTTTGAAGAAGATGTTACGCCTAAAGATTTTGGTCGTGTTGGTGCACAAGCTGCAAAACAAGCTGTCATGCAGCGTTTGAGAGATGCTGAACGAGGTATTCTTTACGATGAATTTATCGATAAAGAAGATGACATCGTAACAGGTGTTATTGACCGTGTCGATCATCGTTATGTATATGTTAACTTAGGACGTACTGAAGCCGTGCTTTCTGAAGCTGAAAGAAGTCCAAATGAACAATACTTACCTAATGAACGCATTAAAGTTTATGTAAATAAAGTTGAGCAAACTACTAAAGGACCTCAAATCTTTGTTTCACGTACACATCCAGGTCTATTAAAGCGTTTATTTGAACAAGAAGTACCAGAAATTTATGACGGTACAGTTATTGTAAAATCAGTAGCGCGTGAAGCTGGAGACCGCTCTAAAATAAGTGTTACTTCTGAGAATGGCGATATCGATGCAGTAGGTGCTTGTGTTGGTGCTAAAGGTGTTCGTGTAGAAGCTGTTGTTAATGAATTAGGCGGAGAAAAAATCGACATTGTTGAATGGGATGAAGATCCTAAAGTATTTGTAAGAAATGCGTTAAGCCCTTCACAAGTTGTAGAAGTCATTGTAGATGAACAAAATCAATCAACTACAGTAGTTGTACCTGATTATCAATTGTCATTAGCAATCGGTAAACGTGGACAAAATGCTCGTCTTGCAGCAAAATTAACTGGTTGGAAAATTGACATAAAATCAGAAAGTGATGCAAGAGAAGCTGGCATTATTTCAACTGAAGAATCATAAAGTGAGGTGCTTTTATCGTGAAAAAGAAAAAGATACCAATGCGTAAATGTATACTTTCAAATGAAATGAAACCAAAAAATGATATGATTCGAGTCGTTAAAAATAAAGAAGGCGAAATTAAAGCTGACGCAACTGGTAAAGCACCAGGACGTGGCGCTTATGTTTCTAAAGATTTAGATGTTGTTGAAACTGCTCAACAACAAGGAAAATTAGAACGTTATTTCGCTAGTGATAAAGATACACTTGAACCAGTATATAAAGAAATTATTCGTTTAATATATCGTGAGCGTATACCTAAATGAGTATAGATAAGAAAGACCAAATTTTGAACCTTCTCGGTCTAGCGACAAGGGCTAGAAAGATTAAAACAGGGGAAGAAATTGTAATAAGTGAAATGAGAAGAGGCAACGTGAAACTTGTCATACTATCAGAAGATGCTGCAGCAAATGTTACAAAAACAATAAAAAATAAATGTGCAACTTATCATGTAACACTTTTAACTTTTGCTACACGCTTTGAATTAGGCTACGCAATTGGAAAAGAAAGCAGAGTGGTGTTGGGCATAACTGACATTGGGTTTAGTAAGAAACTAAAAACAATGATTCATGATTTTCATGAGGAGTGAGTATATGAGTAAAAAAAGAATATATGAGTATGCAAAAGAAATCAATTTAAAGAGTAAAGACATAATTGATGAATTAAAGAAGAATAATATAGAAGTATCAAATCACATGCAAGCATTAGAGGAGAACGACATTAAAATTTTGGATAAAACATTTAAAAAACAAGAAACTGCTAAAAAAGAGCAAACGACTACTCAAGCAAATACAAACAAACCGAATACAAATAAACCAAATACAAACAAACCGAATAATAAGCCTAACAATAACCAACAAAAAAATAATAAAAATAAGAAGCAAAATAATAAAAAGCAAAACAACCAACAACAACAACCTAAAGAAGTAGTTCAAGAGACACCATCTTTAATTACTTATGAAGAAGGTATTACAGTTGGTGAATTAGCTGATAAAATTAATAAAGATGCGTCTGAAATTATTAAAAAATTATTCTTACTTGGTGTAGTAGCTAATATAAACCAAGGATTAGATACAGAAACTGTTGAATTGATTTGTGCAGATTATGATATTGAATCAGAGTTAGAAGTTCATGTTGATGCAATGGACTTAGAAAATTACTTTGATGTAGAAGACGAAAATGATGAAAGCTTAATTGAAAGACCAGCAGTTGTTACAATCATGGGACACGTTGACCATGGTAAAACAACATTATTAGACTCAATCCGTAATACGCGTGTAACGGCTGGAGAAGCTGGTGGTATTACACAACATATTGGTGCATACCAAATTGAAAACAACAATAAAAAAATCACATTCCTAGATACACCAGGGCATGCTGCATTTACAACAATGAGAGCACGTGGCGCTCAAGTAACAGATATTACAATACTTGTAGTAGCTGCTGATGATGGTGTTATGCCTCAAACAATTGAAGCAATAAACCACGCTAAAGCTGCAGAAGTACCAATTATTGTTGCTGTAAACAAAGTTGATAAACCAACTGCAAACCCTGATCGTGTCATGCAAGAATTAGGTGAACATGGTTTATACCCTGAAGATTGGGGTGGCGACACTATCTTCGTACAACTATCAGCAATTCAAGGTGATGGTATCGACGATTTACTAGAAATGATCGGACTTGTTTCTGAAATCGAAGAATTAAAAGCTAAACCTGACCGCGCAGCAGTTGGTACAGTGATTGAAGCTGAGTTAGATAAATCACGTGGACCAGCCGCTTCTCTATTAGTACAAAATGGTACTTTAGAAGTTGGAGATTCATTAGTAGTAGGTAATACTTATGGACGTGTACGTGCTATGGTAAGTGATTTAGGTAAACGAATTAAATCAGCTGGTCCATCTACACCTGTTGAAATCACAGGTTTACATGATGTACCTCAAGCCGGAGATCGTTTTGTAGTATTTAAAAATGAAAAACAAGCACGTCAAATCGGTGAAAAACGTCAACAAGATAACATCTTAAAACAACGTCAAGATAGTAAGAGTGTTTCATTAGATAACTTGTTCGAACAAATGAAACAAGGTGAAATGAAAGACTTAAACATTATCATTAAAGGTGATGTACAAGGTTCAGTAGAAGCTTTAGCAGCGTCATTAATGAAAATTGATGTTGAAGGTGTTAACGTACGTATTATTCATACAGCAGTTGGTGCTATTAACGCATCAGACGTTACACTTGCAGCAGCATCAAACGGTATTATTATCGGATTTAATGTAAGACCAGATGCAGGTGCTAAACGTGCCGCTGAAGAAGAAAACGTAGATATGAGATTACACCGTATTATCTATAAAGTAATCGAAGAAATTGAATCTGCAATGAAAGGATTATTAGATCCTGAATATGAAGAAAAAGTAATTGGACAAGCAGAAGTACGTCAAACATTCAAAGTATCTAAAGTAGGTACTATTGCAGGTAGTTACGTAACTGAAGGTAAAATTACGAGAGATTCAAGAGTTCGTATTATACGTGATGGCATCGTTATCTTTGAAGGTGAATTAGATACATTAAAACGCTTCAAAGATGATGCTAAAGAAGTAGCAACAGGATACGAATGTGGTATCACAATCGAGAAATTCAACGATATTAAAGAAGGCGACATCTTTGAAGCTTTCAAAATGGTTGAAATTGAAAGAAAATAAATTCGCATGATTGAGCAACTTAGCAAAGTTGAAAGAAATCAGATAGTGAAAATATAAATTTATGTACACCTCGTTATTTATTTTAAAATGAATAACGAGGTTTTTTTTTTTGTGTTTCTAAAATGTGTTGTGTATGTATGAATAAAAGACTAATCTCGAGAAGATTAAGAAAAGCGTATTGAATGTTTAAATATAAAAGTGCATAAAAAATAGCTACTCAAATGAGTAGCTAAGAAAAGCGTATGTGCTAATTATTTTTACTATTACCAGTAAATAAGTTAACTATTATATCGGTATTAGATTCTTTTATTTTAAAAACATATTCTTTTAAAATACCAGAAATTATAATTAAAGTAATAATGCATAAGGGCTTAGTTATTAATGAAAAATCAGTAAAAGCTAATATTGAAATCCCAATAGCGAAATACAACAGTGTACTTATAAGGAAATATTTTGTTTTCATGATATCTCTCCTTTTCATTTTAACGCCATCTTTCTATTACTATATACCTTTTTACAAATATACCATAAAATGTAAAATATTAAACATAGACAATAATCTATATAGATGATAATCTATATAATGGAATGGAGGAGATCGTTTGGATTATCATGCACTATCAAAACTATTAAAAACAATTTCTGACCCAAGTCGTTTAGAGATTATAGATTTACTTTCTTGCGGAGAACTGTGTGCTTGTGATTTATTAGAACATTTTCAGTTTTCTCAACCTACATTAAGTCATCATATGAAATCTCTAGAAAATAGTAATATGATTTTTATGAGAAAAGAAGGAAATAAAAAAATGTATCGATTAAATACAAAGACATTTGAACAGTTAGGTCATCAATTACAACTTATTCATCATAAAAATGAGTCATGTATTTGTAACACTATGAAATCAGAGGTGTGTGAAGCATGACGATATTAGCAATATTGATTTTTGTTATAACGCTTATTTTTGTTATTTGGCAACCTAAGGGGCTAGATATCGGTATTACAGCGCTTATTGGAGCACTTGCAGCTATTATAACTGGAGTAGTCAGTTTTTCTGATGTAATTGAAGTAACAGGCATTGTATGGAATGCGACATTAACATTCGTGGCCGTTATATTAATATCACTGATTCTTGATGAAATTGGTTTCTTTGAATGGTCTGCTATACATATGGTCAAAGCATCTAATGGTAATGGATTAAAGATGTTTATTTATATTATGTTGCTAGGTTCAGTAGTAGCAGCATTTTTTGCGAATGATGGTGCAGCTTTAATATTAACACCAATTGTTTTAGCAATGGTTCGTCACTTAGGCTTTAACAAAAAGCATATTTTCCCTTTCATTATTGCGAGTGGATTTATTGCAGATACGACTTCATTACCATTCATAGTCAGTAATTTAGTTAACATCGTATCTGCAGATTATTTTGATATAGGATTTTTAGAATATTTCACACGTATGATTATTCCAAATATCTTTTCATTAATCGGGAGCATTACTGTATTATGGTTATTTTTTAGAACTTCAATTCCGCGTAAGTTTGATAGTAGTCATATGCAAAAACCGAAAGATGCGATTAAAGATGAAAGATTGTTTTATATATCTTGGATTGTGTTAGCAATATTACTGATTGGCTATTTAATAAGCGAATTTGTTCACGTGCCTGTGTCTATTATTGCGGGTGCTATTGCGATAGTGTTTATTTTACTTGCTCGAAAATCGAAAGCTGTGCATACGAAAGCAGTGATAAAAGGTGCACCTTGGAATATTGTTATATTCTCAATAGGTATGTATCTTGTCGTGTTCGGACTTAAAAATGTAGGTATTACAGTTATGCTCGGTAACATACTTTCAGCAATTTCAGAACAAGGCTTATTTGCAAGCATTATGGGGATGGGATTTATAGCAGCATTTCTATCATCCATTATGAATAATATGCCAACTGTACTTATAGATGCACTTGCTATCCATCAATCAAACGTGCTCGGCACATTAAAAGAAGGCATGATTTATGCCAATGTCATTGGTTCAGACTTGGGACCTAAAATAACACCTATAGGATCATTAGCTACATTACTGTGGTTGCACGTACTTTCACAAAAAGGCGTGAAAATTCCATGGGGTACATATTTTAAAACAGGTATAATCATTACAATCCCAGTACTATTTATTACATTATTGGGTTTATATCTTACATTGCTTATATTCTAATAAAGAAAGTGGAGAGAATAATGACTAACAAAACAATTTATTTTATATGCACAGGAAATTCATGTCGAAGTCAAATGGCTGAAGGATGGGCAAAACATATACTAGGAGAAAATTGGAACATATATTCTGCAGGTATTGAAACACATGGTGTAAATCCTAAAGCAATCGAAGCAATGAAAGAAGTTAATATCGATATTACAGATCAAACTTCTGACTTGATTGATCAAACGATACTTAATCAATCAGATTTAGTTGTAACATTATGTGGTCATGCAGATGAACATTGTCCAACTATACCTAAACATGTACATAAAGAACATTGGGGATTTGATGACCCAGCAGGAAAAGATTGGTCAGAATTTCAACGTGTAAGAGATGAAATAGGCTTGAAATTAAAAAGCTTTGAAGAAGAAATGACAAATAAATAAAATATAATTTTTAAAGCTTATTATTGAATAAGCTTTTTTTGTTTGAGAAATTGAAAAGGTGTTCATAAATAAAATCGATTGAATTTTATATAGATTATTACAAAGATGTAGGATTAGTATTTGTTAGACCCTTTAATAACATAATGAAATAGAGGCATTTCTATCAAAAGTTATTGGGCCAAATTAATTGGGATGTTAGTATTGTAAGTAGAGTGTTATAAAAGTGAGGATATAAATAGACTATAGCAATAATTAGAGTTAAATAAGAAGGTGGACATTATATATATTTATGAAAATGAATTCAAAATTTCGTATGTAGACGGAATAAGAAAAGTTTATGAATCAGTTGGATGGATGGGCCATAACAATGAAAAAATAGAAGAAATATATAAAGCCAGCACACATGTTGTATTAGTAAAAAATGATGATGAAATTATTGCAGTTGCAAGAGCATTATCAGATGGAGTGTTTAATGCCGCAATTTATGATGTAGTAGTAAAAGAAAAACACCAGGGTCAAGGTATTGCTAAAAGAATATTAGAAGAATTTTTAAATGAGTTTGATAGCTTATCATGTATTCATTTAATTTCTACAACCGAAAATGTCGAATTTTATCGTAAACTTGGCTTTAAGAAATTAAAAACAGGTATGGCCATTTATCGATCATTGAAATTAGAGAATGAGTATACTGAATAGAATCTTAATAAAGAATAAAAAAGTAAAATGGGAAGTATACCTTGGCTGGAGATATACTTCCCATTTTGGAAGATAAGCACTTTTATTGTTGAGACAAGAATATAAAATATTCTCTACAAGATATACTTGATAATATAAGTATATCTACTTATTTTTAAAAGTGAAATATGTGTTAATAAATATAACAGATAATGTAAAATTAGATAACATTAAGGGGGATAATATGGAACAAAACGCACTTATCGGTAAATTACAGAAAAAAAGAAATGATTTAAGCGAATTAGAAAAGCGAGTTTTAGACTTTATTCTGAATGATTATGAATTAATTGCAACTATGACTATTGATGATATAGCAAATCGTTTATATGTTTCTACTGCAACGGTTAGCAGATGTTCTCGAAAATTAGGATATGAAGGATTTAGAGAATTAAAATATACTTTAATACAAAATCAAACAAAATTGAAAAAAAGTAAGGAAGTACAGAATTTTAGCGCTGAAATTAATGAATTTATGATAGAAAATGTAAATAATCTACAAAATACTATTAATGATATAAATATTAAAGATTTAGAAACAGCAGTTACATATATAAATAGGGCACAAGTAATAGAAATCATTAGTGTTGGAGCAAGTCTTGCAAATGGACTAGATTTAAGTAGAAAATTAACTTTCCTAGGACAGATTGCTCACGCTAGAACGGATTGGGACGAATTAGAAGCCATATCTCATAATTTAAACGATGATTGCTTAGCTATATGTATAAGTTCTAGTGGAGAGACTTCATATATGATTAATTACGCTAAAAAGCTGAAAAGTAAACATGTACCTATTATCTCAATTGTAAGTAATCGCAATTCACAGTTGGCACAGTTATCAACAATTGCTTTAATTGCTAAAACAAATAATATATATATTGGGAATGTAGATTTGAGTTCTAGGCACGCTACTATATTTATAATCGATTTAATACTTATGATGTATGGAAAACAATTATAATGTAACAACTTTCATAATATGTAAGCGTAACCTAAATACTTAATTGCTATTGATACCCCTATAATATATTTGTATATTAGTGAATAATAAATGTACAAATATATTATAGGGGTGTGAAATTATTGGGGAATAAAAATGATAAACAGAGTAGTATGTGGGATTTTTTACAAAACATGGGAAAAACTTTTATGTTACCTGTTGCATTATTAGCTTTTATGGGCTTGATTTTAGGAATTGGAAGTTCTTTTACGAGTGATTCAATGATTGATGTATTTCCGTTTTTAGAAAATAATATGATACAACTTGTATTGAAATTTCTAGCAACAGTTGGTGGATTTGCATTCACATATTTACCAGTATTATTTGCTATTGCATTACCTATAGGTCTTGTTAAGCACGAAAAAGGGGTTGCTGCATTTTCTGGATTTGTAGGTTATACAATAATGAATTTAACCATTAATTTTTATTTAACTGAAACTAATCAATTAGCTGATCCTGATAATTTGCAGCAAGCTGGACAAAGTATGATCTTAGGTATACAAACATTAGAAATGGGCGTACTTGGTGGTATTATTTCAGGGCTAATTGTATATAAATTACACAATAAATTTAGCTATATTCAGCTACCTGATAGTTTTGCTTTCTTTTCAGGTTCAAGGTTTGTACCTATCGTAACTTCACTTGTTCTAGCTGTTATTGGTCTGATTATTCCTATTATTTGGCCATTTTTGGGAATGATTATCGGGAGTGTAGGTTCTCTTATACAACATTCAGGTGTATTTGGTCCTTTCTTATTTGGAGCAGGAGAAAGATTATTGTTACCATTTGGTTTACATCATATTTTAGTGTCTATGGTAAGGTTTACTGAAGTAGGTGGACACTCGATTATAGAGGGTAAAGATGTTTTTGGAGCTTTGAATATTTTTTATGCTCAATTACAACATAGTATCCCTATATCCTCAGATGTTACTGCATTTTTATCGCAAGGTAAAATGCCAACATTTATGTTTGGATTACCTGCAGCAGCATTGGCTATTTATCATTCAGCACCTAAAGAAAATAGACATAAAATAAAAGGGTTATTGATATCAGGGTTTGTCGCTACATTTGTAACAGGAATAACTGAGCCAATTGAATTTCTATTTTTATTTGTCAGTCCTTTACTATGGATATTCCATGTTTTTATGACTGGATTAGGGTTTATGGTGATGAATATTCTTGGTGTAACAATTGGTAATACTGATGGCGGTGTATTAGATTTCTTAATATTTGGGGTTATGCAAGGAAGTTATACTAAATGGTGGCTAGTTATTTTAGTTGGCATAGTATGGTTTAGTATTTACTACTTTATATTTAAAATAGTTATTCTTAAATTTGATTTAAAAACACCAGGTAGGAATGTTGATAAAAATAAATCAAATATTACAAAGGATACATCTACACAACTAGATAATGTAGCAAATGATATGCTATTAGCAATTGGTGGATCTGAAAATATATTGAGTATAGACAATTGTATTACGAGATTAAGGTTAGTACTTAAAAATGCAAATAAGGTTGATGATGATAAATTAAAAGAATTAGGTGCATTAGGAGTTGTTCATTTAGATAAACAAAATGTGCAAATTATTATCGGTACAAAAGTAACAACAGTTAGAAAACAACTTGATGCAATCATTTAGGATTAGAAGGAGAATTTATATGTATAATTTTGATGAAGTTATCAATAGAAAAGGAACGAATTGTACACAATGGGACTATGTGCAAGATCGGTTTGGACAAAGTGGCTTATTACCTTTCACAATATCTGATACTGATTTTGCTTCACCAAAACAAGTAATCCAAAGCTTGAATGTAAGAATGAGTCATCCAGTGTTTGGTTATACAAGATGGAATCATAAAGACTTTAAAAATTCTGTTGAAACATGGTATCAGAAAAGATTTGATACTAAAGTAGAAAAGAATTGGATATATTATACACCAACTGTAATCTATGCGGTTTCTCAATTAATAAAAATAAAATCAACTGAAAATGATGGAGTAATTATACAAACACCTGCATATGATGCATTTTTCAATGTTATAAAAGAAAATAAAAGAAAAATAGTAGAAAACAAATTATTATATGATGATGGTTTATATTCAATAGATTTTATAGAACTAGAAAAACAATTGTCGAAACAAACTAATAAAATATTATTGCTTTGTTCTCCTCATAATCCAACAGGAAGAATATGGAATGATTATGAATTAAATACAATAATTGAATTGTGCAAGCAGCATAATGTATACATTATTTCTGATGAAATTCATATGGATATAGTTAGAAAAGGTAAAAGTCATATACCGTTATTTAAAAAAAGTACTGAAAATATCGCTATTGTCACAAGTGCTAGCAAAACGTTTAACTTTCCAGGACTACTTTTTGCTTATGTATTAATACCAAATGTAGAAGATGGTGATATGTTCTTGAAATATTTAAAAAAACAAGATGGTCTATCATCTCCTAGTATAATGGGAATGGAAGCAACTATTGCAGCATATAACGAATGTAGTGACTGGGTAGAGGAATTAAATAATTATTTAGATGAAAATATTAAGATTGTACAAGCATATTTGAAAGAAAATTTGCCAGATATTAAACTAGTGTATCCCGAATCAACTTATCTTCTTTGGTTAGATGTCTCAAGACTGAATATTAGCATGAATGATTTACAGGAACGTTTAATCAAGATTGGTAATGTTGCAATTATGGATGGCGCAACATATGGTGGGAATGGGGAATTATTTCTAAGATATAATATTGGTTGCCCAAAATCCAAAGTTATAGAAGGTTTAAATAGATTGATGTTAAGTATATAAGTAATGAAAAGTTCCGGACTCATGGAGGTCTGGTATTTCTGTTTTTAAAGTTAATATATTCATAATGTTATAAAATTTAAAAAATTACTCAGCTGAAATTAATTGAATAAACACTGTTTATTGATATGATTAAATTATGAGATTATAGTGTGCATTTGCATTTAAAGTATTGGAGGATTTTTGTGTGGCTGCTTTTTTACATGGATTTTTATTAGCTTTAGGTCTGATTTTGCCTCTTGGTGCGCAAAATGTTTTTATCTTTAATCAAGGCGCGAATCATAAAAGGATTAGCAAAACGATGCCGGTTATTATTATGGCTGGTTTGTGTGATACGTTATTAATTATATTAGCAATATTGGGCGTGTCTCTTGTTTTATTATCATTGCCTATTTTACAACTCATAGTTTATATCATTGGATTTATATTTTTAATTTATATGGCTATAAGCTTATGGAATGAAAAGCCTAAAAACTTAGAATATCAAAGTCCAATGTCTGCCAAAAAACAAATTGGTTTTGCGATGTCTGTTTCATTATTAAACCCACATGCTATTATGGACACAATAGGTGTAATCGGAACAAGTGCATCTATTTATGATGGCGTGGATAAATGGATCTTTTCAATTTCTACGATTGCTGTTTCTTGGCTTTGGTTTATTTTATTAGCATTTTTAGGTAAAATGATTGGTTCGGTTGATAAAACTGGAAAATGGATTGTTTACTTGAATAAATTGTCGAGTGTTATTATTGTCATTGTTGCTATAATTATTTTGAAAAACATTATTGGTCTTCTGATGTAAGATGAAGATTTAATATCGTATGTATACTTTAGTCGATAAGTGGGAATATACAAGTATAAAGATATATGGAGTAGATATGTATGAAAACGTTATTTAAAGGTGTAGCTGCTGTCGGCGGAACATTAGCAGTTAGCCAAATTGTATTAAAGAAAGTATCTAAAAGAAGCATGAGAAGTCAATTAATTGAGTGGATGCTCGATTTAAAAATTAATCATCCTAATTATGAAGATGATGATTCTAAACATGAGTTTGTTAATGCATTGTACGATATGAATAAGGAAGAATTTAAACTACCTAAAATGTATAAACCAAAAACGCATATGGAAGAGTATTTTATAGATGAAATGAAAGTACTTAAACATAATGTGAAGGTACCATCAAATATAGGTATACTTTATTTACATGGTGGTGCCTATATATACCAACCGTCTATTTTTCATCATTATTTTATAGATGAATTGTCTTTAAAAGTTAATGCTACAGTAGAAATGCCAGTTTATCCTAAAGCACCTAATGATATATTTTTAAGATCTTATGAACTGATCATTGATTTATATCGCAGAATGGTTGAAACATATGATGATGTCATAATTATAGGGGATTCAGCAGGAGGTGGACTCGCAGCAGGTTTAATTCAGTTATTGAAAGAACGAGCAGTTAAACAACCGCTTCATGTTTTTTTACTTTCTCCATGGATAGATATTAATATGGATAACGATAAAATTACAAAAGATTTACTAGAAAGCGATCCAATGTTAACGATTGAATCATTGAAGTTTGCTGGTGATTTATGGAGTGGACATACGGATAAAAACCATTATCTCTTATCTCCTATTTATGGAGATTTACATGGTTTACCTCCCATTACGATATTCGTAGGAACAAGAGAAATATTATTACCAGATATTCAATTATTTAGCGATAAGTTGCAAGCATTTAATAATAATGTTGCTTATCATGAGTATGTGAATCAAAATCATGTATTTCTATTAGAGCCTATACCAGAAGCTAAAGATGCTAGAAGTATCATTTATAATACAATCAATAGATATAAAGGTAAGAACGTTTAAAAATACTCAGAATAGGAGTGGTTCTTATGCAAACCCTGATTGTCTATTTTGTCGGGTGTTTTATTGGCTTCATAGTGCATCGTCTGTTCCAAACAGAAAATATTTGGATGTCCATCGCACAGTTTTCAATATTTATAACATTTATGTATACATTTTTAGGAAGGTTTATACCTTCAATTAGAAAATCACTTATACAAATGGTTCCAGATGGGATACCAAATCCTAAACTTGTAGTATATGTTACAGGCTGGTTAGAGTTCATAATAGCTATAAGCGTATTTATACCAAAACTGAATTATATCTTTAGTGTTGTAGGTATTATTTTATGTTTCATGTTGTTTCCAGGTAACATAAAAGCGCATGCTAGAAATATATCATTCGGAAGTAAAGCACCAACAAATATTTATTTAAGAGCATGCATTCAAATACTATTTATTGTCTCATTTATCATAATATTTAAACATGCTTAACTTTGATATGATTGTCTTTTTAAGCCTTCAAGCATGTGTTATAATTTAATAATGAATAAATTAGATAAGAATGTTAAGAGGTGAAAGAAATGAGTATTCGTTCTGAACGTGTAGGCGAACAAATGAAAAAAGAATTAATGGATATTATAAACAATAAACTTAAAGATCCAAGAGTTGGATTTTTAACAATTACAGATGTAGAACTTCCTGGTGATTTATCTCACGCTAAAGTTTATTTAACAGTTTTAGGAACAGATAAAGAAAAAGAAGATACATTTAAAGGTTTAGAAAAAGCAAAAGGTTTCATTAAATCTGAGCTTGGAAACCGTATGCAATTACGCATATTACCTGAATTACATTTTGAATATGATGAATCAATTGATTATGGTAATAAAATTGAACGCATGATTCAAGATTTAAATCGCAAAGAATAAAGCTTTATGATTATATATTTAAAAAAACACCTGATATTTTCACTGTTTAAGTGAATTTATCAGGTGTTTTTTCTTTTTAATCAAGTTTTAATTTTTCTCTAATTATTTGTGAACTTTGCAAAGGTACAGTGTAGTTAAGTTAAAAAAAGCAAAGAATAAATAAGGAGGAAATAAATATGAGAATTGTCGTTGTACCTTCAGGTTTTAAAGAAAGTTTAAGTGCAGAGGAAGTAGGGCAATCAATTGCTAGAGGTATAAAAAAGGTTAATCCTGACCATCAAGTTACGACTATTCCGATGGTAGATGGTGGTGAAGGCTTTGTAGACACGATTACAAAATTGAAAGAAGGAAAAAAAGTTAAGACTCACGTGATGGGACCAGTTGGTAAGCCTATTGAATCTTTCTTTGGTGTATTTGAAGAAAATGGCGTTAAGACAGCTGTGATCGAAATGGCAGCAATTGCAGGGTTAAGACATGTCCCTCAGAATATGAGAAACCCATTAAATACAACTACTTTTGGCGTAGGTGAAACAATTATTAAAGCATTAGATATTGGTGCAGAACGCATTTTAATCGGATGTGGAGATTCAGGTACATCTGATGGTGGCGTAGGGATGGCTCAAGCATTAGGTGTGAAATTCTTGAATATAAACGGTGTAGAAATATTTGTAAATGGTGGAGGTGAAATTGACCGAATTCATGGTGTTGATATGAGATATATGGACGCTAGAGTTCACTTAGTAGATATAGATGTAGCAGTAAATTGGACGAATTTGTTATGTGGCAAGAAAGGTGTAGCAAGAGTGTATGGTCCGCAAAAAGGTGCATCTTCCGAAAATGTTGAGCAGTTGTCTAATAATCTAGAACACCTTGCAAGACTTATAAAAAGCTTTAAAAAAGAGGATGTTTCTTTAATGAATGGCGGGGGTGCGTCTGGTGGTTTAGGTGCTGGGTTGCATGGATTTCTTAATGCACGTTTACACCCTAGATTTGAAATTATCATGAAATATATTGAAATTTCTGATGCCATAAAAAATGCAGATTTAGTAATTACTGCTGAAGGTTGTATCGACTTTCAAACACCGAATGGAAAAATCCCATCAGAAGTTGCAAGAATCGCTAAAATACACGAAAAACCTGTTATCGCTTTTGCAGGTACGATAGGTCATAACGCAAAGATAAATTATCAAAGTGGCATTGATGCTTATAGTAGCATTATTCCAGAACCAACGACATTAGAAAATTCAATTTTAGACGCAGATAAATGGTTAGAAAATTGTTCTGAAAATGCACTGAGACACATTATGATTGGCATAAATTTAGGCAATCAAATGTATGTTACAAAAGATGTTGTTCAATGACCAATAAACAATTAATATATCTGTGTTTATATTTTGTTTTTTCTATCGTTGTATTCTTATATGCTGATTTACCTTATTTAGGGCAGCTCAGTTTAATTGTATTTGTATTATCTTTAGGTTTATTTTTGTTAACGAATATGCCTGCAGGGTTATCTGCATTTATAGCATTAGTCATAGGGATTGTGCTAGGCATCCCGGAAAAAGTATTGTTTGAATCGTTAAATGAGCAAGTTGTTTGGCTCATGATTGGTGCGTTTATGATTGGCGCAGCAGTTGAGATAAGTGGTTTGCTAGATAGACTAATTCATTGGATAGGTGATAAATGTCATACAGAAAATAAAATGAATTTATTTCTATTTATGATTGTTCAATTAATATCTATATTGGTACCTTCTACATCAGGGAGAGCCGCATCAATGTTGCCTATTTATAAAGCATTTTCTACTAGGTTTCAGTCCAATCAAAAATATTTTGCATTGCTGATACCCGTGCTTATTTTAATGGGTGCCAATCTCACACTAATTGGTGCTGGTAGTCATATTGTTGGGATTGGGTTGTTAAAAGGTCAGACGAATGAAACCATCTCTTATGTAGACTTTCTTATATGGGGTAGTCCATTCGGTATCATTATGGGATTGATAAGTTTAATTGTTATAAAGAAAATGTTTTTTATTAAAAATGACATCAATGATCAACCCATTTTAAATAATGTAAAAAGAACACGCTCACCATTAAGTGTGAAAGAACAAAAGACTTTGCTATATTTATTGATTACGATTAGTTTATGGATAACAGAATCTATACACGGGTTTGATATTGCTTTTATTACGATTGCTATGAGTATCGTTATGATGACCCCTAATGTAGGTGTCATCTCATGGAAACAAGGATTACAAAGTGTCTCTTGGAGTCTAATATTCTTTGTAGCTGGGGCAACGGCACTTGGCGAACTACTTGTTTCATATAAGGTTATTCAATATATACAAGAAAATTTATTTGGTTACTTATCGCAATTTGAAAATATAAATGTACAAGTTATATTATTGATCATTGTTATAATAACAGTAACATCACATTTATATGTGACAAGTCATACAACAAGAGCTGTCGTTTTTGTTCCATTATTTTTATTGTTTAGTGATATGTTTAATTTAAATCCAGTTGCAGTTGTTTTTATAACTTTAATGGGAACGAATTATTGTGTTACTTTTCCAGTGAGTTCAAAAGCATTGCTGCTATTTTACGAACAAGATAAGAAGCCTTTTAAAAATAAAGATTTAGCGAAAGTTAGTAGTATTTTGATGCCTATATATATGTTGATAATGATCGCATGTTATTATTTTTGGTGGCAATATACGGGTCTGTCGCTTAGGTAAGGAGCAATGAAATGGAAAAAATATTAATAGTAGAAGATGAAGTGAAAATAGCAAGAGTTATACAGTTGGAGTTAGAGTATGCAAATTACGAAATTAGTATCGCACATACAGGTAGGCAAGCTTTAGATTTATTTGAATCAAATGACTTTGATTTAGTCTTGTTAGATGTCATGATTCCTGAATTAAATGGATTAGAAGTGCTAAGAAGAATTCGTGAAGTAGATGATAACATTAAAATTATTATGTTAACTGCAAGGGATGCAGTGATGGATAAAGTAAGTGGTTTAGATTCTGGTGCAAATGATTATATGACTAAACCATTTGAAATAGAAGAACTCCTCGCTAGAATTAGAGTTCATTTAAAACAAAATAATGAAGTGTCAGACGAGAACAATAGTGAAATTCACTTTAAACATTTGGTTATTCATCCACTAAGTCGCGAAGTATATATAAATCAAACATTAATTAACTTAACACAGAAAGAGTATGATTTATTGTTATATTTTATTGAGAATAAAAACCAAGCCTTAACGAGAGAACAAATTATTGAAGCGGTATGGGGATACGAATATTATGGTGACACAAATGTCATTGATGTTTATGTTAGATATTTAAGAAAAAAACTAGATCAAAATGACATATCCTTGATATCTAGCGTTAGAGGTATTGGATATATGATAAAGGATTGAATCTATGAAACTCGGAACTAAAATTCAACTCTATACTACAGTCATGATAGTCATTGTTGTTATTTGCATAAATTTATTTGTTTACTTTGTTTATCAAAAGGTTTCGCTCGACTCTGAAGTTACCCAACTCGAAAGCAGAGGGATTAATATTATGAAAGAGTTGCAAAACACTTCAGATACCGATGTTAACACAGAGGCAGTCTTGCAATCTTATTTGCTTTCAGATGGATATATCACAGTAGTAAATCAAAAAAATAAAAGTGTCGTTCAAATATCAACAGATATTAAATATAAAAATTTAGCAGAATCATATAAAAATGAACAATATAAAAAAGTCGTCGATAAAAATGGTAACCATTTTGCGATGGTATCTTTACCGATTATTTGGAAAAATGGTGAAGTGAGTAATCTCCAAATATTTGAAAATATTGATTTTAAGTACGAGACTTTTGCTATCTTAAAGTGGATATTAATTGTTTCAACATTCATTATTTTAATCGTGATATTTCTGTTGAATCGAATCATTACGCAAATTATTTTGAAACCAATCAATGAGCTCATTGAACAAATGAATAAAACGAGAGAAACAAAACATTACAGTAAAATAGATATAAATAATAATGATACGAAAGAGTTGAAAGAACTTTCAAATACATTTAATGACATGATGCTCAATTTAAAAGATCATGATGAAAAACAACAAGCATTTATACTTAATGCATCTCATGAATTAAAAACACCAATAACAGTTATGACTTCTTATAGCGAAATGTTAAAAAGGTTTGGTAAAACGAGACCTGATTTATTAGATGAAGGTATTGATACGATTAATGAAGAAGCCAAAAGGTTAAAATATTTAACTGAGCAAATGTTAGATTTGGCTAAAATAGAACGAACTTTTCATGATATTAAGTTTTCAAAAGTGGATATTGTTGCACAAGTTTCGATTTTAACTAAAAAACTTTCACAAGTATATAAAAGAAAAATTAATGTACACACAACAGAAGATGTTTTGATTGGTAAAATCAATAAAGATAGTTTTGATCAGTTAATAACGATTTTTTTAGATAATGCATATAAATATAGCCAATCAGAAATTGATTTAGCATTAATAAATAAAGTAGAACATATAGAAATTAAAATTAAAGATTATGGTCCTGGTATACGTGAAGAAGATATTGAAAAAATATTCACGAGATTTTATAGAATAGATAAAGCGAGATCTCGACAGTCTGGAGGATCGGGATTAGGTTTATCAATAGCGAAAGAACTTGCATCCAAAAACCAAATTGATATACAAGTTAAAAGTAAAGAAGGCACCGGAACAGAATTCATTTTAAAAGTGAGAAAGGTGTGAAAATATGAAAAAATTAATTAAACCTTTTCTTATCGTTATGATGGCAATACTACTAATAGCTTTAATTGCTATTATTTATATCAGGTCAACAGAACAGTTGATGGATAAAAATTCAGCTAAAACATTAGTATCAGAGAGATATAAAGGGGATATTTCTAAATTAACGCAATCAAAAGATAATCGCTTGTTTTATGTAGAGATTAAAGATAAAGATAAAAAATATAGTTTGGAAATTGACCGAAGAAAAGAAACAATTAAAAATGTTACATCTCAATCAACATCTAAACAACCTACAAAACAACAGCCTAAAACAAAACAGAAATCTAAAAAAGAAAACAAGAACAAAACAATTATTACTGAAAAAAGAGCCAAACAAATTGTGATGAATGAAGTTGGTGGCACATTCGTAGACATTAAGAAAAATGACAATTCTAAGCCAGCGACATATACAGTCACTCAGCATGTAGATCAAGATGAAGGTGCAGTCGTTTCTGTTAACTCGTTAAATGGAAAAGTAAATTCAGTATCTTGGTTTAATATCGAACAACCTCAAACTGACTATAATGAAGGTTATGCCAATAAAGAACAGTATTATTATGAAGATGATGACGACTACGATGACGACGAAGTTGATGATGATTAATATGGATTATCAGTTATTTCTTCTTTTTATTTGAGTTTTAATGTAAACTTGTAATGAATATAAGCATGTTTTGGAGGTCGTAAATTTGGATGGCATATTAGCAATTCATAAAGAAGTAGGCATGACGAGTCATGATGTTGTGTTTAAACTTCGTAAAATATTAAAAACTAAAAAAGTCGGTCATACTGGAACGTTAGATCCTGAAGTGAGCGGTGTATTACCAATTTGTATTGGCAAAGCGACGCGTGTAAGTGACTACGTGATGGAAAGTGGTAAAACATATAAAGCTGAAGTTACAATCGGTGTAAGTACGACTACCGAAGATCAAACTGGAGATATTGTAGAAGAGAAAAATGTAAATGAAAATATTTGGAGCACTGATGATATATGTTCTACAATCAATAAATTAGAAGGCGAAATTGAACAAATACCGCCTATGTATTCTGCAGTAAAAGTAAACGGAAAAAAATTATATGAATATGCTCGTCAAAATATTGAAGTTGAAAGACCAGTTCGCAAAGTTTTTATTAACAGTATCGAACTAATTTCTGAAATATCATACGACAATCAAACTTGTAAATTTGAAATTGAAGTTGAATGTGGTAAAGGGACATATATAAGAACGTTAGCAACGCAAATAGGAGAGTTACTTGGATTTCCAGCACATATGTCTCATTTAATTAGATTGAAAAGCGGTGGTTTTTCTCTAGAACAGGCCATAAAATTGGATGAATTAAGACAAATAGTTGAGCAAGATAAGTTACAAGATGTGCTACTTCCATTAGAATATGGATTGAATGGTTTAGAAAAAACGACGATTAATGATGAAGAGATTGTTAAAAGAATACAGAACGGACAAAAAATAGAAAAACAGTTAATTGCTGATCATCAATTTGAAGGCATATTCGTAGTTTGGTATGGAGATAAAGCGATAGCAATAATGGATACATATGAAAAAAATAATGCACTATATAAACCGAAAAAAGTTTTTCTTTAAAGGAGTATTTTGATGGAAGTTATAGAAATTACACACCCAATAAAATCAACACAATTCGTAAATGAAAATATTGCTTTAGCTATTGGATTTTTTGATGGTATACATTTAGGTCATCAAAAAGTACTTCAAAAAATGATTGAAGTAGCTAAAGATCAACATTTGAAGAAAGCGGTCATGACATTTGACCCACATCCTTCAGTGGTGTTGAATCCTGAGAAGAAACGAACGACATATTTAACGCCTATAGCTGATAAAGTAGAAGCGATTGAAAAGTTAGGCGTAGACTATTGTTTCGTCGTAAACTTTTCTTCAACATTTGCAAATGTTTCTGCGGATGATTTTATAAATCAATATTTTATACAAAATCATGTGAAAGCAGTTATTGCAGGATACGATTTTAGCTTTGGTAAATACGGAAAAGGGAATATGTCTTCTCTTCAAGAGCATGATTATCCTTTCAGTGTACATGTTGTTTCGAAACAAACATTGCAAGATGATGATAAAATATCTACTACTGATATAAGAGCTTCATTAGAACTTGGAGAAATTGAAGCTTGTAATTTAGCATTAGGTAGACCTTACGTTATTAAAGGTATGGTCGTACAAGGCGAAAAAAGAGGCAGAACAATCGGATTTCCAACAGCTAATGTTGAACCGGTAGATGAATACGTACTACCTAGAAAAGGTGTTTACGCTGTAACATTGCTCATCAAATCTCGTGATAAAACGTATAACGGTGTTTGTAACGTTGGCGTTAAACCGACATTCCATGATCCATCTGTTTCTCAAATTAGCATTGAAGTAAATATATTTGATTTTGAGGAAAGTATTTATGGAGAACGTGTCGAAGTATATTGGCATCACTTTATTAGACCAGAACAAAAGTTTGATGGAATTGATGCGCTCGTTAGTCAAATAACAAAAGATAAAGAAGAAGCGAAAGCATTATTATCACTTGAAAGATAGTGTGGTTTTATGTATAATGGCTTGAGTGCCTAATCCTTGGCTAATCGACACTCCGACGATGCGCTCAGGTTTATGGTGAATACAATTATAGGAGGAAATTGACTATGGCAATTTCACAAGAGAAAAAAAACGAACTAATCGAACAATACCGCGTACACGAAACTGATACTGGTTCTTCAGAAGTACAAATCGCAGTTTTAACAGCAGAAATTACTGCTTTAAACGAACATTTACGTACTCATAAAAAAGACCATCATTCACGTCGTGGATTATTAAAAATGGTTGGTCGTCGTAAACATTTATTAACATATTTACGTGATAATGATGTTCAACGTTACCGTGATTTAATCAAATCACTTGGCTTACGTCGCTAATCACAATATCAATCGAAGGGAATCGATCAGATTTCTTTCGATTTTTTTATAAATAAATATAAAAAATAAGTATAAAATGGTATGATATAAGAGATTAATTGTATGAGAGGAGATTCATAAATGTCTCAAGAGAAAAAAGTCTTTAAGACAGAATGGGCAGGCAGTCCATTAATAATTGAAACGGGCCAATTAGCAAAACAAGCTAATGGTGCAGTATTAGTAAGATATGGGGATACAGTTGTATTATCAACAGCAACTGCATCTAAAGAACCTAGAAACGTAGACTTTTTCCCATTAATGGTAAATTATGAAGAAAAAATGTATGCAGCAGGTAAAATACCTGGTGGATTTAATAAACGTGAAGGTAGACCGGGTGAGGATGCTACTTTAACAAGTCGATTAATTGATAGACCAATTAGACCACTATTTCCTAAAGGTTATAGAAATGATGTTCAAGTCATTTCAATTGTAATGAGTGTCGATCAAAATTGTTCTCCAGAAATGGCAGCAATGATTGGTTCATCAATGGCTTTATCTGTTTCTGACATACCATTCGAAAGACCTATTGCAGGAGTGAATGTAGGATTAGTAGATGGTGAATTTGTCATCAATCCAAATGTTGAAGAAAAATCAGTTTCTCAATTGGATTTACAAGTAGCAGGACATAAAGATGCTATTAACATGGTTGAAGCGGGTGCTAAAGAAGTAACTGAAGAAACGATGTTAAATGCGATTTTATTTGGTCATAAAGAAATTCAGAGACTAGTTGAATTCCAAGAAGCAATTATTGAAGAAATACAACCTGTAAAATCAGAATTTATACCAGTTGAAATCGAATCTTCATTTGAAGAAGCTGTTCGTGCGAAAGCAGAAGCTTTAGATATTAATTCAGCAATTAGAACAGAAGAAAAACAACAACGTGATATTAATATTACGGCTGTTAAAGCAGAAGTTCTTAATGCTTTCGATAATGAAGAAGATCCTGAGAATGCAGAAGTTCTTAAAACTGTAAGTAAAATTTTAGATACACTTGTTAAAGACGAAGTACGTCGTTTAATAACTGAAGATAAAGTTAGACCAGATGGCCGTAAACCAGAAGAAATTAGACCTTTAGCATCAGAAGTTGGTTTATTACCAAGAGCACACGGTTCAGGTTTATTTACACGCGGACAAACTCAAGCATTTTCAGTTGCTACGCTTGGTGCTCTAGGAGAACATCAAATTATTGATGGACTTGGTACAGAAGATCAGAAACGTTACATGCACCATTATAATTTCCCTAACTTCTCAGTTGGTGAAACAGGTCCAGTAAGAGGACCAGGCCGTCGTGAAATTGGACACGGTGCATTGGGTGAACGTGCTTTATTAGAAGTAATGCCAGATGAAAAAGAATTCCCTTATACAATAAGAGTTGTTTCTGAAGTGTTAGAATCAAATGGTTCTTCTTCACAAGCATCAATTTGTGGGTCTACATTAGCATTAATGGATGCTGGTGTTCCTATTAAAGCACCAGTTGCTGGTATTGCAATGGGCTTAATCACTAAAGATGATAACTATACGATTTTATCTGATATTCAAGGTATGGAAGATGCTTTAGGTGATATGGACTTTAAAGTTGCAGGTACTGAAAAAGGTATTACAGCTATTCAAATGGATATCAAAATTGACGGTTTAAGTGAACAAATTTTAAGAGAATCACTTGAACAAGCTAGAATTGGTAGATTATATATCTTAAACCATATGCTAGAAACGTTAAGTGAACCAAGAGAACAATTAAGTCAATATGCTCCTAAGATTGAAATTATGCATATTAAAGCAGCGAAAATTAGAGATGTTATCGGACCTGGTGGTAAAAAAATCAATGAAATCATTGATGAAACAGGTGTTAAATTAGACATTGAACAAGACGGAACAGTATTTATTGGTTCTAAAGATAAAGAAATGATTAATCGTGCTCGTAAAATTATCGAAGATATTGTACGAGAAGCTGAAGTTGATGCTATATATATGGGTACAGTTAAACGTATCGAGAAATTCGGTGCATTTGTTGAAATATTCCCTGGTAAAGACGCGCTTGTTCACATCTCTCAATTCTCAAATGAAAGAGTCAATAAAGTTGAAGATGTAGCGAAAATTGGTGATCAATTCTTAGTTAAAGTGACTGAAATTGACCGCCAAGGACGTGTAAATGCTTCGCGCAAAGTATTATCAAATGAAGAAAATGAACAAAAATAGTATTATAATTAAATAAATGGTTTAAATAGGGACATTGAGATGTCCCTATTTTTATTATGAGGTGGATAGCATGGTAGAATTAAAAAAATTAGAAAATGGTACAACTTTAATATTTGAGGATGTGCCAAGTAGTGAGACAATCAGCATAGGTGTATACGTAAAGACTGGCACAGCAAACGAAGGCGATTACCCAGAAGGTATTGCGCATTTTATAGAGCATATGCTGTTTAAAGGTAGTAAACATTATACTAGACAACAACTATCAACGGAATTTGATAAAATAGGCGGTTACAACAATGCATATACAACAAAAATGTATACATGTTATTTCTGTAAAACGTTGAAAAGATTTGAAAAGAAAGCAACAGATTTATTATTAGATATGGTCAAAAGACCGTTGTTTTTAGAAGAAGAAATTGTGCGTGAGAAAAAAGTCATCCTTGAAGAAATTAAAATGATCGATGATACACCAGAAGAATGGTTAATGGATAAATTAGAAAATGAAATTTATAAAGATCAACCATTAGGTAGAATGATTCTTGGTTCACCGCAAAGTGTGAATGAAATTGATAGAGCTACATTAGTTGATTTTCATGAAAAATATTATCAAAGTAATCGTTTGATTGTTTCTGTTGCTGGAGCATACAGTGAATCGTTAAAAGAAGAAATTATTGAACAATTAACAGATGAACAAAGTATTTCCATAGATGAAGAACAACCTAATATGCATTTTGTTGAGAAGAAAGAAACTTATTATAAAAATGAACTTGAACAGACTCACTTTATGAGAAGTTATGCAGCTCCGAGTTATAATGATCAACATTACTATGCAACGAATATTTTAAATACAATTTTAGGAGAAACAATGAGTTCTAAATTGTTCCAAGTTCTTAGAGAAGAACATGGTCTTTGTTATAATGTGTACTCAGACTTCCAAAGTTTTCACAACGATGGTTTACTGACAATATATGTTGCTACAGATAAAGAGAATGTCGATGCTTCAAGTGCGTTAATTACAGAGGTTTTAAAAACATTACTTAATGATGGCATTACACAAGAAGAATTAGATGATGCGAAAAGTCATATTATCACAAGCTTTTTAATGGCGTCAGAATCAAATCAAAATAAAATGACGAGAAATGCACGTTCAATCATGTTTCATAATGAACTGATTTCAAATGAGAAGTTCGAAAAAGCAATCAATCAAATACAGTTAAAAGATATAAAAGAAGCTACAAAAATATTACTTGAAGCGCCATATTCTGAATTCATACTTACGGAGAAATAATATATATCTTAATAAGATAAAAAATATTGCCCTCCTTTATTTTAATTATGTATAAGTCTGTTGTATGTGCTTGTATAAACGATTATATAAATGGTATGATTAAATAAATATATTATGGACGGGATTACATTTAGGAGGAACAATTTTGAGTTTAATAAAAAAGAAAAATGATAAAATTCGTATCATACCACTCGGTGGTGTTGGAGAAATAGCAAAAAATATGTATATCGTTGAAGTGGATGAAGAAATGTTCATGTTAGACGCTGGATTAATGTTTCCAGAAGACGAAATGCTAGGCGTAGACGTTGTTATACCGGATATACAATATGTTATTGAAAACAAAGAGAAACTTAAAGGAATCTTTTTATCACATGGACATGAAGATTCAATAGGAGCAGTTAGCTATATACTTGAAAAGCTAGATGCACCAGTATATGGTTCAAGATTAACAATTGCTTTAGTTAAAGATCATATGAAAATTAGAAAAATAAATAAAAAAGTACGTTATTACACAGTAAATAAAGATTCAGTAATGAGATTTAAAAATGTTAATGTAACGTTCTTTAATACAACACATTCAATTCCAGATAGTTTAGGTGTATGTATACATACATCTTACGGCTCAATCGTCTATACTGGTGAGTTTAAATTTGACCAAAGTTTACAAGGTGCATATGCGCCCGATATCGCTAAAATGACGCAAATCGGTCAAAATGGTGTATTTGCGCTTATAAGTGATTCGACAGAAGCAGAAAAACCAGGATATAATGTTCCGGAAAATGTTATCGAAAGTCATATGGTAGATGAATTTGCTAAAGCGAACGGTCGAATTATCGTATCTTGTTATGCATCAAACTTCATTCGTATACAACAAGTGTTAAATGCAGCACATAAATTAAATCGTAAAGTATCTTTCTTAGGACGTTCACTGGAAAGTTCATTTAATGTTGCACGTAAGTTGGGATATTTTAATATTCCAGAAAATTTATTAGTTCCTGTACATGATATTAGTAAATATCCTAAGAACGAAATGATCATCATTGCAACAGGTATGCAAGGTGAGCCTATTGAAGCTCTTGGACAAATGGCTCAACAAAGACATCCAATTTTAAATATTTTAGAAGGCGATAATGTTTATATTTCTACAACTACGTCTGCAAATATGGAAGTAATTATTGGTCAAACTTTAAATGAGCTTGTTAGAGCTGGCGCACATATTATGCCTAATAATAAAAAGACACACGCATCAAGTCACGGTTGTATGGAAGAACTTAAATTGATGCTTAATTTAATGAAACCTGAGTACTTTATTCCTGTACAAGGTGAATTTAAAATGCAAATTGCACATGCGAAATTGGCTGCTGAAACAGGCGTAGATCCTGAAAAGATTTTCTTACTTGAAAAAGGTGATGTTGTTAACTTTGATGGTACAAAAATGCTTGCTAATGAAAAAGTAACAGCAGGGAATGTTTTAATAGATGGAATAGGCGTTGGAGATGTTGGTAATATCGTCTTAAGAGATAGACATTTATTAGCTGAAGATGGCATATTTATAGCTGTTGTTACATTAGATCCTAAGAATAGAAAAATTGTTGGGGGACCTGAAATTCAATCACGTGGATTTGTTTATGTAAGGGAAAGTGAAGAACTATTAAATGATGCTTCAGAAAAAGTACGTGAAATTGTTGAAGAAGGTTTACTTCAAAAGAAAATTGAATGGTCTGAAATGAAACAAAATATGCGTGATAAACTCGGCAAATATCTATATGAACAAACGAAACGCCGCCCGATGATTATTCCAATTATTTCTGAAATCTAATGGATTGTTTTATGGAAGATTTTTAACAGTCAAATAAGCCCATGAGTGGGCTTATTTTTTGCATTAAAGATAAGGAGGCTATTTCATAATGGTACAAAAGAAGAAGCCAGCAACACGTAAAACAAAAACAACACGTGGTAAGAAAAAACAAAAAGATCATACTTTAAAATACGTCATTCAAGTCATTGTGTTGTTTCTATTAGTGTTAGGTGTTTTTCAATTAGGGTTTATAGGATTAATGATAGATAGCTTCTTTCATTTTATATTCGGTTACGCTAAGTACTTCACTTATATACTCATTGCAATAATTTCAATGTTAATAACTGTAAACGGTAAATTGAAATTC
The DNA here is from genome assembly GCF_022387115.1 of Mammaliicoccus sp. F-M27. Taxonomy (NCBI): domain Bacteria; kingdom Bacillati; phylum Bacillota; class Bacilli; order Caryophanales; family Staphylococcaceae; genus Mammaliicoccus; species Mammaliicoccus sp. F-M27. The sequence continues at coordinate 131,715 of NZ_JAJNIE010000002.1, read as the reverse complement.
ACAAGAAGAATAAATGGACTGTTTATTTTCCAAGTTGCGCTCTTATTTGTTATGCAAATTATTTTATATTTTAAAGATAAATCTTTTGATACATTTAAAACGACTATAAGTGAAACATATTCTAGTTTAGAAAGAAATGCATTTTACTTTAATGGTGGAGGATACATAGGTTACTATGCTTTTAACATCATCAGCAAACTAATATCTGTCTTCGGTTACAGTTTATTAACATTGCTTATATTGTTTTCTAGTGTGATTTTAATTTTGAAAAAGAGACATCGTGATATTACAAAATCAGCTTTCGATGTTGCACAGAGCAAGACGAAATCTAAAATGACGCATTTAGAAAAGAAACGTGAAGAAAAAGCGAGAACAAAACAGCTAGAAAAAGAACAACGTCAAAAAGAACAACAAAAAGAAGCGCCAAAAGAACAACTTCGAAAAGAACAACCAAAAGATGTGTCACATTTAAAAGAAATAGAACCTGCGAAGGAAGTTTCAACTGTTGAAACAGAATCGGTAAATGAAGAGATACCAATTTTTGAATCACAAGAAAAATTAGCAGCTAAAAGAAAACAACAACCAAAACAACCAACACAATCAACACAAACTACTGAAACAGTAGAAAATGAGAACAATGAGTCTACAATTGATGAAACTGAGAATTTAAATTATAAATTACCATCATTAGATATCTTAAATGACCCACCACAATCTCAGTCTGTTTCTAAAAAAACGGTTCAAGAAAAAGGTAAGTTATTAGAAGCAACTTTAAAAAACTTTAATGTAGATGCTAAAGTGACTCAAATTAGAATTGGACCAGCTGTAACACAATACGAAGTTCAACCAGCACAAGGTGTAAAAGTTAATAAAATTGTGAATTTAAGCAATGATATCGCGCTTAATTTAGCAGCTAAAGATATCAGAATAGAAGCCCCTATCCCTGGTAAATCAGCGGTAGGTATTGAAGTACCGAATGAGCATATTTCTACGGTTACTTTAAAAGAAGTATTAAGTGAAGCTAAACCTACAAAAAACAAACTAGAAGTTGCGTTAGGTAGAGATATCTCTGGTGAGCCTATCACTGCAGAATTAAATAAATTGCCACATTTACTTGTAGCCGGTGCAACGGGTAGTGGTAAATCAGTTTGTATTAACGGAATTATTACGAGTATTTTAATGAATGCGAAACCGCATGAAGTGAAGCTTATGCTTATTGATCCTAAAATGGTTGAATTAAATGTATATAATGGTGTGCCACATTTATTAACGCCAGTTGTGACCAATCCACAAAAGGCCAACCAAGCATTACAAAAAGTAGTATCTGAAATGGAAAAAAGATATGACTTATTCCAACATGTTGGCGCAAGAAATATTGAAGGATATAACCAATTTATTGAACGTACGAATCAAGAAATGGAAGAAAAGCAAGCACAATTACCGTATATCGTCGTTATTGTGGATGAACTTGCAGATTTAATGATGGTTGCTGGTAAAGATGTGGAATCTTCAATTATGAGAATTGCGCAGTTAGCTAGAGCAGCAGGTATACATTTAATTATTGCAACACAAAGACCTTCAGTCGATGTTATTACGGGTAGTATTAAAGCGAATATACCATCCAGAATTGCATTTGCCGTAAGTTCTGCTACAGATTCTAGAACGATTTTAGATGGTGGTGGAGCTGAAAAACTACTTGGTAGAGGTGATATGTTATTTTTATCAAGAGATTCTTCTAAACCAACGAGAATTCAAGGTGCATTCCTTTCTGATGGTGAAGTAGAAACAGTCGTTCAACACGTAATTGGAGAACAAACTGCCAACTACATTAAAGAAATGGAACCTGATGAACCTACTGAAGCGAGCGAAATGGAAAGTGAAGATGCATTGTATAAAGAAGCATATTTATTTATTGTCGAAGAACAAAAGGCAAGTGCAAGTTTGTTACAAAGAAGATTTAGAATAGGTTATAATAGGGCATCTAGGTTAATGGATGACTTGGAAAGTAATGGTGTTATTGGACCTCAGTCAGGTAGTAAACCTAGACAAGTATTGGTTGATATTTATCAAGACGAATAGGGGGATATTATGTCTACAAATGCAACTACAAATTTTGTGAAAAACTGGATATTAGATCAAATTCAATCAGGAGAACTTAATCCTGGTGATGCGATTCCTAATGAGTTCGAAATCAAAAAATTGTTGAACATAAATTATAATGAGATTGAAAATGCTATACATGAACTTGTAACTGAGCAAATTTTATCTCAAAAATCTGGAGGCGTAACGGTTGTTAAACCTAAACAACCATACTATTATCCTTTAGATGAATTAGTGAGTATTACTAACATGATAGAAAAAAATGGAGAAGTTGCGGGCACTGAATTTATCAGTTTGGATGAAGAAGTGGCAACATCTAAAGATATAGAAGTTCTTAATTTAGAAAAAGATTCATTAATATCTGTAATTGAAAGACTAAGAACTGCAGATGGAGAACCTGTCGTATATTGTTTGGACAAAATTGCGACTGATTTATTTGCGTGTAGTGATTATCGTTCAAATTCGTCAATATTATCTGCAATAGAGAGTAAAGTAGAATTTAAAATAACACATGCAAACACTTCTATGGAATCTATTAGCTATGAGCCATATATTAGTGAAATACTTAATTCTGATCCGGACGATGCGATGATGTTATTAACGCAAATTCATTATAATGAACATGGTACACCTGTACTTTATTCTTTAAATTATTTCAAAAGTAGTCTTGTAAAGTTTCGAATTACAAGAAATAGGATATAATAAATATATTGAGAGAAACAAAGTAACAAATGTTGCTTTGTTTCTCTATATACATACATATAAGAGAGGTGTCCAAGATGATTACGACAGAACATATACAATTAGCATCAAACGACGTTTATGTAATACCAACAAACAAATTTAAAACAACTACAATTGTTTTTAAATTTGTGGCACCGTTAAATAGTGCTACGATTACATCTAGGTCAATTTTAAGTAAGTTAATAACAAGAGTGACCAAAAAGTATCAATCAGATAGAGAAATGAATAATTTACTCGCTGATTTATATGGTGCGCATTTATTTAGTTATGTGAACAAGCAAGCTAATAACCACATCATGACAATTGGGATTGAAATTGTGAATGAAAAATATTTAAAAAGTGAATTACCACTATTTGAAAAAGCGATTCAATTATTACACGAAGTGATATTTAATCCTTTAATTGAAAATGATAAGTTTAATGAAAAATTTACGAAACAAGAAAAATCACTTTTACATAAAAAATTAACAGCTATAGAAGATAATAAATCTCAACGTGCATTTATTCAGTTCATGAACCATATGTTTGAAGATGAACCATATAAATATTTAGCTTCTGGTCGTTTAGAAGATATTGAACATGTGACGCCAGAAACATTAGTCGATACATATCATGATTTACTTCATGGAAATGCGATTTCCACATATATAATAGGAAATGTTAATTTAGATGAAGTTAAAAACTTATGCAATGAGTACTTTAACTTTGAACATAATAGTCATCTAGAAATTGAATCTTCATCTTTGAAAAATATAGAAAAAGTAAAAGAAATAGTAGACTACACTAAAATTGATCAAGCTAAATTAAATATAGGTTATAGATTTCCTATTACATTCCATTCTAAAGAGTATTATTCATTCTTAGTATTGAATATGCTCTTAGGTGGAGATGCTTCTTCAATTTTATTTAGTGAAGTAAGAGAAAAACAAAGTTTAGCTTATTCGATCCATTCTCAAATTGATCCAAGAAATGGCTTTTTATATATTGTAGGTGGCATTGCTAAAGATAAAGTACAACAAGCTCAAGATACAATATTAACGATATATAAAGATTTAGAAGATGGAAACTTTGATGAACAAAAATTAGTGTTAGCAAAAAAAGTACTGACATCTAACGCGAGAGAAATGTTTGATAAGCAGCGACAAATGATTGATTTATTACATACACATGCACGTTATCAATCCGTATATAATTACGATGATTGGATTAAGGAAATAGAATCCATTACTATGGACGATATTAAGAATATTGCACGACTTGGACAATTGGATACTATATATATACTGACTGAAGGTGAAAATCATGAGTAATCAATATTATGAACAGATTGATGAAACAGTATTTGAAGAAACTTTAAATAATGGCTTAAAAGTAGTTGTTATACCTAAAGCAGGATTTTCTAAAACATATGTGACTTATACAACTAACTTTGGTTCGTTAGACCATACATTTAAACCACATGGTCAAGACAATTATGTAACTGTTCCAGACGGCGTAGCACATTTTTTAGAGCACAAACTTTTTGAAAAAGAAGAAGGCGATGTGTTTACGAGTTTTGCTGAAAATGATGCACAAGTTAATGCTTTTACAACTTTTGATAGAACAAGTTATTTATTTAGTGCAACAGGGAATGTGAATGACAATATTTTACGACTGCTTAATATGATAGAAAGTCCATATTTCACTGAGAAGACTGTGGAAAAGGAAAAAGGGATTATAGCTGAAGAAATAAAAATGTACCAAGAACAACCAAATTACAAACTGATGTTTCAAACATTAGGCGCGCTATACCATAATCATCCTGTACAAGTAGATATCGCAGGTTCGGTGGATAGCATTTATAACATTACAGCTGAAGATTTATATTTATCTTATGAAACATTTTATCATCCCGCTAACATGGTATTAATCATTGTTGGTGATGTGACACCAGAAGATACGATTGAATTAGTACGTGAGCATGAAGCTAAAAGAAATATGAAAGAAATGCCACCTATTAAGAGACAACTTATTGATGAACCAACATCAGTGCATCGTTCTTATGTTGAAACAAAGATGGATATTGTACAAGAAAAGTCTATGATTGCATTTAAATTTGAACCTAACACAATTTCAGATAAAATGAGAGTTAAAAATGATATGGAAATGATGATTGCATTAGATTTAATGCTTGGAGAGCAAACAGACTTTTATCAAACACTTCTTGAAGAAGATGTAATCGACGATACTTTCGGATATCAATTTGCTAATGAGATGACTTATAGTTATTTAATTCTTGCAGTTACAACTAATCATCATGAAACATTTAAAGAAGCGATATTTAATGAACTGAAACAACATATTCATGAAGGATTTAATTATGATGAGTTAGAAAGGGTTAGAAAACAAACATTAGGAGAAATTATTTCAAGTTTGAATTCACCTGAATATATTGCAAATCAATATACGAAGTTTTATTTTGAAGGTGTTGAATTGTTTGAACTTGTCGATATTTTAGAATCCATAACTGTAGATAGTGTACAACAAACATTAAAATCATTAATTGATTTTAATCACACTGTTGAAAGTCGTTTGGTGAAACAAAATGGCTAGAACACTTATACTAGGTGGAAGCGGAGATATCGGACTTTCAATAGTGGATGAATGTTTATCACTCGGTAACGAAGTCATATTGCATTATAATAAGTCAGACTTAACTGTACTTAAACAAAGATATGAAGGTCAACCCGTCAGTTTTCTGCAACTTGATTTAACTAAGAGACACGATATAAATAATCTGGATTCTATTGGGAATATTGATCATTTAATTTATGTGGCTGGTCAATCTTCATTCGGTGCGATTCAAGATTTTTCTGATGAAGAAATTGATGCACAATACAATATAAATGTCTTTTCTTTAATTAAGGTAGTACAATTATTTGTAGATAGATTGCGAAAAAGTGAGCATGGCAGAATTATTGTTGTATCTTCTATATGGGGAGAAACAGGTGCAAGTTATGAAACGATATATTCGACTATGAAAGCAGCACAATTAGGTTTTGTTAAGTCATTAGCAAAAGAATTAGCATTAACATCCATTACAGTTAATGCTATAAGTCCAGGCGTTGTTCATGGTAAAATGACAGATGAACTTGATGCAGTTACACAAACGCAATTAAAAGAAGAAATACCACAAGGTCGATTTGTTACGACAGAAGAGATTGGTGGGACAGTAGCTTATTTACTAAATCCACTTTCTCAAAGCATAACAGGCCAAGTTCTTCGTGTTAACGGAGGATGGTACATTTAATATTGGGGTGGATATTATGGAAGAAGTTATTAAAAGAGAATGGTACTTAGAATATGATATACAAGTTAATAGAGCAGGTTTGTTAGGGGATATATCTAGTCTATTAGGTATTTTAGGTATTAATATCATTACAATTAATGGTGTAGATCAAGGTCGTAGAGGTTTGCTCATTAAGACAGATGATATGAATAAAGTTAAACGCTTCGAAAATATCGTGAAAGAAATTGATGATATTACCATAAAAAAACTGCGTACACCTGGGTTAAGAGATAGATTAGCAGTTAGGCACGGTCGGTATATTAAACGTGATGTTGATGATAAAAAGACATTTAGATTTGAAAGAAACGATTTAGGTTTATTAGTTGATTTCATGGCAGAATTATTTAAAGAAAATCGTCATAAATTAATTGGCGTACGTGGTATGCCAAGAGTTGGTAAAACAGAGTCAGTAGTAGCAGCTAGTGTGTGTGCTCATAAAAAATGGCTATTTATCAGTTCGACGCTTATTAAACAAACTGTAAGAAGTTCGTTACTAAAAGGTGAATATGGAGATGAGAATGTCTATATTATTGATGGTGCTGTAACATCTAAGCAAACTGATGAAAAGCATAAACAATTAGTTCGAGAAGTTATGAGCTTACCAACAATTAAAGTCGTAGAACATCCTGACTTATTTGTACAACGCTCTGAATATAGTCTTGAAGATTTTGATTATATTATTGAATTAAGAGAAACTGAAGATCAAGAGATTACATATGAACAATTAAATAAAAATGATTTGTTTACAAATGACAACATGGCATTTGGAGATGGATTTGGTTTCTTTGAATAAATTGTTTGAGGTGAATATATTTTGAAATATATTGGGGAAACATTAAGAAATAAAAGAGAACAGTTAGGTATGACATTAGTTGAACTAGAAGAAAAGACAAAAATACAAAGACCATTTTTAGTGATGATTGAAAAAAATGATTTTGAAAATTTACCAAACCCTGATTATACAAGAGGTTTTATTACTAAATATGCATCAGCAATTAATGTGAGTCCTGCAGAATTAATCGATAAACACCAAAGTGAATTGCCTAAAACACCACCTTCTGCTAAAGAAGCTTTTCGTTTGTTAACACAAGAGAAACGAAGTCAAACGGAAATCTCTGAGAATAAAATGGTCGCTAAGCTCATCACTCAAATGGTCACATTCTTCGGATTGTGCCTTATTGGTTGGATATTATTAATAATTATCATTTAATTATATAAGCGATTGATTTATAATAGTATTATTATGTGCTTGTATGAAAAGAAGGAGAAAGTATATGAATATTCCTAATCAGTTAACGGTATTACGCGTTATTTTAATACCTGTTTTTGTATTATTTTTACTTGTTGATTTTAACATGGGACAAATGAGCATTTTGTTCGGGCAAGAAATGCGTGTTGAACAATTTATAGCTGGCATTATCTTTATTCTAGCATCTGTTACAGATTGGTTAGATGGCTACTTAGCTAGAAAATGGGAACTTGTAACAAATATGGGGAAATTTTTAGACCCATTAGCGGATAAATTATTAGTAGCTAGTGCATTAATTGCATTAGTAGAACTTGATAAAGTATCTTCTGTTATCGCAATCATCATTATAGCGAGAGAGTTTGCTGTAACTGGCTTGAGATTATTGCAAATAGAACAAGGTTTTGTAAGTGCGGCAGGTCAATTAGGTAAAATTAAAACAGCTGTTACAATGGTGGCAATTGTCTTTATTTTACTACAAGAACCTTTCTCTACTTTATGGCAAATTGATTTAGGGCAATGGCTAATGTATATTGCTACATTCTTTACAATTCTATCTGGAATAGAGTATTTTTATAACGGTAGAGATGTATTTAAAGGATCAAAATAATATTAACATTTAACCTACAACATTGAGTTTGTAGGTTTTTCTGTAGGAGGTATATTTATGAAAGTGAGCATTTTAAGCGTTGGTACTGAAATTTTATTAGGACAAATTGCGAATACGAACGCTCAATTTATTTCTAAAGTTTTAAATGGACTTGGCGCAAGTGTTATGAGGCATGTTGCAGTTGGCGATAATCCTGCAAGATTAGAAAAAACTTTTAAAGAAGAATTGGCAAACCATGATGTTGTCATTCTCACTGGTGGTTTAGGTCCAACTAAAGATGATTTAACGAAACAAACTGTTGCTCAAGTGCTGGATAAAAATCTTGAAACGAATAAACAATCTATGGATCATATAGAGCAATATTTTAAAAGAGAAAATCGAACTATGACGCCTAATAATAGACAACAAGCGCTTGTAATCGAAGGTAGTGAGGTATTAAATAATGATTTTGGTATGGCACCAGGTATGTATTTAGAGGTTGACGATAAAAAAGTTGTATTGTTACCAGGTCCTCCGAAAGAACTTCAGCCTATGGTTAATCAATATCTTGTACCATATTTCTTAAATGAGGAACGTGTTATCTTCTCTGAATCATTAAAATTTGCCGGTATTGGTGAATCGAGTTTAGAAACAGAATTGATGGATTTAATTGATCAACAAACAAATCCTACGATAGCGCCACTAGCAGGTCAACATGAGGTGTCTTTACGAATTACTGCAAATGCAAATACGAAACAACAAGCGATTGAATTAATAAAGCCAGTAAAAGCAGAAATCTTAAATAGAATTGGCGAATATTATTATGGGAGTGATGATTTAACGATTGAGGAAGCTGTATTCAATGAATTAAATCAATCATTTGTCATATATGATGAAATTACTGATGGTATTTTGTATTCAAGACTTAAACTGAGTGAACATCATAAAGCATACTTAAAAGCATACATCGTTAAAAATGATTGGTCTGATCGTGTGCTTAATATTTCTGAACAAGACTCAACTGAAGAAATAGCAAACAAGTTAAAAGAGGCATTTGAAGTTGATAGTATCATTGTTCTATCACAGAATGATAAAGAATCTACAGTTTATATATCACATATGCAAAAAAGCAAAATATTTATTTCGTCTTTAAGTCAATCATATGCTGGAAAACGCGATAGAATAAGTAATATAGCCCTTATTGAATATTTAAATCTTTTACGACAGGATTCATAATTAAATAAAATCGGTACCTATGTTCGCATATATTGAAAAAATGCGTGTAAAAACACGAACAAATATTCGCTTTATACTTGCAATTTAGCATGAAAACATATATAGTAATAATAGCTAATTAAACAAGTAAATTCATTTTATATATATAGGAGGTTATCGCGTGAACGACCGTCAGAAAGCACTCGATACAGTAATAAAGAATATGGAAAAATCCTTTGGTAAAGGGGCAGTAATGAAGCTAGGGGATAATACAAGTAGAGAAGTATCTGCAGTTTCAAGTGGTTCTATCACACTTGATAAAGCATTAGGTGTTGGTGGATATCCTAATGGACGTATTATAGAAATTTACGGACCAGAAAGTTCTGGTAAAACAACTGTAGCATTACATGCTATTGCTGAAGTACAACGACAAGGGGGTTTAGCTGCTTTCATTGATGCTGAACACGCATTAGATCCTGTTTATGCTAAGAACTTAGGCGTAGATATTGATAACCTATACTTATCACAGCCAGACCACGGAGAGCAAGGGTTAGAAATCGCTGAAGCTTTTGTACGTAGTGGTGCTGTAGATATCGTAATCATCGACTCAGTTGCTGCATTAACACCTAAAGCTGAAATTGAAGGTGAAATGGGAGATACTCATGTTGGTTTACAAGCAAGATTAATGAGTCAAGCTTTACGTAAATTATCAGCAGCTATTTCTAAATCTAATACAACTGCTGTATTTATTAACCAAATTCGTGAAAAAGTTGGCGTAATGTTCGGTAATCCTGAAATAACACCAGGTGGACGTGCACTTAAATTCTATAGTTCTGTTCGTTTAGAAGTACGTCGTGCTGAACAATTGAAACAAGGACAAGAAATAGTAGGTAACCGTACTAAAATTAAAGTTGTTAAAAATAAAGTTGCACCTCCATTTAGAATTGCAGAAGTAGATATCATGTATGGTGAAGGTATTTCACGTGAAGGTGAATTAATCGACTTAGCCGTTGAGTTTGATATTGTCGATAAATCTGGTGCTTGGTATTCATACAATGGTGAGCGTATGGGTCAAGGTAAAGAAAATGTTAAAACGTATCTAAAAGAAAATCCAAAAATTACTGAAGAAATTGATGGTATTTTAAGAGACAAATTAGGCTTCAACGGTAAAAAGAAAGAAGAAGCTAAAAAAGACGATAAATCTAAAAAAGATGACAAAGCAGATAAGTCAGATAAAGAGCAAGAAACTTTATTAGATTAAATTGTAAATCTCTATAAATTGAAACATTCTATTAATCACTTTTTTAAAGTTGATTGATAGAATGTTTTTTTATGAAAGAGTAATAAAAATAAAGTTGATGTTCTTGACACTTGTACAAATTTAAACGTACAATTGAGTTGTATGATTCCATTGTTCCATTTAATCATATTTTTGTATATATAAGACGTATAACCTAGATAGAAGGAGGTGTTTATGTGGACTTATTAACCCTCTTACTCATTTTGCTAGGAGTTATTCTAGGTGTTGTTGTAGGATACTTTTTCGCACATAATAGCTTAACTAAAAAGCAAGATCAAGCCCGTCAGTCTGCTCACTATATAATAAGTGAGGCTAATAAAGAAGCTGAGAGCCTAAAGAAAGAAAAGTTGATTGAAGCGAAAGAAGAAAATCAACAAATTAGAGATCATCTTGATAGTGAAATTCGAGAGAGAAGAAGTGACCTACAAAAGCAAGAAGCAAGATTACTTCAAAAAGAAGAGAACTTAGAGCGCAAATCTGATCTTTTAGACAAAAAAGATGAAATTCTAGAAAACAAAGAAGCTAAAATTGAAGAGCGACAACAACAGGTAGATGCAAAAGAGAGTAATGTTCAAGACATAATAACGAAACATGAGCAAGAACTAGAACGCATCTCCGGACTAACACGTGATGAGGCTCGTAAAGAGCAATTTTCACAAGTTGAAGAAGAACTGTCACATGATATTGCTGTACTTGTAAAAGAAAAAGAACGTGAACTAAAAACAAATGTAGATAAGAAAGCAAAAGAACTGTTAGCTATTACTGTTCAAAGATTAGCTGCAGATCATACTTCTGAGTCAACGGTATCAGTTGTTAATCTCCCTAACGATGAAATGAAAGGTCGTATTATAGGTCGTGAAGGTCGAAATATACGTACTTTAGAAACATTGACAGGCGTAGATTTAATTATAGATGATACACCAGAAGCAGTTATTTTATCTGGATTTGATCCAATTCGTAGAGAAATCGCTAAGACAGCTTTAACTAATTTAGTATCTGATGGACGTATTCATCCAGGTAGAATTGAAGATATGGTTGAAAAAGCGAGAAGAGAAGTAGATGAACTGATGAGAGAATCAGGTGAACAAGCTACCTTTGAATTAGGTATTCATAACTTACATCCAGAATTGGTTAAAATTTTAGGACGCATGAAATATCGTACAAGTTATGGGCAAAGTGTACTGAAACACTCTATTGAAGTTGCACAACTTTCAGGAATGTTAGCAGCTGAACTAGGTGAAGACGTCACTTTAGCAAAACGCGCAGGTTTATTACATGATATTGGTAAAGCTATTGATCACGAAGTTGAAGGTAGCCATGTTGAAATAGGGGTAGAACTTGCAAAGAAATATCATGAACATGATACAGTCATAAATGCAATACACTCACATCATGGGGATGTAGATCCAACATCAGTTATTTCTATATTGGTAGCTGGAGCAGATGCATTAAGTGCTGCAAGACCAGGAGCTAGACGTGAAACGTTAGAAAACTATGTGAAACGTTTAGAAAGATTAGAAGAAATATCAGAAGGTTATCAAGGCGTAGAAAAAGCCTTTGCTATACAAGCAGGTAGAGAAATTAGAGTAATCGTTTCCCCTGAAGATATTGATGACTTGAAAGCACATAGGATAGCAAGAGATATCAAAGATCAAATAGAAGGCGAGTTACAATATCCAGGGCATATTAAAGTGACAGTTGTCCGGGAGATGAGAGCAACAGAATACGCAAAATAGTTGCTTTCAAATTCAAAACCCTTTAACCGTAATGGTTAGAGGGTTATTTTTTTATGATTTAGTGAAAATAAGGGCCAAAAAAGGGCCGATTGATTATAATAATTCTTTTTGCTCTATGTCCTCAAGCTTATTTATCAGCTCGTTTTTCATCTGATTTGTTACGTGGGTATAAATTCCTAGAGTAGTTCTATAATCACTATGTCCAACTCTATCCATAATTGTTTTTAATGATATACCCATTTGTGTTAGAAATGATATATGAGTATGTCTGAGAGTATGTGTAGTGATTTTATTTTTTATATTCAGATTAATTCTAGCTTTTTCAAGTGCTTCATTGACTCTATGAAAATATATAGGGTTACCTCGATAATTGGTGAAAATAAAATTCCTGTCTGTATACCTGGTATCCCATTGAATAGCTTTTTTATTTTCCAACATACATGATTTTAAAATTTCACAACTGCGATTTGTTAAATCTATCGTTCTATAACTGCTAAGGTTTTTAGTAGTATCCTTTACGCCATACTGACCTTTAGAATTTGCTTTTCGTTGTATAGTGCCATCTATAGTTAATTTTTTGTTAATTAAATCCACGTTTTCGTTTTCAATGGCTAACAATTCTCCTATTCTCATTCCATTTAATGATAAAAACTCAACAATATAGTACATAAATAAATAATGTCGTCTATTATCAATATTATTAGCAGTTAATTTCATTACATATAGTTCCTCAAGAATTTGTAAAGTATACATTAAGAGAAAAGAAGTTAGCACTTGGTCTGATTGGGAATTGCTAAATCCAGAAGTAAACAAACGTAAGTCGCTAGGTTCAATTGGTGTAGAAAATTCGGAGTACAATGATTTACTAGCCTTAAAACCTGGATTATATGAATGTGTTGTACCGTCTGATGCCTTTCTTGTTAACGCACCTCAAGAGCCAAATGGCAAATCATACTATGCTGAAATAGACGTATACGAGGGTAACAATGGACGTAAACAATTTAGGCTTATAATGAGTCATTTAAATACTGAATATCATGCAACTGTTCATACAGATGGTGTTGAGTCTAACGCATTTAAAGGTTGGAAAAGAGTACAAGATGCTGAAGAGTTTGAAGCGCTCAATAGTGATACAGGTTGGGTTGATTGGGAGATTATGAATGATGCTACAAAACGCCAAACTGATGACCCTACAGCTTTACAATGTCAATATCGTGTAAGAACAGTTAATGGTGTAAAGATTGCGCATTTAAGAGTAAATGTGAATAATGTTGTTACACAAACAGCCTTTGGGTCCATACCAAAACATATGTGTCCTAAGGTTCAAAATTTTTATATACGAACACCAGTAAGTATGAATCCAGCGGTTATGTTAGTTGATCTAGATGGTACATTAAAATTTTATTGTAATTTAAATGATACTTCTAAGTGGTTACCAGGCCACTATATATACGGCGAATTCACTTGGATAATAGATGATTTAGGAGGTAATTAGAATGGCCAAAACAGTATATTTGTATGACGGCACACCTAGAAATGTTATTAGTGATTGGGATTATCCAAATGAGCCTTACACTGAAATACCACCTTATCCTGGGATATGGCAACCATTTTATTTTGATCGGGAATATCAAAGATGGATTGGTGCAGAACCCCCTTTAAAAAATAGTGACTTAGCAATATTAGAAGAAGCGATAAATTCACAAAATGAAAAACTGAAACTTTTTATTGAACGTAGCAATAAAATAGAAACGCACAATCATCGTCTACTCAAATATGTAGGCGATATTTTATTTCAGATTGCTCATATTAGACAAAGCGCTGAAATACCAGGCAACCCGATACTCGTTCCTGATGTGCAATACATGTATGATGCAGGGATATATACAAATTTCACAATAAAATTGTTAGTGGATAATGGCTCTCTAACAAAACGAAACTATCAAGAAATTACTGGAGAAGAATATCCAGTATATGTAGATGAAAATGAATAAATCACAAGGCACTGATTAATTTCAGTGTCTTTTTATATAGATTGAAAGACGATAAAGGAGTGAGGAAATGGAGGAAATTATAGTGAAATTTACAGAGTCAGAAGCATTTCATACATTCATCTATGCAGGAGACATCAAGCTTATGTGGTTTCTGATGATATTGATGATCCTAGATATTATTACAGGATTATCTAAAGCCGTAAAGAACAAATCATTGTGGAGTCGAAAGTCTATGTTTGGATTTGCAAGAAAGATGCTGATTTTTTGTATTATCGTTTTAGAAAATATTATCGATCAAATATTGGGACTAAACAGTGGTTTGTTAATGATTACGATATTCTATTATATTGCGAATGAAGGATTAAGTATTGTAGAAAATTGTGCTGAAATGGGCGTATTAGTTCCAAAGGAAATAGCTGAAAAATTGCAAGTTATTAAAAGTGATAAAGGTTCAACAGTAAAGCAAGAAATTAAAGAAGAATTCACAACTAAACATAATAAAGAGCAAGATATTAATTAAGTCGGCTAAATAGTCGGCTTTTTATTATGCCTTGGTTATGACAGTGCAGTTATAGCCAAGAAAAAACTAAAAATAAAGGAGAGTATTTATAATGAAAAACATTTATTCAAAACACATTAAAGGTAGTAAATTAACAGGTAAAAAAGCAAGTATAGCAGGTATTGTTATTCACAACGATTACGGTTCAATGACACCTAATCAATATTTACCGTGGCTATACACTAGAGAACAAAATGGGACACATGTTAATGGTTGGGCTTCAGTTTATGTTAATAAAGATGAAACACTTTGGTATCATCCAACAGATTATGTAGAATGGCATTGTGGTAATAACTGGGCTAATAGTAATTTGATTGGTTTCGAAATTACTCAATCACACCCAGCAGCTGGTTTAACAGATGCCCAGTTCAAATTAAATGAAGAGGCAACATTTAAAGTAGTAGCAGCTGTAATGAAATCATATGGCTTAGCAGTCAATCGTACGACAGTTAATCTTCACAGACAGTATTTTGGCACATCATGCCCACATCGTTCTTGGGATATGCATGTTGGAAAAGGTGCACCAGATACATTAGCTAATCGAAATAAGTTAAAAGATTATTTCATTTCTCGTATTAAACATTATTATAATGGCGGTAAAAAAACAACGTGGAAATGGTCTGGTAAAGCAACTGCTAAGAAAGGTGTATCACCAATCGCAGCTAAGAAGAAACCTGGTTTAAACGAACCAGAATTACCATCATCAAACAATATTTTGGCAGGTCAATATATTAACTTCTTCTCAGTTACTAAAAAAGATGGCTACTGGTGGGCGGAGTTTGAATACCCAACTAACCCTAAAGCTGGTCGTTTTTACTGTGCGTTAGGACCTATTACACACAAAGATGAGAAGTTAGAAAAAGAAACCAAATTATGGTTTGACTTGAAGATTACAAGTAAGAAATAGTGTTATATATTTACTCTATTTAGTTTACCAGCTAGGTAGTTCATACACACAAACCCCATTCTTATTTGTAGAGTGGGGTTATTTTTGCATTATAGTAAATATTTGTAAATTGCATAGATTTTTTGTCTATATTATGTATATAATAATTAAAGAATAAGGTTAATATACATAAATCATAATTATAAACCTTATCAAATTTAAACAGAGGTGATTATTATGTTGAGAAAGTTAATTTTGATTAGTGTTTCATTCATTTTATTACTTAGTATTTTCGGTGTAATAAATAATGAAGCTCAAGCTACAGAGCAAGAAGAATTAAGTTTAGATGAATTACCTATAGAAAGTCAGCAATTTTTTATGGAAAATGGTTTTGATGAGAATGATTTATTTTATAAGACAGATTATATAGAAAAAGAAAATACTGCTAGTAACGAAATCACAACAAGAGCGAAAGGTGGAGTAAACGTAGTATCGATGGTAGGAGCATCTAAAAAAGTCTCTAGTACTAAAGGTAAAGTAGTTTTACATTTAACATCATTTAGGAAAAATTTTAAAAGTGCAAATGCTAGAGTAACTGGTGGAGGTAAAAAGTGGACTAAAACCAAAATTAAAGGTAGCGGTAAATCAATGGGAATTACGATACCTGTAAGTCATACAGGAAAGAAAAAGTACTTTGGCTTCCGAGCTAATGTTCAATATGTTACGACAGCTGGTGCAGGGAATGTGACAAGTTCTGCAGGAGGGCTTACACTTGGAAAATAAAGGATATGTTGAGTTTTATATAGATTGGTACTGTATGTTTTTTCATTTCTATGACTACGAAGTAGATTTCGGTTCTGATTTATATGGAGATTTTAAAGAAGAGCTGCAAAATTATTTTAATAATGTACATTTGAATGGGAAACATACGACTTTTTTTGGGGCTAAAAAAGAAAAAGCAGAAGAAAGAGTTACGAGCATAAGTAATGATACAAATCATTGCTTAAATGAATTGTATCAGGCTTTAAAACATAAAAAGATATATGATTTATTATTTGATCCAGAAGAACATTTTATTGAATTTCAAAGTAATCAATCAAGCTATTGTAATAGATTATTACATGATTTAGTGAGTGATTATTTTAATAGCGAACCTTATTATCCATATTCTGAGATACTTAATTTACCTGTAACAGACGCAGATAAGGAAATTATTGATATCTATAGAAAAGTTTTTGCCGGGATTGATGTAAAGACTTATCTCTCAATAGATGAACGTACGAGTAGAACATATGAATTACATGTTACTCTAGATAAAAGTGAAGAAAGCTATGAAAAAATGAAAGCTTATGAAAAAGAACATGATGTAATATTATAAAAGACTGTTTCATAATAAACATTCCATTACTGGCCCTGTCACTTTGTGTGATGGGGTTATTTTTATATTCAATTTAACAGTTTATCTTTTGTTTAATAGATTTTTAGTGTAATATAAATTTAATTAAACAAAAAAAGGGTAATGTAAAAATAAACCCCAAAATCATTTATTTTAATAATATGAAAGGTGGCAATTAAAATGAATATTAAAAAAAATTTCCTTGTTGTAGAAAATCTAAAAAAATTGGATAACATTGGAACAAATTTTAATGATAGAGCCATTCCTATTTCATTCGCAGATTTTAATAAGAGATATTATCTTGAAAATGAAAATTTTCTTCCTATTAACGTTACTCAGCACAATTTCTTCAATTTGATATGGCAAATTTTAAAAAGCAATCTAAAAATTCTTTCTATTGAAGTTGGAAATAATGAGGAACTTTCTGATAATATTACTCAATATATAATAGAAAAAAATTCAGAAAAAGTTGAGGAAATTTTGGAGGAAATTAAATATAATGAATTTGAGATAAAGAGTATTAGAGTTGAGATAAATAAAAATTGTTATAGAATAAATAAAAAAGGGGTAGTAACTGTAGAATTTGATGAGAATATAAAAATAGAGGATGTCTTATATGAGAAATTCTTATTTGACGCTTTAGGTGTTTAAAATGAAATCTAACTTATTATTTGAAGGACTAAAAGTTATTGCAACTCTTATTTTAACTTTAATAACAATAAAATTTTTCCCTGATAAAACAAAAATTAATAAAGAAGTCTTTGCAATAGCAATACTAATATTAGCATATCTAATATATTTATTCATCAAGTTCTTATTTGCAATTTTCTTTCCTATTAGGGTTAGTAGTTCAATCTCTAACAACAAATCACCTCATAAATTAAGTACCCATATTGTTTATTCCAAGAAAGAAAAAATTGATAAAAACAACTTTGATCATAAAATATACATATATGAACAGGAGTAAAAAATGAGTAAAAATATAGATAGATTCACTATTTGGAAGATAGAAAAAAAGAATTAACTTTAGAAAAAGTTTTAGAGCTACTCAATAAAAATTATAATCAAAAAATTAAGTATCTAGATGGTTATGAAATTGAGGAAAATGATAAAACCTTAAATAATAAATGGATAAATCCGGATGGAAGTAATAAATTAGAAATTAAAAATCATAAGAAAAATTGTGATGGCAATAATAATGACTTAGAAAATATAAAATATATATATACAAAAGGATTATTTGAGACTAATTTGAGTGAGGAAAGAGCCATTGTTAACGGTAAGGTATTACCGAGAGAATCAAGGGTTTTTAATCATTCATGTGAGGCATGTTTTTTTGAAATTAAAGAGGCTATTTATGTGGTTTTAAAAGTGAATTCAACTGATGAATCTAAAGTACGAAACAAGTTGATGAAATATAGAAATAACCCTAATGAAAAAGATATTTGGGGTAAGGTAAAATATAATAAGGTAGATAATTATGAAATAGATAGTAAATTTTTTTATTGGTTACTTTATAAAAAAGATAAAGTTGAAGAAATTGAATTTGAAACTGAAAAAATAAGAGTGCTTGATATTTCACAAGTGTTAGAAGAAGACAAATATGAACTTTACACAACTCATAGTATGGGAGAAGATATTTTAGGAAGCACAAGTGCATTATCAGCTTTTAGTGAATCTCAAAAAATTAATAAAACTGGTGTGATTTTTGTTAATCAGGATGTTCAAATAGCGGGGCTACTTGATATAAACTCGGTATTTTTTATAGATAATGATAAAAGTAAAATAGAAATAAATGAAAATGAGTTTGTTGATTTTGCTATCTATATATACACATACCTGATACCTCAACTATTTAAAGCGTGGGATGAAGAAAAGGAGTCATCTAAATGGGATGATAAACTACTAAAAAGTTTAACGAAGAAATGGGCAATTAATGCTATATTAAATTTGTCAAAAATAAACGATATTTCTTTAGATGAAATTGATGAGGCTATGAATTTAGACGAGGAGTGATTTATTGCTTTAAAGTCTGGCATTATCAAAATTAAAAAGTTAAACCCACCTTAATTGGTGGGCTTTTTTTATGCTATTTTTTATAAACAATTTTAGTTTTTGAAAAATCTCTTCTTGGTATTACAGATAGACTATTCTTTTTACCAGTTGCTGATAAATGCGCCCAACCCATGCCATATCCAGCATAAGCTTTTTTCTTAACAATTTCAAAATTATTGGCATTTCCTAAAAATTGCATCAAAACCCCTTGCGGAACTCCTGAGAAGAATGGAGCAAATCCTGTTACCATAGAAGCCCAGCTTAATCTACTCTTTTGTTTGTCAACATATTTTACATATTTCCTCAACTGCGCATTAGTCATATAACCTTGCTTTTTAACATATTTACCAGTCTTGATAGTTTTAGTGGCTTGTCTTGCTGCATAAGTAGTAATACCATTTTCATCTTGAGTGTATGTTTCCATAGGTAAAAATTCAATATTTTCAAAACCTGGTAAAGTAGAGTTACTTTGAGTGTTTTCACTGTTAGTCTGATTACCTTCAGCAAATGCTTCACTTGCATACGGCGTTAAAATACTAGTAGTAAGTACTAATGATAAACCAATTTTGTGTGATTTCTTAAATTTCATAGATATTAAACTCCTTTATATGTATAATTGAGGTACAACCTATTATTATCATATTTTACAAATAAAGGAAGTGTAATTTTGTATTTATCTAAAAAAAATGTAATATTTAATTTTATTTTTATATTTTTAATAGCTTGTTTTATAAGTTATGTTGGTTTAACTAAAACATTTGATCTATCGTTTCAAGTTTCGTCTGTAGGGGGATTACTATTAGGTTACTCTATATTAATGCCAATGAGACTTTATGCTAAGAATTCGAAATATAAAGATGAAAATTAACAAAATATTTTTATTTAAGAAATAAATCCACAAAAGCATACATTGTATTAAAGTGCATCTGTTTTTTAAACGGATGCTCTTACTCTATCTCCACAATACTTTCTATGTTTTTATATAAATAAACTCTAATTAGTAAGGATAGATGGGTTTTTGATTAATTTTATTTATAGAGGAAATAACATTATAAAGTTAATAAGCGAGAAGGTGGAAATAATGAAAAAGTATGAATACAGTGTATTCTTTATAGTTTTTCGTTAATTTCGTTAATAAGTTGTTTTCTAATTACACCAGCATTTGTGAGTTTTTTAATACCTGGAATATTATTAAGCGTCAGACCTAATCATTAACAAACTTCTTTTAAATTAACAAAAGATAATTTATTTGAAATTAAATTATTATATTGCCAAAAAAGAGGTTTTATACTTGTTGTATTAAGTTTTGTGGTTGATAACTTTTTATTATTACTGACCCAAATTTAATGATTGGCTTGTTATGATTATTTTTTTATTATAAACGACTACGCCCTATACCTTTTTAAGCAGACAAGTTATGAAGTGGTGGTATTTTTTGTGTTATAATTTATTTGAATAAAATAGGGAGCGGTATTTATGTTCAATAATTTGCTAACTTCAATTGGTGTAGGTACAATAAGTGCAGACACACGTATCGAAAACAATGTAAATTATGAGAATGATTTGATTAAAGGTGTCGTTATACTAAAAGGTGGGAATGCTGATCAAAAAGTTAATAAAATTGAAATTATATTAATAGAGAGAATTCAAAAATGACGATAAAACAAGTCAATTTTCAGAAATAGAAAATGAATTGGATACATACATATATGCTGGAGAATTTACAGTTGCAGCTAAAGAAGTAGAAACAGTACCTTTTCAATTCAAACTTGAAAATCATGATATAGATGTTGAAAATAACAAAATTTACTTAAAAACCCATGTATTTATTGACCATAGTGTAGATGCTTATGATGAAGATGAAGTTCAAGTTTATAAAACTGAATAAAGTAAAAATATACCACCTGTTTTATGTGTGGTATATTTTATTCTCTTGTTATCTCGTCTATATTTTTAATCTGTCACATGAACAATCTCTTCTTCGATATTTGAATCTAATTTTTTGTGAATTTTCTCTTCATTCTAACCAGTTTTTTAAGTGCTTTAATTATTTTTAGGGTTCAATCCTCTTAGCATGAAACATAATTACACCCTTGATTGATGGAATCACAGTATCGTATTAGAACAGATTTAATAATATTAGTATTCAATAAACATTGCAGGTGTATCTTCTCTAACATATTTAAATCCATATTTTTCATATAAATAGTTTGCAGGTGTTTCAGATATTAAATTAACATAAGTTCCTTTAAAACTATTTTCTTCTATATAAGACATAATATGATCCATAACTAATTTTCCAAGTCCCTGCTTTTGATAAGCTGTGTGAACAGCTACATCTATAATATGAAAAACAGTAGCGCCATCTCCTACAATTCTTCCCATAGCAATAAGTTTTTCTTTGTCGTAAATTGTGACATTAAACAATGCGTTTTCTAATCCAATATATATAGCTTTTTCATCTTTGATAATCAAATCACATATTTTTATCAAATGAAGGTAATCTGAAACTAATGGTTTTTGAAAAGAAATTTTATATTTCAATTTATACACTCCTAATTTATTAATTACATACTGATTATATACCCAATTTTAAATAGTATATATAAGTAAAAAAGTTGTTATCTGGATTCTTTCGCTACAATAGAATTCAGATTCAATTTAACTACTTTGTCATTTTGTAATATCCATCTTCCCAATACTTAATTGTTGCTGGTGGATCATAAAATAATTTTTTCGTTAATACATTTTAAATTCTCTTATTACAACTTCAGTACGTATAATTTGTAATTCCATTATACTAACGAACATTCTGATTTTATAGGTGTTTTAAGGGCCAAAAAAAGGGCGAGGATAATACAAAGTATAATTAAGTATAGTTTATTTATATAAATCAAATAATTGCATTTATATAGTAGAAACTCGTCATTTAATAAGTATCATGAAGTGTAGAAAAATACGAACAGAATACGCAAAATAGTTCCTTTCAAATTCAAAACCCTTTAACCGTAATGGTTAGAGGGTTGTTTTTTTATGATTATTGTATGGACTATATTACCAGAGTAGAATTCAATGAATACAAAGAATATTTAGATACAAGTTTTGATAATGTTTAACATTAATTAATATTCTATCTTTATTTGTATTTAATTATGTGTATACCTCTGTCAAATGACCAATCAGCATAAAAGACATTATCTATATCTTTAATTTCTCTTTTATTTAATTGCTTATATAACCAATTTTCATCTTGGTTAATACTTTTAAGGCTGCTTTATTTATAGATTTGTTTTTCACTAACTCATAAATGTGATAATCATGCTCTGTAAGTGGATATTTATTATCATATTTTTCTATAGTAAAACCACCATGGCTTTCAATATACATATTTTTAATTTCACTTAAGTCAAAGATACCGTAATTTCTTGCTATAGAGCTAATTTGATCTAATTCTAGCCGATTATACTTTAATACCCTAGTGTAAATATCTCCTTCAGTCATTAAAATATCTTTATCGCCTTTTAAAAGAAATCTAGCTTTTTTTGATTTATAAAGTAAATATTCAAATAAAAATATAATACAACCCCAAGCAATAAGTGATACTAGAACATGCCAATATTTAATTTTATCATCATAAAGACTCTCTTCTACTATACCTCCAAAAACTAGTAAATATATTACGTCACTCGCATTTAATTGTGCTAGGTTCCTTTTGCCCATCAACCTCATTATAATTAGTAATACAATAAAGCCAATTAATAATTTACCTATTATTGGTAATATATTCATACCGTTCACTCCTATTAATTTTTAAATATTGGATAATATTGAGTTTTTATTCTACAATAACTATGATATCAGAATAATCTGAAAAACATGAGTGAAATGGTAAGTATACTTACTGTAATTGGCTCAATTGGTATATTCTCAATGGATATAATAAATTTCTTTTCAGATTTATATCAAAGAAGCCAAAATACTGGTTGAGTTTCCTTATAATACTTTAATAAATTTAAGGGCCAAAAAGGAGCGAGGATTAAATGAGGTATAATAACAATAAAATATAAACCCACATTAATGGTACTGCACCCCGAAAGTTAGAGTGAAAAACTAACATTCGGGGTTCAGTACCTTGGTGGGTGTTTTTATTTATATATACTTATTTATTACAACTCAAGTTCCATCATAAAGCCATCATTCGTTATTTCAAACTTATTATTAGAATAAAATTTTGATGCTGATTCTCCACCAGTAATAAGAAAAATTTTATTTACATTTTCTCGTTTTATCTCACCTTTAAAAAAGTTCATTAATTTTTTTCCGATTCCCAATCCTTGTTGATTAGGTATAACATTAAATTCATCAATAAAAAATTGATTAAAGTTACTAAAATAATAGTCAATACGACCTATACACATCGCTATTATTTCACCTTCATTTTCGATAACATATCCTCTTGAATTAAAACCACTCATTGTTGCTTCAATTCTAAGTAATGCTTCTTGTTCAGTCCATTTATTATGCCAAGGTGGACCTGCATATGCTAAAACTAAATTTTTAGCACAAATATTATAATCTTCAGCATGAATATTTCTAAAGTTCATAATTATCCTCCTTTATTCAATTATTAGCTATAGTTTAACTTACTCTATCTAGACAATACAATCCATACTCAATATTACATTCTCCTATACTTTATCGTTGCTGGTAGATCATAAAATAAAATACATTTATATACCTCGTGTATAATTTATAACTCTATTATTTGAAATAGCGTTCAGTCTTTTTAAGGTGTTTTAATGTCCGAAAAGGGGGCGATTGATTAAATGCCTTCTTAGCGGAAACGTGATTGTATTATGTTTATTTATCAAGTTAGGTTAATATTGATAATCAAGCACATAATGTGTTAATATATAGATGTTATAAAAATAGCCATCAGATTCTTAAGCTGAACTGATGACTATTGAGTAAAGGCTCACACTCAGGCTGTGATTATCAAACGAACCTTATTAGGTCAAGCTAACTATACCACTAATATAGTTGGCTTATTTTTTTGTTTTTCTTTAATAGCACGGTACACTGTAAGTACAATTGTGAATGTCATAGTAATTGACCATGGTACTACAAGAGTAAAGTCAAAGAGATAAAATTAATGTAAAGTATATTTAAGTATGGGTAAGTTTTATAAATCATATGATTACTTTTATATAGTAGAAACTAATCTGTTAATAAGTATCATGAAGTATAAAAAATACGAAAAGAATGCGCTAAATAGTTGCTTTCAAATCCAAAACCCTTTAAATGTAATGGTTAAAGGGTTATTTTTCATGTTCGCTTTCATGTCCTATCTTTTACGCAATCTTATTTTGATGTAATATATATTTAATTACATTAAAAAGGGGTGTATTTAAATGGAGCGTAATAATGATGAACTAAAATTTAATCAGATTGATGAATATATGTATGAAGAAAATCACGAAATGTTTTACGCGAATTCATTAGATGTACAAACAAGTATAACTGATTTTATGATAAACTTTAAACAAAGTACTCCCAATGGATTTTTAAACAATCAAAAAATTATAATGAATCCAAGTTTAGCCAAACAATTAAAAAATGTATTAGAACAAGCATTTTATCAGCATGAACAAATGCATGGAGAAGTAAAGGATATTGATACTCTTCAAAATGAAATGAGCAATTTCTATGACGAAGACTAAAATTTATGAAATCAACAAACACCCTAAATATCAAAAATACGGTAAAGATTATTCTAGAAGCTATACAAGAAATGAAAATACAGGTACTTTAGGTTTTCAAGAAGTGGAGGTAGGTAATATGAATATGGATTATATTACAAGACCAGAATTTAATGAACAGAAAGCACATTTAGATACAAGGTTTGATAATGTTCAACATCAAATTAAAGAAGCAGTTTCTGATTTGAAAGATGAAATTAATGATGAAAAAATTACGTCAATAAAATTCTGGATAGGTATTAGCGTACCAGCAGTTATTAGTATTATAGGAATATTAATTCAAATCTTTACTTAAGATATAAACCCACCTTGGTGTGTGCTTTTTGTGTTTACAAATTACAATTAACGGTATATATTTCAAACAAAGGAGTGGTTTTTATGACTGATATAATACTAAACAAAACTTTTATTATTGTTCAAAATCTAATCAGTAAATATCAAGAAATTACAGGTAATAGTCTAGTTGGCGATGAAACGAGAGTTCATAAATTAATGTATTATATACAAAAAACCTCCTTGACTTTAACCGGAGAAACTATTATTGACGAAGAATTTGAAGGTTGGATTCACGGTCCAGTACTTCCTTCATTACGTGGAATTTTCGACTTTTTTGTAGAGTATTCAAGTTATAAAAAATATATATCTGTAACTGAAGAATATATAATAGAGAATACAATATATCAATATGGAAAATACGCAACTTGGGCGTTGAGAAATAAGTCTCATGAAGAGACGTCGAGGGGCATTTTGTAAGTGTGTAAGTACCCCCAATAATATATCGGTAAAATTACTAATACGAACTTATATAGTAGAAACTGATCTTTTAATAAGTATCATGAAGTATAAAAATACGAAAAGAATACGCTAAATAGTTGCTTTCAAATTCAAAACCCTTTAACCGTAATGGTTAGAGGGTTTTGAATTTGAAAAATAAAACTAACGCTTTGATACTTGTAAGAATAAGTATATAATAATCTTATTTATTTCAACATATTAGCGATATATGTTGAATAGGAGCGATGTAAATGGAGTATGAATCACTAAAAAAGCTTTTTTATATGTTTGGGAAAGAAAATATGGAATCCGAATATGAAATGAGAAAAAGACATTTTTCTAGTTATGTAACAAACATATATATTAATCCAATTCAAGACGGAAAACAGTTACTTAATGTTAAATATCCCTTGTTTTTTTTATGAATAAAAACATTGTGAAAAAGCATGAAAGAATTTTGTTGAATTCTTCTAAAATTAAGCAATTGTCATCAAATCAACCGGGTATAGCAACGAATGCATATATAAATAAATTATTAATAAATGAGCTGCAAAGTACAAATGAAATTGAAAATATTAGAAGTACTAAAAAGGAAATAGCTGAAGCATTGAATAATAAGAGTACGAAAAACAAAAGATTTAGTGGATTAGTTAATCAATATTTAATGATACACTACGGTAAATTTGAGTTGAATACTGTCTCTGATATAAGAAATATCTACGATGAAATAGTTTCTAATGAAATTAAAAAAGATGAGCAACCAGATGGAATGATGTTTAGAACTGAAAGTATAGGTGTATTTGATAATTCTAATAACAAATGGATTCATAGAAATGAATATAGTGAGTCTGAAATTATTGAGTTTCTAACAAAATTTATAGATTTCACTAAAAACTTTGATTCATCTGAACTTGTTAAAATTATGGCTAGTCACTATATGTTTGAATATTTACATCCATTTTATGATGGAAATGGAAGAATAGGAAGACATTTAATCGCAAGAATGTTAAATGATATGTTAGATCCTTTTACTACACTTTCCTTTTCACATTCAGTAAATAATAATAAGTCGAAATATTATAAAGCTTTTAAAGACACATCTAATTTTTTAAATAAAGGTGAACTCACTACATTTATAGATGAAATGTTGAGCATTCTTATAGAAGGACAGGAAAATATAATTGATACTTTTGAAGACAATGTAAAAATGATAAGTAAAATAAAAAATACTTTAAATGCTAAAAACTTTGATAAATACGAATCTAAAATATTATATATTTTACTCCAAGATAAAGTTTTTGGTAGTAAATACTCTAGACTTAGTTTAAAAGAGCTTCAAGATATTTCAGGATTTTCTAGAGGTAAAATAAACGATGTTATTATGGAACACGAAGAAAAATTAATAAAGCTAAAAAGTAAGCCTGTTATATATGAAGTGAGCGATAAATTTATGTATGAATTGTTGTCTGAATCAATTAATGAGGATGATAATTAAAAGAGGGTAAGATATAATTCTCTTTCTCAAAATAAATCACCCAATCCGTTGTATTCATTTACGGATTGGGTAATTTTTATATTGCTGATTTTGTAAAGTCCGTGCTTGCCTTGAGGGTATGACTCGATCATACAGTCAGTTAATTCTAAAATTCAAAATAATAGTAAATGTCATATTTACCTTTTTGGTTGGTGAAATGATAGTTCTTAGTGTTAAGTCCACCTATACTAAAGCCATAACGTAAGTAAAAACGATTGGCACTTAAGTTGTTGTCTTGTGCAATTGTATATAAGCCGCTTATATCATGTTCTGTTGATATCTTTATTGCAGTATTTAATAACATTGTCGCTATATTTTTTCTACGGTGGGATGATGTTACTTTCAAATCACTTAAATATAAATATTTGTTCCAATTATTTTCAAAAATTGCTAATCCAACACATTTATTATCGTCAAAAGCGCCTAATGCATATCCTTTTTCATTGATAATATCTAATTGATAATGTTCATCTGGAAAAATCATTGTTTCATGTTTAGTTGAAACTTCATAATAATCCCATGTGTCATTTGATCTTGTAACAACCAGTTTACCAAATAATTCAAAAGGCTCATTCGGTAATTCGAGTGCCTGCTGATTATTATGTGTTATTTCTTCTATTGTTATCATGAATGATTAAGTTCCTTCCTTTGCATTACACTTATTGTAAACGAAGTAGGGTGTAAAAAGGAAATAAGAGCTATGTTTAATAATATCAGTAGAATCTCACTCTATCTCCACAATGCAATCCATATCGAGTTTTAGTAATTCCCCATCTTTAATCACTTCTAACTTATTACGTGCGCTATCAAATTTATTTATTTCGCAATTTACTTCTTTGAAATAACCATTCTCCCAATATTTAATTGTTGCTTCTGGGTTATAGAATATCTTCTCTGCTAAGGTGTTATTTAAATCGTTTAATGCGGTATCTTCTAATACAGGTTTATCAACTTTTGTTTGATCTTTAATAAACTGTTTAATTGTTTCATATTGCTGTGGCATTGTGGCAAATGGTGCCCATTTAATCATACCGCGGCCTTTAGGTATGTTTTGTTGAAGATATCTATTCGGTATTTTTCGATAATCAGTTTCGTATCTGTAAGGTTCTGGCATACCGGGGTTAACGACTTTCATATGCAAGCTCCTGATTCATTTTATTTAAGTCATGAATGGCGTTGTTCAATGCCACAATCATCGTATTTCTTTTTGTAGTTGATGTGTGTACATCATTATATATGATGGACAACAAGTCTAAGTAATCTGTATATAAAATGAATTTTTCAGTTCGATCATCAAAAGATTTAAGATAGCTTTGAACTTTGTGTATTTCTTTGTAAATAACTTTATCGTTAAGGAACTTTGCGGTGTCATTAGTTGGCTCTACAGTATCTAACATGTAAATATAAGATTCAAATTTATTAATCATCAAGTTAATATATTTATTCATCATTAACACCTCTCGTAGAATTATTATCTTTATTATACGAACAAGTGTTCGCTTTTGTAAAGTGTTAAGTTGAAAATATAAAACGATAAATAAAAAAACGCCTCATAGAAGGCGTTTGAAAACAATGTTTAATTGTTATTTAAGGAGTACTTTAATACCTGCGTACAAATTATAAATAACGTAATAAAAAGCAAGTAGTGCTATAAATATCGCGATGATATTTAATGTGATCATTAATCCATTATTTAAATGACTTTCAAAACTACCATTTGCATAAGCTAACAGTAAAACACTTAGCACGCCTAATATATAAGGATAAACATGATATAAAAGAGAGCTTTTCGCGTGTGTTGAAACAGGTTTATCTGCAACTATCCATACAATTATCGGAAGTAAAAATGGTGCGAAAAAGACACTGAAATAACATAGACTTGATAATATCTTTTCGGATTGCGTTAAATTTTGATTCATTTTAATCACCTCGAAGAAAGCGTAACATAAAATAAAGTGGAAAATAGTGATGTGACAATAATGTTAGGCGAATATTTAATAGATATTAATATTGAAACAACAAATTGTTAAAGATTAAATGGTATATTGATATAGAAGGAGCAATGATAAATGTTGACTTTAAAATCTATAATTATGAATCTATTTGTAAGTAATCTAATTGGAATGCTCGTTTATTATTTTATCGTTCAAGATTTGATGGTAGCTATTATAATAGGGTTCCTAAGTTATATAGTGAATATATTAATTGATTTAATACCTGTAAAAGAATAATGATGTAGAGTAGGTGGAATTTAAATATGAGCATTGTAATTGTTGGTGGATCTGGAATGTTAGCAAGGGCTACGGAATGGATTAAGGATAATTTTGATGATGATATTTGGTTGCTTTCAAGGAATAAGGATAGATATTCTTCTGAATTGCTTAACTTTCATAACGTGAAGTTTGTTGAATATGATTATGAAACTGGTAATAAAATCGATTATGAATATATTAAAAATGTAAAAATTATGGTGAACTGGGTACATAGTAATGGCTACATTAATCATCAAAGCTTTATTGAAAGTGAAATGACGATTGATGACAACTGTACACCTGTTTATATACATATTGTTGGTTCAAATAGGCATGATGACTCAGCGTTTATAAAGTGGCTACAGAAGAAAGGTTTTAAGGTTTTGATTGTGCAATTAGGTTTTCGTTTGGATCATCAAGGTGGTAAAAGATGGCTGACTCATGATGAAATATCAGATGGTGTCATACAGGCTATACAATTAGGGGAAGATGTGTTTGTAAGTGAGTAAACTAAAGTAAATGAATTTAATATTGAGTATATAAAAAAGATAATCTAAATCAGATTATCTTTTTTACTGTTTTAAATAAAATATATTTTAAAAACAATTCTTTTTCAAAAATTTGTTATTTATGGATAAAATATTTGATTAATGTTAATATAAAGGATAATTTAAATTGCCAATTACAATCGAAAACAAAGGGGTTAGATTGAATGAAGGTTAAAATTTTAGGGTTCAATCTTTTTGCTAAAGGTGGAACATCAAGAAGCAATATTAATTTAATTAAATCGTTTATTAAGTCGAATCATGAGGTGACGTATTATAATTTTAAATCGTTTGATAAAACTGCGAAGTTTAATACGATGATTAATGAACAGTTATTTGATAAGAAGTTGAATTTTGAACAATTTGAAGATGCTAAATGTTTTGGTGATGCTGATTTAGTGATCTTGACGAGAGAAACTTTCTTGTATATAGCGAGAGAAATTAAATCAATAGATCATCGAATTAAGATTGTTGGCGAGATTCACGCGCCGTTAGCTTACATATATGATGGACAAGATTTAGCGTTTGATGCTATAGATGCCTATAGAGTAAGTACAACGGATGTTAAAAATGATTTTATGAAACGTTTTGAAGTCACAAATGTCTTTAATCAATATGTAGATGCAGCACATATTAATGTGAATAGTGAACCTAGTGTAACAAAAAGGAATTTATTAATTAAAGCGCGTTTTGAAGACAATATTAAAGATATATCATATGTTATAAAGTTGATGAATCAAATTGTGAATATGAATGGTCATGATGATATTCAACTCTATATAAAGGGGTATGGTCCGTCTGAAATATTGTATAAAAATTTAATTGATTATTATCATTTAGAAGAGCATGTACATATAAATGAAAGAGAACCGAAAAACTATGTTTATGTTTCTTCTTCACCATATGAAACGTTAGGATATTCTATATTAGAATCAATTGCTGAAGGAAATAAAGCGTTTATATTCGCTGGTGAAGATGGTGTTCTTAAAAAGATTTATCAAGATTATCATGCAGTTGATTTTTTAGAAAAAGATATTCAAGCTGATTGTGAACGTCTGATTACTTTTATTGATGATAAGTATACAAAAGAGCAAAGAGCTGAAGATGTAGCATTAATGAAAGCTACTTTTATAGATAGAGACTATGCATCTGACTTCATTGAATCCGCAAATGCATGTATGGATGGTATTAAAAAAGGGTCAGCTGATCAAATTGTTAATAAAACAAATACAAATAAAAGAACTAAACTTGAACATGGTAGAGATTTGTACGAGCAGTATAAAACGAAGCCTGTGTTAAGAGCATTTTTGAATAATGAAAAAGTGTTTAAATTTGCTAAAAAGAAATATGAAAAAAGGAAAACGAATAAACTGAAACAATTATATGATCAAATAACACCTTCAGATCAAAAAGTGTTTATTGAATCATTTCATGGCAACAATTTCAGTGGAGATCCAAAGTATTTAGCTATTTATATTAAGGAACATTTTCCTGAAAAAGAAGTGTACGTGAGTTCTCGAAATGCTTTAGTGGATATGGAAATTAGAAACTATAAGCTCATTCCTGTAAGGTTTGGCAGTGAAATTTATAATCAAACATTTAGAGCGTGTAAATATGTAATCGTAAATGGTAATACTTTAGATAAAGTGTTTAAACATAAAGACCAAATATTTGTACAAACATGGCACGGTTTCCCACTGAAGAGAATGTTGAATGATTTAGAAGATGAAGTTGAAAGAAATGAACAAGTTCAAGCTTTTAAACCAAGAATGAAAAATTGGGATTATTTACTAACTTCTTCAGCAATAAACACAATGTTACTAGAGTCATCATTTGGTATTAAGGATGAAGAAAATTTAAAGATACTACAACTTGGTGCGCCTAGAAATGAATATTTATTACAAAGTAGTGAAGAAGAAAGTGAGCACATTCGTTCTAAATACTTCTTTACTAAAAGTAAAAATAAGAAATTTATTCTATTCTGTCCAACATGGCGAAAAGGGAATAGAGAAATTTTATCGAAAATTAATTTGATTATTTTACTTGAACAGTTGCCAGAAGAATATGAAATTATCGTGAAATTGCATCCTAATGAATCACATTTAAGAATGACCTATAGTGAGTTAAGTGACCGTGTTCACTGCTTTTACAATGAACTTGTAGATATACAAGAATTATATTTGATTTCAGAAGCTATGATTACAGATTATTCTTCAACAATTTTTGATTTTGCACATTTGAATAAACCGATATTTTTATTACAAGAAGATACGGAAGATTATTCACAACAAATCGGCTTTTATTTTGATATATTTGAACTTGTGAACATTGAAATCGCAAGTAATGATGAAAGAATTTTAGCAAGGCAATTACTAGAAAAGAAAGCAATTGATTATCAAAATATTACAACAAGGTTATTAGAAGCAGACAAGATAGGCACAACAGAAAATATCGTGAACTTTATCATGAAATAATCCAAAACAACATCTCTACAAAGTATTGTAGAGATGTTGTTTTGGATTAATGTTTTATAATTAATTTGTTAAGTTCAATTCTAATTCTAAAGCTTCTTTTAAGATGTTGGATGTTTCTTGTGAGTTAATAGTACAATTGCCATATTTTTCAGCAAGTTTAAATGCTGTTACATATAGCTCTAAGCTGTCTTTCGCGATATCTTCTGCATTTTCATGTACGGACGGATTTGCTTTAACCACTAATTCTGCAAATTTTTCGGGTTCAATTTCAATTCCCATGTTTAAATAAACACTCCTATAATTTTTTGTAACGTTAATTAAACAAAACTGTCTATATAACGCTCATTTTTATTAATACCCCAATAAAAAAATAATAATCATCTCTTTTAAAAATTTTTATTTTGAATTAGAATATAGAGTGTATAGAGAGGATGTCAATATTGAGAATTTTATTTATAGGTGATATTGTTGGAAAATTAGGAAGAGAACAGTTAGAAACATATTTACCGAAAATTAAAGCAAGTTATAAACCGACTTTAACTATTGTGAATGCGGAAAATGCAGCTCACGGTAAAGGATTAACTGAGAAATTATATAAAGAAATATTACGTATGGGTGCTGACTTTTTGACAATGGGAAACCATACATATGGTCAAAGAGAAATTTATGATTTTATCGGTCAAGCTAATAGAATGGTACGACCAGCTAATTTTCCTGAAGAAGCGCCTGGAGTAGGCATGAGAATTATTAAAGTTAACGATAAAGATATTGCGATTATCAATTTACAAGGGCGTTCTTTCATGCCTGCAATAGACTGCCCATTTAAAAAGGCAGACGAATTAATCGAACAAGCATCAAAAGTAACACCATATATATTTGTAGACTTTCACGCTGAAACAACTTCAGAAAAGAATGCAATGGGATGGTATTTGAATGGTAGAGTGAGTGCTATGGTTGGCACGCATACACATATTCAAACTTCAGATGAGCGTGTGTTAAATGGAGGTACAGCATATATCACGGACGTAGGCATGACAGGATACTATGATGGTATTCTAGGTATTAAAAAGGATGAAGTTATAGAACGATTTATAACAAGTTTGCCACAACGTCATAATTTACCAGATGAAGGTAGAAAAGTACTCTCAGGTGTTATTATCGACCTTAATGGAGAAGGTAAAGCTAAAAAAATTCAAAGAATTTTAATTAATGATGATCATCCATTTGAATAGTATCGTCCATTAGACTGATTTTTGCGAAAACCCTTTAAATTCATAGGATTAAAAGGGTTTTTTTGTTATGATATTAATTGAGATATTACATGGGGAGGCCATAAGATGAAATCACAAATTTCATGGAAAGTTGGCGGACAGCAAGGTGAAGGAATTGAATCGACAGGTGAAATTTTTGCAACTGCTATGAACCGTCAAGGATATTATTTATATGGATACCGTCATTTTTCAAGTAGAATTAAAGGCGGCCATACGAACAATAAAATTAGAGTATCGTCAAAGCCAGTTAGAGCTATAAGTGACGATTTAGATATATTAATTGCTTTTGATCAAGAAACGATAGAAGTGAATTATAGTGAAATGCTTGAAGGAAGTATTATAATCGCTGATGAAAAAGCTAAACCACAAAATCCAGAAGACAGTAAAGCGCAATTAGTAAGTCTTCCATTTACAGGCGTGGCTAAAGAATTAGGAACGGCTTTAATGAAAAACATGGTTGCTGTAGGTTCAACATGCGCAGTTATGGATTTAGATACGAAAGTATTTGAATCATTAATTAAAGACTTATTCGGCAAAAAAGGTGAAAGCGTTGTTGATTTAAATATACAAGCTTTAAATGAAGGTTATCGTTTAATGAAAGCTGAAATGAATGACTTACAAAGCAAACATACGTTAGAACCTATCGACTCAGAAGGCCACTTATTTATGATTGGTAACGATGCGATAGGACTAGGTGCAGTTGCTGCAGGTGTTAGGTTTATGGCAGCATATCCAATTACACCAGCATCTGAAATTATGGAATACATGATAGATAATTTACCAGCTCTAGGTGGAGCTGTTATTCAAACTGAAGATGAAATTGCAGCATGTACAATGGCAATTGGTTCCAATTATGCTGGTGTACGTTCGTTTACATCATCAGCAGGACCAGGTTTATCATTGATGATGGAATCTATTGGTTTATCAGGTATGACTGAAACACCACTTGTTATTGTAAATACACAACGAGGCGGACCTTCAACAGGTTTACCAACGAAACAAGAACAATCTGACTTAATGCAGATGATTTATGGTACACATGGGGATATTCCTAAAATTGTATTAGCACCAACAAGTGCAAGTGATGCATTCTACTTAACAGTTGAAGCATTTAATTTAGCTGAAGAATATCAATGCCCAGTAATTTTATTATCAGATTTACAATTATCATTAGGTAAACAAACGGTTGAATCTCTAGATTACGATAAAATTGAAATTCGTCGTGGTGCACTCGTAGAAGATGGCCTAGACTCACAAGAAGATAAAGCTTACTTTAAACGTTATGCTTTAACAGATTCAGGTATTTCACCTCGTGTATTACCTGGAACTAAAGGTGGTATTCATCACGTTACAGGTGTTGAACATAATGAGGAAGGTAAACCTTCTGAAAGTGCTGAAAATAGACAACAACAAATGGATAAACGTATGCGTAAAACGGCTCAATTGTTAATTGATGAGCCAGTTGAATCTAATGAAAAATATGATGAAGCGGATATTCTATATGTAGGCTTTATTTCAACTGCTGGAGCAATTGATGAAGCCATTACTAGATTGGATCATCAAGGCGCTAAAGTAAATCATATTCAAATTAGACAACTGCATCCGTTCCCTTCAGACGTTGTACAAGAAGCGTTCAATAAAGCTAAAAAAGTAGTAGTAGCTGAGCATAATTATCAAGGACAGCTATCTAATATCATAAAAATGAACATTAACCATCAAAATAAGATTATAAACCAAACAAAATATGATGGTACACCATTCTTACCGCATGAAATTGAAGATAAAGCATTAGAAATAGTAAGCAATATGAAGGAGCTGATTTAATTGGCAACATTTAAAGATTTTAGAAATAATGTTAAACCAAACTGGTGTCCAGGTTGTGGAGATTTTTCAGTGCAAGTTGCGATTCAAAAAGCTGCTGCTAACGTGGGGCTTGAACCAGAAGAAGTTGCCATTATTACAGGTATCGGTTGTTCAGGCCGTTTAAGTGGATATGTAAATTCATACGGTGTCCATTCTATACATGGTCGTTCTTTACCATTGGCCCAAGGTGTTAAGATGGCTAATAAAGACTTAACAGTTATAGCTTCTGGTGGAGATGGTGACGGCTTCGCGATTGGTATGGGTCACACAATTCATGCATTAAGAAGAAACATGGATATGACTTATATTGTAATGGATAACCAAATTTACGGTTTAACTAAAGGACAAACATCACCAAGTTCAGCAAAAGGATTTGTTACAAAATCAACTCCAAAAGGTAACATTGAACAAAATGTAGCACCTTTAGAATTAGCTATTTCATCAGGTGCGACTTTTGTTGCACAAAGTTTCTCTAGTGATATTAAAGAACTTACACATATCATTGAAGAAGCCATTAACCATAAAGGATTTTCTTTTGTTAACGTATTCTCACCTTGTGTCACATACAATAAAATTAATACGTATGACTGGTTTAAAGAAAATTTAACAAAACTTGCTGATATAGAAGACTATGATCATTCAAATAAATCTCAAGCTATGCAAACTGTGCTCGAAAAACAATCTATGATTACAGGGATTATTTATCAAGATAAAGAAATGCCTTCATATGAATCACAAATTGAGCAATTTGATGAAGAACCGCTTGTAAAAAAATCATTAAAACTTGAGCAAAATCAATTTGATGAACTTGTTTCTCAATTCAAATAATTATATAATAGTCACACTTTAAGCTCATAGAATTATCTATGGGCTTTTTTTCTAAATAGAAAGGAGCTTTTAAAATGACAAATACGTTGATGAGCATTCAAATTATTCCGGAACATAATGAAACAGATGTTATACCATTAGTAGATGAAGCAATCAATATCATAAATCAATCTGGTATGAAATATGAAGTTCATCCTTTAGAAACAACTATTGAAGGTGATTTAAATTCATGTCTCATTTTAATAGAACAAATAAATGAGCGTATGGTTGAATTAGAATGTGCAAGTATTATTTCTCAAGTAAAGTTTTATCACGTTCCAGAAGGTATAACGATGGAGACTTTAACAGAAAAACATAAATCGTAAGTATATTTTATTAAAATATGTCTTTTTTATTATTTAAAAATAGTATAATGAGTAATATCACAACAATTAATTAAGTAAGATGTTATAAAAAAAGGAGAATGTTATAGAAATATTTCGTTTTAGGAAGTAAAGGGGACGAGCAAAGTGAATACAGTACTTAAGTTTATTAAACCTTATAAAATGCTTTTTATACTCGGTTTAGTATTAATGTTAGTAGAGTTAGCAGTGGAATTAATTCAACC
Source organism: Mammaliicoccus sp. F-M27 (assembly GCF_022387115.1). Lineage (NCBI taxonomy): Bacteria > Bacillati > Bacillota > Bacilli > Caryophanales > Staphylococcaceae > Mammaliicoccus > Mammaliicoccus sp. F-M27. The sequence goes on along the minus strand of NZ_JAJNIE010000002.1, from coordinate 94,660 downwards.
GATCTTTATATCAGAAATTATAGATAATGGTATTTTGAAAAATGATTTGAACCATGTGTATTTGTACTTATTAATAATGCTTGTAACCGGTCTAATAGCATTAGCTTCCGGCGTGTGGAATAGTTTTGTGGCAGGACATGTCAGTCAAGCTTTCGCTTATGACTTGAGGACAGCACAATTTAGCAAGATTCAAACTTTTTCATTAGCAACTTTAGAAAAATTCAAAACTTCTAGTTTAATCACGAGGTTGACGAGCGACGTAAACAATTGTGATCAAGCAGTTTATATGTCTATAAGAATCATGTTAAGAGCGCCTCTTATGATTATTGGTAGTATCATTATGAGTTTTATTGTTGAACCTAGATTAGCAATTTATTTAGTGATAGGTACGCCTATTATTTTTATTATTATATTTTTAATTGCTCGAAAAGGTTCTAAACTATTCACTAAAATCCAAAGAAAATTTGATGAAATGAATAGGTTTTTCCAACAAAATTTAGAAGCTGTTAGATTAATAAAAGCGAGTCAAACTAGCAAGCAAGAAACAAACCAATTTAAAGAAAAAATTCAAGATATTAGACACAATTATACATATGCATTAAGACTTATGGAGCTAATCAATCCTTCATTATTGCTCATTATTAACGGTAGTATACTCGCAGTAATTTGGTTCGGTTCTGATATGGTTAATCAATCTACATTAGAAGTAGGTAAGCTCGTTGCAATATTAAATTATGGTATGAGAATGCAAGGTGGCTTTGGAATGTTGGCTTTTTTAATTATGACATTAAGTAGAATGAAAGCTTCAAGTGAGCGAATTGAAGAAGTGCTGATTACTCAGTCTGACGAGCAAGTAATCAGTAAAACATTCAATCGTACTTCTAATTATGCTTACGGCATTACTTTTAAAGATGTGTCATTTACCTATCCAAATGGGAATAAGCCAGTATTAGAAAATATTACATTTGATGTTAAACCGAAAGAAACGTTTGCGATTATGGGAGCTACTGGTTCAGGTAAGTCGACATTACTAAGTTTAATACCTAAAATGTACAGAGCAACATCTGGAGAAATATTATTAAATCATAAAAATGTAAATGAATGGGAGATTGAATCTTTAAGAGATGCTATAGGTTATGTACCTCAAAAAGCGCTTCTATTCTCAGGAACAATTTATGAGAATTTACAATTTGGAGATCCATCTGCTGAAGTTGAAGCTTTAGAAATGTCATCTGAAAAAGCACAAATTCATCATTCAATTGAGCATTTTGATAATCAATATGATACTTTAATTGGTCAACAAGGTGTGACATTATCAGGTGGTCAAAAACAAAGACTTTCGATTGCTAGAGCACTCGTGAGGAAACCTGGTTTATTAATTTTAGATGATTCGACTTCAGCTTTAGATATTAAGACTGAATCAGCCTTATGGGATGCATTGGAAGATGAAGATACAACAAAATTAATCGTGACGCAAAAGATTTCAACAGCTAAGACAGCCGATCGCATTATGTTATTAGTAAATGGGCGTATAGAAGCAATTGGTACACATGAATCTTTACTAGAAACATCTGACCTTTATAAAGAAATCTCCAATAGTCAAGAAAGTGCGGTGAGTTCATCATGAGTATAAAACAACCTTATGGACATCAACCAGTATTCAAAGCTGAAGATTTTTCGAAAAAGAATCCTAAAAAGAAAAAGAGAGCACGAGATACTAAAGGGACATTGTTAAATATTTGGAATTTAATTGATGAAACACGCATTCAATTGATTATTGTAATCTTTATGATTATTTGTTCGTCTATTTTAAGTTTAATAGGACCGTTTTTAATAGGTCGAATAATTGATACGAAAATTATTCCGAAAGATTTAAGTGGATTGTCAACGTATATTGTAATCTTCCTTATTGTTTACGTATTGTTATCAGTTACATCTTATATAGGCTCTTTTATGATGGTTAGCATTGCACAACGTACTGTGTATTTATTAAGAGATCAACTGTTTAAACATTTTCAAAAGTTACCTGTATCTTATTATGATAAAAAACAACATGGTGAATTGATGAGTCGAATGCAAAATGACATTGAGAATGTTTCACAAGTATTAAATTCATCATTTATACAATTCACGTCTAGTGTCGTGACTTTAATCGGTACACTTTCAATTATGCTGTATTTGAGTCCATTACTTACGCTATTAACGATTATCATTATTCCTATTATGTTTGTAAGTTTAAGGTGGATTACCGCGCGTACAAGTGTATTATATGCTTTAAGACAAAAACAGCTCGGCATTATGAATGGCTATATTGAAGAAATTGTTAACGGACAAACAGTTGTAAAAGCTTTTTCACAAGAAAAATATGTGATGGAAACATTTAATGAAAAAGCGAAAAATGTAAGAGAGTATAGCTTTTGGTCAACAACGATTGGCGGCATGATTCCGAAAGTGATGAACTATTTAAATAATTTAAGTTTTGCAATCGTAGCGGGTGTTGGTGGTATTTTAGCATTAAACAATATTGCTGGCGTGACAGTTGGTGTTATCGTTATTTTTGCAGAATATGCGAGACAGTTTACACGACCGTTATCAGATTTGGCCAATCAATTTAATACGGTATTATCTGCTATAGCTGGTGCTGAACGTGTGTTTGATATTATGAATGAACCAGTTGAAAAAGATGAAGATGATGCAATAGATTACAATGATATAAATGGCAAAATAGAATTTGAAAATGTCGTGTTCAAATATGACAAAGAACAAAAAACAGCAACGATAAAAGACTTGTCATTCAAAATTAATAATGGAGAATCTGTGGCGTTAGTTGGGGCTACAGGAGCTGGAAAGACGACAATCGTTCAACTTATTTTACATTATTATGATGTAAATAGCGGACGTATATTAATAGATGATATTCCTATTAATAAAATGACGCGAAAATCATTAAGACAAGAAATAGGTGTAGTTCTTCAAGATCCATATTTATTCGATGGCACGATAAAAGATAACATTATGTACGGCACGCCAAATGCAACTTATGAAGAAGTCATTGAAGCGGCTAAAAAAGCTAATGCACACGAATTTATTGACGCGCTTGAAAATGGTTACGAAACAGTATTAAAGGGTGAATCTGGATCATTGTCTCAAGGTGAAAGACAACTTGTGTCAATTGCGAGATGCTTATTGCAAGACCCTAAAATTTTATTATTAGATGAAGCGACAAGTAGTATTGATACAGTGACAGAAATAAAAATTCAAGAAGCTTTAGAAACATTAATGGTGGGCAGAACGAGCATTATTATTGCGCATAGATTAAATACTGTTAAAAAAGCAGATTTAGTATTTGTACTAGCTCATGGAGAACTCATCGAATCAGGGACACAACAAGATTTAATAGAACAACAAGGGATTTATTATCATATGCTTAATGCTAGCGATGAGGAGCAAATCAAAGAATTAAATTAGAGAGGATGAGCTTATGGAATATAGAGAAATAGATACAAATATCGAAAGCTTATTTACAGAATATATAAATGAATGGTATGAAAATGACGAAAGCGTTGTACCATGGACTACAGATGTGAAAGAACATGGTGGATTTCAAGAGATGTTAGTTATGCAAAAAGAAGCGATTAATCCAATTGATGAAGATTTTGTAAAAGCTAAAACTTTTGTCTTAATTGTAGAACAAAAAATTGTTGGCGCGGTCAATGTTAGATATGGGCTAAATGATTTTTTGAGGAATAAAGGTGGACATGTGGGCTATGGTGTTAGAAGAAGTCAACGTGGAAAAGGTTATGCAACGAAACTATTAGAATACGCGTTAAAAGAATTACGCGAAGCGTCTGTAGAAAAAGCGTTAGTAACATGTGATGAAAATAATTATGCAAGTGCGCAAGTCATCCTGCATAACAATGGAGTCGAGTCGGACGCTTTTATTTCAGAAGACAATGAAGTGACACGACGATTTTGGATTAATCTATAGTAAAAGACAGAGATATAAGAGAAGAAATACTATGAACGAAAATTTCTCTATTCATGAAAGTGCAAAAATGTTCAAACATTTTTGCACTTTGTGTTGAACTCTAATATAATATATAGGTATAAATATATGGGCAGAAAGGGTTTTGACATTGAATGAAGAGCAAAGAAAACATGGTGCTAATGCGAAGACAGAACCTAATTTAGAAAAGGATTATAGCAAATATTTCGAACATGTCTATCAACCGCCAAACTTAAAGGACGCTAAACAAAGAGGGAAATCTCAAGTTGAATATCATGATGATTTTAAAATAGATGAGCGACATAGAGGAATGGGGAAAGGTCGTAAATTCTATATTAGAACATATGGCTGCCAAATGAATGAACATGATACAGAAGTTATGGCAGGAATATTCCAAGCTTTAGGCTTCGCACCAACAAATTCAGTTGACGATGCAGATGTGATTTTATTGAACACATGTGCGATTAGGGAAAATGCTGAAAATAAAGTTTTTAGCGAAATAGGGAATCTAAAACATCTTAAACAAGAAAGACCAGATTGTTTAATTGGTGTATGTGGTTGTATGTCTCAAGAAGAATCCGTCGTAAATAAAATTCTTAAATCATACCAAAATGTTGATATGATTTTTGGAACACATAATATTCATAGATTGCCAGAAATTTTAGAAGAGGCATATATGTCTAAAGCAATGGTAGTTGAAGTGTGGTCTAAAGAAGGCGACGTTATAGAGAATTTACCTAAAGTCAGAAATGGCAGAATTAAAGCATGGGTAAATATTATGTACGGCTGCGATAAATTCTGTACATACTGTATTGTGCCTTTTACGCGTGGTAAAGAGAGAAGTCGTATGCCAGAAGAAATTATTGCTGAAGTTAGAGATTTAGCACGTCAAGGTTATCAAGAAATTTGTCTATTAGGGCAAAACGTTAATGCATATGGTAAAGATATTGAAGGGCTAGAGTATGGTTTAGGTGATTTATTATATGACATCACTAAAATAGATATACCAAGAGTTCGTTTTACAACAAGTCATCCATGGGATTTCGATGACCGTTTAATTGAGGTGATCGCGAACGGTGGTAACATCGTGCCTCATATACATTTACCTGTTCAATCTGGTAATAATCAAGTGTTGAAAATAATGGGTCGTAAATATACCCGTGAAAGTTATCTTGAGCTTGTTCAAAAAATTAGAGCAGCAATACCAGATGTTGCATTGACAACTGATATCATTGTTGGCTATCCTAATGAGACAGAAGAACAATTTTTAGAAACGATTAAGCTTTACCATGAAGTTGGTTTTGAGCATGCATATACTTACGTTTACTCACCTAGAGAAGGTACACCAGCTGCTAAAATGAAAGATAACGTTCCTGACAAAGAGAAAAAAGAACGTCTTCAAAGATTAAATAAAGTTGTTGGAGAATATGCCGCTAAATCATTGAAACCATACGAAGGACATGAAGTATATGTTTTATGTGAAGGTTCTAGTAAACGAGATGACGCGGTAATGGCTGGGTACACTGAAAAAAATAAATTAGTAAACTTTAAAGCATCCAAAGATGTAATTGGAAAAATCGTAAAAGTTAAAATAATTGAAGCGAAACAATATTCATTGAATGGTGAATTAATAGAGATTGTATCTAAAGAAAAGGTGGTACATTAAATGTATACAAAAGATGATATTCTTGATCAAGCGCGCAAACTGGGCAAAATGATGTCTGAAACAGAAGAAGTGGAATTTTTCAAACGTGCTGAAGCTCAAATACATGAGAATCAAACAGTTAGAGAGAAAATGGCTAGTCTGAAGTCTTTGCAAAAACAAGCTGTTAATTTCCAAAACTACGGGAAAGATAAAGCATTAGCGATGGTCGAAGAAAAAATAAAAAATATTGAAAAAGAATTAGATGAAATGCCTATCGTAAGTGAATTTAAAGAAGCTCAAGTTGAAGTGAATGAACTTTTACAAATGGTATCTCATTCAATTAGTCATACAGTTACGAATGAAATTATTGAATCAACTGGTGGCAATCAATTAACTGGTGAAACAGGTGCTGCTGTGAATAATGCACCTAACACGAGTAGCTGTTCACATTAATAAAGAAAATTTTTGCACACACGGTGTCCTAAGAGGCTGAGATTATACGTGTATATTTGAACCAGATCATGCTGGCGTAAAGATTGTGCAACTAAAGATTATATACACTCATAATCATTAGTCTGCCAATGCGTAGGCTAATGATTTTTTTAGGAGGCAATATAATATGAAGACTAAGTTAATGACTTTAACAGCTATATTAACGACAATCAATGTTGTGTTGAGTACATTTGTAACAATCCCAATTGGACCTATAAAGGCATTACCGATACAACATTTTATCAATGTCATATCAGCTGTTTTTCTAGGGCCTTGGTATGGTTTAGCACAAGCTTTGTTATCATCTTCAATTAGGAATTTACTAGGAATCGGTACGATTTTTGCTTTTCCAGGTAGCATGATTGGTGTATTATTAGCAAGTTTGCTCTATAAATATAGTCGTAAATTATATATGGCTTCCATAGGTGAAGTAATAGGCACTGGCATAATAGGAAGTTTAGTTTGTCTTCCAATTGCCTGGCTACTTGGACTAGGAGAAATGGCATTTTGGCCATTGTTTATCTCATTTTTCACGAGTAGCTTAATTGGCGCGATTGTGAGTTATATGATTTTAACAGCTTTTGAAAAAAGAGGTATACTTAAAAAATTGAAAAACGATATTTAACCATCTAAGCAATGCGTGTTTTAGATGGTTTTTTATTAAATAAATTTCACCATACTCGTTAAATGTTAGAAATTTTGATAAAATAGATAAATCGAAAGTTAAAAAAAGGAACGTGAAAAAAGATGTCTAAACCAACGCCAATGATGGCTCAATATTTAAAAATAAAATCCCAATATCAAGATACATTATTATTTTTCAGATTAGGTGACTTTTATGAAATGTTCTATGACGATGCAGTCGAAGCATCTAGAGTATTGGAAATTACTTTAACAAGAAGAGATGCGAAAAAAGACCCGATTCCAATGTGTGGTGTACCTTATCACTCCGCTTCAGGATATATAGAAAAGTTAATATCTAAAGGATACAAAGTCGCGATTTGTGAACAGATGGAAGATCCAACACAAACTAAAGGCATGGTTCGTAGAGAAGTCGTGCAAGTTATTACACCTGGTACAGTGATGGAACAAAAAGGTATGGACGAAAAAGCGAATAATTATATATTAAGTTTTATTAAAGAAGATGGTGAATTTCATTTAAGTTATTGTGATGTTACGACTGGCGAATTAAAAGTTACTTCATTTGATGATGAAACGACTTTAATGAATGAAATTACAACAATTTATCCTAATGAAATTATTGTGAACAAAATTTTACCTGATAATTTGTACAAACAAATTCAACTTATAACTGAAACAATTACTGTTGTTGATAGTTACGAAGAGCGTGAATATGAAGTTGTTACTGGAACATCTCAATCTCAAAAAAGATCATTGAATTATTTGTTAAATTATATTCATGATAATGGTAAGAGAGAGATGCCACACATAGAAGAAGTTCTTGTGTATAGAGCGCTAGATTACATGAAAATGGACTTTTATGCTAAAAGAAATCTTGAATTAACAGAGAGTATTAGACTTAAATCAAAAAAAGGTACACTTTTATGGTTAATGGATGATACGAAAACACCAATGGGCGCAAGAAGATTAAAACAGTGGATTGATAGACCGTTAATCAAACAACGAGACATTGAACAAAGATTAGATGCGGTTGAACAATTGGTTAATGGCTTTATCGAACGAGACGAGTTAAGAAGTTATTTAAATATGGTTTATGATATAGAACGATTAGTTGGAAGAGTGAGTTATGGCAATGTGAATGCAAAAGACTTAGTCCAATTAAATTATTCGATTAAACAAATTCCATACATTAAAGAAATTATAGAACGTTTAGATTCTCATTCTATCGATCGATTTAAAGCGCTTGAACCACTCAAAGATTTAGAACAGCTATTAGAAGATAGTTTAGTTGAAGATCCACCCTTATCAGTAAAAGAAGGTGGAATATTTAAAAGAGGATATCATGAAACACTTGATCAATATAAAGAAGCATCTACAAACGGTAAACAATGGATTGCAGAATTACAGCTGAAAGAAAGAGAAAGAACAGGTGTAAAATCATTAAAAGTAAGCTTTAATAAAGTGTTTGGCTATTATATTGAAATTACGAAGGCTAATGTAAACAATATAGATACTGATGCACTTGGATATCAACGTAAACAAACGTTATCCAATGCTGAAAGATATATTACGGAAGAACTTAAAGAAAAAGAATCTATTATATTAGGTGCAGAAGATAAAGCGATAGAATTAGAGTATCAATTATTCTTAGAATTAAGACAAGAAGTAAAAGCCTATACTGAAAAATTACAAGCACAAGCTAAATTGTTGTCCGAAATAGACTGCTTACAAAGCTTTGCTGAAATTGCTCAAAAGTATCATTATACGCGACCGATATTTAGTGAAGATAAGACATTATCATTAAAATCATCTCGTCATCCTGTAGTTGAAAGAGTAATGGATCACAATGATTATGTACCAAATGATTGTTATTTGGATAAAGAAGGCTTTATTTATTTAATCACTGGACCTAATATGTCTGGTAAAAGTACATATATGCGACAAATTGCAATAATCAGCATTATGGCACAAATGGGTGCATACGTACCGGCAGATTATGCACAATTACCTATATTTGATCAAATATTTACAAGAATAGGTGCTGCAGATGATTTAGTATCTGGTAAAAGTACATTTATGGTTGAAATGTTAGAAGCGGAGAAAGCGATGGTTGGTGCCACTGAAGATAGCTTGATTATATTCGATGAAATTGGCAGAGGTACATCAACATTTGATGGATTAGCATTGGCGCAATCTATGATTGAATATGTGCATCATCATACGAAAGCAAAAACATTATTTTCAACACACTATCATGAATTAACACATCTGGATGAAACGTTATCCGGATTAAAAAATATTCACGTAGCAGCACAAGAATATCAAGGAGAGCTTATTTTCTTGCATAAAGTTAAAGAAGGCGCAGTTGACCAAAGTTACGGTATACATGTTGCAAAATTAACAGATTTACCGGATGAAATTATTGAGAGAGCGCATGCGATTCTTCAAGAATTAGAATCAAATACGAAAACAGAACGTGAAGTTGAAAAATTTAATCAACCGTCATTCCAATTGTTTGAAGAACAAAGCCCATCAGAAATTGAAAAGAAAATTAAATCGATAGACTTAATGAATATAACACCAATAGAAGCATTAACGAAACTTCAAGAAATACAAAATCAACTTAAATAGAAAGTGTGAGTGCGTTGGGAAAAATTAAAGAACTTGAATTATCTTTAGCCAATAAAATAGCCGCTGGAGAAGTTGTAGAAAGACCTGCTTCTGTCGTCAAAGAATTATTGGAAAATGCTATTGATGCACAAGCAACTCAAATTGACATAACAATTAAAGAATCAGGCATACAATCCATTAGAGTTGTAGATAACGGAACTGGGATTGAAGAAGAAGATATCGATAAAGCATTTGGAAGACATGCAACTAGTAAAATTAATAATGACTATGATTTGTTTCATATACGCACGTTAGGCTTTAGAGGCGAAGCATTAGCGAGTATTTCATCAGTAAGTAGAGTCACAATGAAAACTTGCACAGATGGTATGCTTGGTCATGAAGTGCAGGTTGAAAATGGAGAAATTATTAAACGACAACCTGCAAAAGCTAAAAAAGGTACAGATATCCTTGTGAAAGATTTATTTTATAATACGCCAGCAAGATTAAAGTATGTTAAAAGTCTATATACTGAATTAGGTAAAATAACGGATATTGTCAATAGAATGGCGATGAGTCACCCGAATATTTCGTTTAATCTTGTATCAGATGATAAAAACGTACTTTCAACAAATGGATCTGGTAAAACGAACGAAGTAATGGCTGAAATATATGGTATGAAAATAGCTAAAGACTTAGTAGAAATAAAAGGTGAAACAGACGATTATGTAATGAACGGATTCGTCTGTAAACCTGAACATACGAGAAGTAATAGACATTATATTTCCATTTTTATAAATGGAAGGTATATCAAGAATTTTGTTCTCAATAAAGCAATTATTGAAGGATATCATACACTTTTACCAATTGGACGTTATCCAATTGCCTATATCAATATTGAAATGGATCCTATATTAGTAGACGTGAACGTTCACCCGACTAAACTAGAAGTTAGACTTTCTAAAGAGCAGTTATTGTATGATTTGATTAATAACAAAATTAAAGAAGCGTTTAGAGGTTTGTCTCTTATACCGGATACTTCTTTAGATCAGCACAAGCCTAAAAAGTCACAAAAAGAAATTTTCGAGCAACAGAAATTGGATTTTGAAGCTCGCAAAAAGCAAGAACCTATAAACCCTCTACCTCAAATGAATGAGGATACAGTAGTACCGTCGAATGATATTGATAAACTTACTGAAAACGATACAAAGCAGAAATCGTCCAATAATGTAGGTTCACAGCAATGGCAATTTAAAAATAAAAAAGATCACCATTCTGTTATACAAGAAGATGTTGCTACGCATATAGAAGATGATGATATGCACGCTAACGAAGTGCATACTGAAATAGAAAAAGAGATGAATCACGAATCTAATGATGTCATTGAAAATGAGCCGTTTATAGATTCGGGTGACAGAATCGCCAACTCTAATGATATTGATGTGCAAGAAGCTAAATCAGACACACCACGCGTGCCCTATATGGAAGTTGTTGGACAAGTACATGGAACATATATTATTGCTCAAAATGATACTGGAATGTTTATGATTGACCAACATGCTGCTCAAGAACGTATAAAATATGAATTCTTTAAAGAGAAAATTGGCGAAGTGACAAATGAAACACAAAGCTTATTGTTGCCATTAACTTTTAACTTCTCACGTGATGAACATATGATTATCGAAAAATATCTCCATCCTTTAGAAGAAGCGGGTATATTTTTAGAAACGATTGGACATCATGATTACATGGTTAGTGAATATCCTGTATGGTTACCACATGTCGATGCAGAAGAAATCATAAAAGATATGATAGATTATGTATTAAAACATGAAAAAGTGGATATTAAAAAATTGCGTGAAGACGCAGCTATTATGATGAGTTGTAAAAAATCGATTAAAGCCAATCATTATTTAAGAAATCATGAAATGAGTCACTTAATTGATGAATTAAGAGAGACGACTGATCCATTCACTTGTCCACACGGCAGGCCGATTATTATTGAATTAACGACTTATGAACTAGAGAAATTATTTAAAAGAGTTATGTAGGAGGATAAGATGAATAAATATATTTTGCCGGCTATTCGATCTATGAAAGACATGGAAAAGTTCTTTAAGATGGATTATGATCGCTGCGTACTATTAGATACGCATATAGGTCATTTGCAAGGTATTTTAGAACAAATGAAAAAGCATAATAAAGAGGTTATGTTGCATATTGATCTTATAAAAGGTTTGTCTAATGATGAAGCAGCTGTTGAATATGTTATACAACAATATAAGCCTCACGGTGTGATTTCAACTAAATCTAAAATTATTAAACGTGCAAAGAAATTAAATACATTAACGATATTAAGAGTGTTTATTCTAGACAGCACTGCGTTAAGTAGAAGTATTGAACTGATTAAACAATCAGATCCGGATTTAGTAGAAGTTCTTCCAGGCGTTGCAACTAAAGTCATAAAAGAAATTAGCGATCAAACTGGTAAGCGTATTATTGCAGGTGGATTAATCAATACAGAAGAAGAAATTAACCTTGCTATTGAAAGCGGTGCCCAATACATCACATCAAGCGATGTATCAATTTGGTAAATTAATTTGACAACGTTTTCATTAAGTATTATACTTCTAATTAAGTTAATATATGAGATGAGTAAATGAGACCCTCTATAACTAAAACTATGCCATTAATTTGTATAATAATTATACGAATATTAGGTATAGCTGTATGTTTGTAGAGGGATTTTTATGTATTAGCACGTAAATTATAGGAGGGTGTTTAATATGAGTGAATTTTTAGCAGAGATAATTGGTACAGCCATCTTGGTATTATTTGGTGGAGGTGTGTGTGCTAACGTCAATCTTAAAGGCGCTTTAGGTAAAGGCGCTGATTGGATTGTCATATCATTAGGTTGGGGGCTTGCTGTTATGCTAGGCGTATATGCAGCTGGAAGTGTTTCGGGGGCACATTTAAATCCTGCTGTAACACTTGGCTTTGCAATTGATGGATCATTTCCATGGTCTAAAGTTGTGCCATTCATTATTGCTCAAATGATCGGTGCCATGATTGGTGCAGGATTTGTATGGGCTACATATTTACCGCATTGGAAAAAAACTGAGGATAAAGGTGCAAAATTAGCTGTATTCTCTACTGGACCATCATATCCAAACTATGTTGCTAACTTCATGAGTGAGATTATTGGTACTATGGCTTTAGTTATGGGATTATTGTTTATAGGAGCTAATAAATTTACAGATGGTTTAAATCCACTTATCGTAGGACTATTAATCGTAGCAATTGGTTTAAGTTTAGGTGGTGCGACTGGTTATGCAATTAACCCAGCTCGTGACATTGGTCCACGTATTATGCATATGCTATTACCAATTCCAGGTAAAGGATCATCTAACTGGAAATATGCGATTGTTCCGATTTTAGGACCTATCTCAGGTGGTATGTTAGGTGCAGCATTGTATAACATTTTATTTAACGGGATTGTTAATGGATTCATTATTTTCTCAATCATCTTTACAGTTATTGTAGTATTATTCGGTATCGTATTGAATAAAACTATCCTTAAAGATGAAGTTTCAGAAATTCTGTAACAAACAAATTTATAGGAGTGTTTAATATGGAAAAATACATTTTATCAATTGACCAAGGTACAACAAGTTCAAGAGCTATACTATTTGATAAAGAGGGAACTATCAAATTTGTTAGTCAACGAGAATTTAAACAATATTTTCCAAAAGGCGGTTGGGTTGAACATGATGCAAATGAAATTTGGACATCTGTTCTAGCTGTTATTTCAAGTGTACTTAATGAAAATAACATCAGTCCAAAACAAATTGAAGGTATTGGTATTACAAACCAAAGAGAAACAGCAGTTGTATGGGACAAAAATACTGGTCGCCCAGTATATCATGCAATTGTATGGCAATCGAGACAAACACAAGAAATTTGTGCAGAATTAAAAGCTAAAGATTTAGAACCTATTTTCCGAGAAAAAACTGGATTATTACTAGATCCTTATTTCTCAGGTACAAAAGTAAAATGGATTTTAGATAATGTTGAAGGTGCAAGAGAAAAAGCTGAAAACGGTGATTTATTATTCGGAACAATTGACACATGGTTAATTTGGAAATTTACGGGTGAAACACATGTAACAGATTATTCAAATGCAAGTAGAACATTAATGTATAACATTTACGATTTAAAATGGGATGAAGAATTACTAGAATATCTTGATGTACCAGCATCAATGTTACCTGAAGTTAAACCTTCAAGTGAAGTTTATGGATATACTCAAGAACATCATTTCTTCGGTGAAAAAATTGCGATTGCCGGTGTAGCAGGTGACCAACAAGCTGCATTATTCGGTCAAGCTTGTTTCGAAAGTGGAGATGTTAAAAACACATACGGAACTGGTGGCTTTATGTTAATGAATACAGGAGAGAAACCTGTGAAATCGGAGAGCGGTTTACTTACAACATTAGCATATGGTTTGGATGGAAAAGTAAATTACGCGCTTGAAGGTAGTATTTTCGTTTCCGGATCTGCCATTCAATGGTTAAGAGATGGATTAAGAATGATCAAATCTGCGCCAGCTTCTGAAGCTTACGCTAAACGTGTTAAATCTACTGAAGGTGTTTATGTAGTACCAGCATTTGTTGGTTTAGGTACACCATATTGGGACGCTGATGCAAGAGGTGCAATCTTCGGATTAACACGTGGTACTGAAAAAGAACACTTTATTAGAGCAACGTTAGAATCATTGTGTTACCAAACAAGAGATGTATTAGAAGCGATGGAAAAAGATTCAGGAATTAATGTAGAAACATTAAGAGTAGATGGTGGAGCGGTTAAGAATAATTTCTTAATGCAATTCCAAGCGGATATTGTGAATACACCAGTTGAAAGACCTGAAGTTAGTGAAACGACTGCGCTAGGTGCTGCATACTTAGCTGGATTAGCAGTAGGATTTTGGAAATCAAAAGATGAAATACAACAAAGATGGAAATTAGAAACAGAATTCAAACCTGAACTTGAAGAAGAAGAAAGAGAAAAACTTTATAAAGGTTGGAAAACTGCAGTAAAAGCCACTCAAGCTTTTAAATTAGACTAAGTTGTGTTATCATTAAGGTAAGTTAATATTCCGTAGAGACGTGAGAGGCTTTGTTCGTACAATTTATTGTAGGGATGAGTCTCTCATTTTTTTACATTTTAATAGGAGGAAATGATTATGCAACAATTATCAGCATTAAACCGTAATCAAGTTAAAGATCAACTTAAAAAGACAGATTATGACGTAGTAGTTATAGGTGGAGGTATTACTGGTGCAGGTATCGCATTAGATGCGTCTCAACGTGGAATGAAAGTAGCTTTAGTTGAAATGCAAGACTTTGCACAAGGTACAAGTTCAAGAAGTACTAAATTAGTTCACGGTGGTTTACGTTATTTAAAACAATTCCAAGTAGGCGTAGTTGCTGAAACAGGTAAAGAAAGAGCGATTGTTTATGAAAATGGTCCACACGTAACAACTCCAGAGTGGATGTTACTACCATTGCATAAAGGTGGAAGCATGGGGCCTTTCTCAACTTCTATCGGCCTAAAAGTATATGACTTCTTAGCGGGCGTTAAAAAAGCAGAACGTCGTACAATGTTAAGTAAAGATGAAACAATTAATAAAGAACCACTTGTTAAGAAAGATGGTTTAAAAGCTGGAGGATATTACGTTGAATATCGTACTGATGATGCTCGTTTAACAATTGAAGTAATGAAACGTGCACGTGAATTTGGTGCGGATATCATAAACTATGCTAAATCAAATGATTTCTTATATGACAAAAAGAATAAAATTTCTGGTATAGAAGTTACTGACTTATTACAAAATGAAATTTTTGAAATTAAAGGTAAACGAGTAATTAATGCAGCAGGACCTTGGGTAGATGAAGTAAGAGGTAAAGACTACTCAACAAACAATAAACAACTTAGATTAACTAAAGGTGTGCATATTGTAATCGATCAAAGTGTATTCCCATTACAACAAGCAGTATACTTTGATACTGAAAATGATGGCAGAATGATCTTTGCAATTCCTAGAGATGGAAAAGCATATGTAGGTACTACAGATACGATATATGACAATGATAAATCATCACCTAAAGTTACAGAAGAAGACCGTCAATATTTACTTGATGCAATTCATTATATGTTCCCTACAGTTAAAGTAGAAGATAAAGATATAGAATCTACATGGGCTGGCGTAAGACCATTAATCTTCGAAAAAGGTAAAGATCCTTCAGAAATTTCACGTAAAGATGAAATTTGGGAAGGCGACTCAGGATTACTTACGATTGCAGGTGGGAAATTAACAGGTTACCGTCACATGGCTCAAGACATTGTTAACTTATTAAGCAAACGCCTAAAAGAAGAATACAAATTATCATTCAAACCATGTAACACTAAAGAAACTTATATTTCTGGTGGTAACGTTGGTGGTAGTAAAAATTATGAATCATTTGTTGAAAGCAAAGTTAAAGAAGCTAAAAACTACAACTTATCAGAAGATGCAGCACGTTACTTAGCTAGAAAATACGGTTCAAACGTAGATGACGTATTTGAAATAGCGCACGCTACGCAAGTTGCAGATGTTAATTTACCAATAGAAGTATATGCTGAAGTAATTTACAGCATTCAAAAAGAAATGGTTCATAAACCAACTGACTTTTTAGTACGTCGTTCAGGACGTTTATACTTCGATATCAACTATGTGTTAGAACATAAAGACGCTATTGTTGAAGTAATGGCGAAAGTGTTGAATTACGATAATGACAGCAAACGTGTATATAAAGAAGAATTAGAACAAGCAATTAAAGAAGCGGTTAATCCAAACGATCAACCAGCAATCGTAAAATAATAAAAATATAAAGTATATTAAATTCTAACAAATGTTAGAGTGAACATAAGCTGCCCAAAAGTTATGAAATTTTTGGGCAGCTTTTTTGTGCTAAAATGTACATGAAATGAAAAAATAACTGTATTGATATATAGTGTGGTTAATATATTTTTAAGCAGTATAGAATTTGCTATAATGATTCAAAGGGAGGCGAATGTCTTTGAGACGATTTAATCATAGAATCACTTTATCTACAGGACAAACTTTAGAAGTTACGATAGATAAATCAGATGAAAAACCATTAGGCATCATACATATTTTGCATGGTGTGGCTGAACATAAAGATAGATATGATCACATTGTAGAATATTTATGTAAGAGAGGTTTTCATGTTATTCGCCATAATCACCGTGGGCATGGCATTAATATTGAAGAGTCTACGAGAGGGCATTTTAATACGTTACAAGATTTAGTAGATGACGTAAAAGAGGTAGGAGACACTTTTAGAAATGAATTAAATTCAGATTTGCCATATATATTACTAGGCCATTCAATGGGCTCGTTAATTGCTAGAAAATTTGTACATGACTATCCAGATGATGTTGATATTTTATTGTTATCAGGTACGGTCGTATATTCTAATTTACGAGGTAAATTAAATTTATATGGATTAAAAATAGTGAATTTGTTTTTAGGTAGTCGCACTAAGTCTAAATTTATTAACAATATTGCATTTAAAACAACGAACCGAGAACATAAAGATTTAAACAAAGATAATAATTGGATTAGTGAAAGTGATGAGAACCGTGAACAATACGAACAAGATACCTATGCTGGATTTCCAGTTTCGCATAAAGTGTTATTAGAAACTGTCAAAACAACTGTACAAACTAAAAAGCCAAGTTTCATTAAAAAACAAAATTTTAATATGCCTATTTTACTTGTATCAGGAAAAGAAGATCATTTCGGTGGGTTTGGAAAAGGTATTAAACAATTAGCTTCTATTTATAAACGTTCAGGTGTTAAACATGTCACTGTACAATTATATAAAAATAAACGTCATGAAGTCTTATTTGAAACGAATCAATATGCCGTTTACGAACATTTATATAATTGGTTAATCATGCAAATTAAATTATTAGAAAAAGAGGAATCCCCCAATGAATGATAAACCATTAATTGCAATAGTAGGTCCAACTGCTGTTGGCAAAACAGAATTGAGTATTAAATTAGCTAAAGCGTTAAATGGGGAAATTATAAACGGTGATGCTTTTCAAATATATAAAGGGTTAGATATCGGTACTGCAAAAGTGACCGAGGAAGAAAAAGAAGGTATCGTTCATCATTTAATAGACGTTTATGAACCTGATGAACCATATTCTGTGTACAAATTTAAACAAGATTTTACAGAAGTAGTAGATGATATTCATAGTAGAGGTAAATTACCAATTTTAGTTGGTGGAACAGGATTATATGTTCAATCTGTTCTATACGATTATCAGCTTGAAGAAGAAGATATTAGTTCGGAAAAAATGGAAATTATTAAAAATAAATTAAAAGAATTATCTAATTTTACAAATATCGAATTGCACAATTATTTAAAAGAGTTTGACCCAGAAACCGCGTCAACAGTGCATCCAAACAATCGTAAAAGAGTTGAAAGATCCATTGAATTTTACTTGAAAACTAAAAAAACTTTAAGTGAAAGAAAGAAAAGCCAGACATTTTCTGGAAAATATAGTACAATATTAGTTGGGATAGAAATGTCGCGCGAAATATTATATGAAAGAATTAATATGCGTGTGGACATGATGTTGCAGCGAGGATTATTAAGAGAAGTGTCTAATCTTGTTGAGGAAGGGTATGAACATTCGCAAAGTATGCAAGCCATTGGATACAAAGAATTAATACCTGTAGTTAAGGGAGAAATAGACATAGAAACTTCTAAAGAACAAATCAAGCAAAATTCACGAAGGTATGCCAAGCGTCAAATGACATGGTTTAAAAATAAAATGAATGTTACTTGGTTTCAACGGGATAAACAGTCTTTATCAGAAATCGCGGACAACGTAATCCAATTATCCAAGTGAAGGGGAAAGTCATATGGCAGAGAAAGAAAATATTCAAGAAGTATTATTGGAGAAGTTCAAATCAGAAGGTACTGAACTGACAGTATTTTTACTGAATGGATTTCAAATGAAAGGCAAAATCGTCAATTTTGACGATAATGTTGTGCTATTAGATATTCAGGGGAAAGAAAATCTAATTTACAAACATGCTATTTCAACTTTCGTAGATGCGCAAGACGAAGAAAACAAAGAAAATGAATAAAATCTTGTGACGAATAACAGAGGCTGAGACAAATTAATTGTCTCAGCCTCTGTTCCTACTATTAGTCAACTATTTTTGATAATAGTTGACTAAAAAAGCATCACTAAGATAATGAGAAAATTCTTCACTTTAGATTGGGAAAGTGAAGAATTTTGAAGGTTTTGTATATAAGTGTTTACAAATATAATATATCTTATTTGTAAAAAAATGGCAACGAAAGATATATTGAAGGAGGTGTTTAGTGATGAAAGACGAAATGTATAATATTGATTTACCAAGCGACCAAGATATTTATGCAGTTTTAAGAATTGAAGGGGAAAATGCTGTTTATTACGATCATTGGAATGATGAAGAATTCACAGAACCTTTAACAGAAAATCAACTTGAGGATATTAAACACGGAGAAAACATTGAACTTAGGTTATATCCTTTAAAAAAACGACCATGCAAAGAATAAAATATTTCAATGTTTGAGCCTGGGATATTAACATCCCAGATTAACTTAAAAGAGCGTAAATTCTTTAAAAAACAAGAATTTATGCTCTCTTTATTTGAGAATGGGTATTTATGTCCCAAGCTTTGTTCCTACGACTATTCAATCATTTTTTGTTAAAACGACGTTCTATATTGTGTCTATATTTTATAATACTTCTTCTATAGAACTTCTTAATTGTTCTGGACTTTTTTGTGGAGAGAAACGATTAACGACTTCTCCATCTTTGTTAACTAAAAACTTCGTAAAGTTCCATTTAATCGATCCGTTTAAAATACCTTTTTTAGCAGATGTAAGGTAGTCATAAAGTGGATGCTGTTCTGAACCTTTAACTTTTATTTTTTCGTGCATAGGAAAAGTGACACCGTAGTTTAATTTACAGTTTTGATACGCTTCATATGAGTCGCCGGGTTCTTGATTACCAAACTGGTTACAAGGAAAACCGAGTACGACAAAATCTTTATCTTTATAATCTTGATAAAGTTCTTCTAATCCTTCAAATTGTGGAGTGAAACCACATTCACTAGCAGTATTAACGATTAATATTGCTTTTCCTTTATATTCAGATAATGAATATTTCTCACCGTTTGTTTTCGCAACTTCGAAGTCATAAATAGACATTGCAATCACTCCTTTTCTTATTTCCATTATAATCAAAAATTAATCAAAGTCATATCAATATGCATATCGATTTATATGTTAAAATGAAATTAAAGAGAGCGTGATAAAATGAAAAATGATATGAAATCGACTAAACGTGATACTGAGAAGGTAATATTACTAGCTTTTCATGATAAAAAAATTGATGAAGCTACTTTTCAATCAACAGTTGATGAGTTGAAATCTTTAGCAACAACGAGTCAACTTGAAGTGATAGAAGTATTCACTCAAAAAAGAGAAAGACCTGACCAACAATATTATTTTGGTAAAGGGAAAATCGAAGAAGTTATTGAATTTATAGAACTAAACGACATAGAAGTTAATGCCATTATTGCTAACGATGAATTAACAACTGGACAATCTAAACATTTAGACGAGTTGTTTAATACGAAAATTATCGATAGGACACAGCTTATATTAGAAATATTTGCTCAAAGAGCATCTAGTAGAGAAGGACAATTACAAGTTGAACTTGCTCAATTAGATTATTTGTTACCAAGATTGTCTGGGCACGGAATAAGCTTGTCGCGTCTTGGAGGCGGAATAGGTACAAGAGGTCCAGGTGAAACGAAATTAGAAACAGATAGAAGACATATTAGAACAAGAATGAATGAAATAAAGCATCAGTTAGAAACAATTGTTTCGCATCGTTCAAGATATAGAGAGCGACGTCAACAAAATCTAGCTTATCAAGTTGCATTGATAGGATATACGAACGCTGGTAAATCTTCGTGGTTTAATCAGTTATCAAATGATGAAACATTTGAACAAGACTTATTGTTTGCTACATTAGACCCAAAATCAAGAGCCATTACGATTAATAATGGGTTCAATGTCATATTGTCCGATACTGTTGGATTTATTCAAAAATTGCCTACGACACTTATTGCAGCATTTAAATCAACTTTAGAGGAAGCGAAGTACGCCCAATTGCTTATTCATGTTGTAGATGCAAGTCATCCTCATCATATGGAACAATACGAGACGGTAATGTCTCTAGTCAATCAGCTAGAAATGGGACATATCCCGATGCTAGTCGTCTTTAATAAGAAAGACATGGTTGAAAGTGCTCAATTAGCCGTTTCTGAACATTCTATATTCGTATCTGCAAGAGACGTGAAAGATAAAGTTAAAGTGAAAGAAAAATTAGTACAAATGATTAAAGAAACGATGGAATATTATGAAATGACAATTTCATCCACAAATGCTGATCAATTATATTGGCAAAGAACACACACTTTAGTGGAGACATTAGAATTCGATGAAGAAACGAATTCATATCACATTAAAGGTTATAAACAGAAATAAGAGGTAGAATAATGGAACAAAAATTAAATAAATTAATCAAAGAAGTAGAAACTGAATTAAGACCGTATTTCGATGGCATAGAAGAAAATGCATTGACTGCTCAAGAACGTGTATTAGATGCATTTCATGATGTGAAAATTACTGAATCGGATTTAGTAGGAACAACAGGATATGGTTATGATGATATTGGACGTGATCATTTAGAAGAAGTTTACAGTAAAGTGTTTAAAGCAGAAGATAGTTTAGTTCGTCCACAAATTATTTCTGGTACACATGCTATAACGTTGGCGCTAAATAGTCAGCTTAAATATGGTGAAGAATTATTATATATAACAGGGACACCATATGACACACTGTTAGAGGTTATTGGCGTAAATGGAAATGGTATTGGTAGTTTCCTAGAACAAGGTATCTCATATAACGAAGTTCCATTAAAAGAGCATGAGATAGATATGGACGCCGTTTTTGAAAGCATCAACGAAAGCACAAAGGTCATTGCAATTCAAAGATCAAAAGGATATAGTTCAAGACCTTCATTAACCATCGATCAAATTGAATTTGCTATAAAACTTATTAAAGCTAAATATCCAAATATCATTATATTTGTAGATAATTGCTATGGAGAATTTGTAGAAGATAGAGAACCTATTGAAATAGGTGCAGATCTTATAGCAGGATCACTTATTAAGAATCCAGGTGGTGGACTTGCTAAAATAGGTGGATATATTTCGGGGAAACGTGATCTAATCGAACGATGTGCATATCGTTTAACGGCACCAGGAATAGGTAAAGAAGCGGGTGCATCTTTAGGAAGTTTACCTGAAATGTATCAAGGATTCTTTTTAGCACCGCATGTTGTCAGCCAAAGTCTAAAAGGTGCTTTATTCACATCATTATTATTACAAAAGTTAAATATGACAACTACACCACATTATCAAGATAAACGAACTGATATTATACAGTCCGTTACATTTGATACAAAAGAACAAATGATTGCATTTTGTCAGTCAATTCAACACGCATCACCAATTAATGCGCATTTTAGTCCTTTACCAAGTTATATGCCAGGTTATGAAGATGATGTCATTATGGCGGCAGGTACATTTATTCAAGGGTCATCAATTGAATTAACTGCTGATGGCCCTATAAGAGCACCGTATGAGGCGTATATACAAGGTGGTCTCACTTATGAACATGTTAAACTAGCTATTACACGAGCTGTAAAAAATTTAATCAATAATGAACTTGTTGCATTATAATTTTTATGTAAGGTTTTCTAACATTTATTTGTTTTCTGAAAATTTATGTGCTAAATTTATTTTAAGTTCTTAATAGAAGGAGGCGGTCGTGCTGTCAAGAGACATAATTAGAAGAAACATGGCCGTGTTCCCTATTGGTGTTGTGATTAAGTTAACAGAGCTTACAGCAAGACAAATCAGATATTATGAAAGCAATGAGCTAGTCTCACCCAAAAGGACTGAAGGTAATCAACGGTTATTTTCTTTAAATGACCTTGAAAGATTACTTGAAATTAAAAATCTTATCGAAAAAGGTTTTAACATGAAAGGGATTAAACAAATTCTTTTACAAGAACAAAACGACCTTTCTGATGAAGAACTGAAGATGAGAGAGCGGGTAATTAGAGGAACTTCTAAAACAGAAGGACCACTTAACCGTGGAGATTTATCAAGATTTTTTAAATAAAAACTGGAGGATAATCACATGGCTAAACAATCATTTACAAAGGAAGATATTTTTCATTTTGCTGACGAAGAGAACGTGCGTTATTTAAGATTACAATTTACGGACATTTTAGGAACAATCAAGAACGTAGAAGTACCAATTGCACAATTAGAAAAAGTTTTAAACAACGAAATGATGTTTGACGGTTCTTCAATTGAAGGATTCGTGCGAATTGAAGAATCGGATATGTATTTATGTCCTGACCTAGATACTTGGGTAATTTTCCCTTGGACTGCAGGTAAAGGTAAAGTAGCACGATTAATCTGTGACATATATAGTCCGGATGGCTCCCCATTCCCTGGTGATCCACGTACAAACTTGAAACGTGTATTAAAAGAAATGGAAGAACTCGGATATACAGATTTCAACTTAGGGCCTGAGCCAGAATTCTTCTTATTCAAATTAGATGAACAAGGAGAACCAACATTAGAATTAAATGATAATGGTGGATACTTTGACTTAGCACCAACAGACTTAGGTGAAAACTGTCGTCGTGATATCGTTCTAGAACTAGAAGATATGGGCTTTGATATTGAAGCTAGTCACCACGAAGTAGCACCAGGTCAACATGAAATAGATTTCAAATATGCTGATGCAATAACAGCATGTGACAACATCCAAACATTCAAATTAGTTGTAAAAACAATCGCTCGTAAACATAATTTACATGCAACATTCATGCCGAAACCATTATTTGGCGTGAACGGAAGTGGTATGCACTTTAACGTTTCTTTATTCAATGGTAAAGAAAATGCATTCTTCGATCCTAACGGAGAAATGCAATTAACAGATGATGCATTTCACTTTATTGCGGGTATCTTGAAAAATGCACGTGGATTTACAGCAGTATGTAACCCATTAGTAAATTCATATAAACGTTTAGTACCTGGTTATGAAGCACCATGTTATATTGCATGGAGTGGACAAAACCGTTCACCATTGGTAAGAATTCCAGTATCACGCGGATTATCAACACGTGTTGAAATTCGTTCAGTAGACCCAGCAGCTAATCCATACTTAGCATTAGCAGCAATTTTAGAAGCTGGTTTAGATGGTATTAAAAACAAATTAACACCTCCAGAATCAGTAGATCAAAACATCTATGAAATGGATAGAGAAGAACGTGAATCAGTAGGCGTTCAAGACTTACCATCTACACTTTACACAGCTGTTAAAGCAATGAGAGAAAATACAGTTATTAAAAAAGCATTAGGAAATCATATCTATCGCCAATTCATTCAATCTAAATCATTAGAGTGGGACTACTATCGTACCCAAGTGTCTGAATGGGAAAGAGAACAATATATGAAGCAATATTAATTGCTAAAACCCTTGAAGCATATAGCTTCAAGGGTTTTTTTATTGTGAAAAATGAAGTATCAAACTATACTCGAAATAAATGATGAATTGTTACAATAATTTTCAATTAAACCTTTTTTTATAATCTAGTATATTATTAAGTGAGGGGGGATTTTATGTATATTCCAAAACATTATCAAAAGAAGGATTATCAAGAAATTAAGAAGTTTTTAACAACTTATAATTTTGCAACGATTGTTACAAATGATGGAACAATGCCAATTGCAACACATTTACCAGTTAACATTGAAGAAACAAATGATGCATTAGTGATTTCTGGACATTTTGCTAAAAATAATAATCAATGGAAAACGATTGAGAATAATGACAATGTACTGATCATATTTCAAGGTCCACATGCGTATATTTCTTCAACTTGGTACGAAACAGAAGATGTTCCAACATGGGATTATCAAAGTATTCACGTGTATGGGAAAGGGCGTTTATTAAACGAAGCACAGCTAGAAGCAGATTTGAAAAAACTGTTGGATAAATATGAAAGCCATCATGAGGATGGAGTAACATGGGATAATTTATCATCTCAAACTCAAAAACAAATTAAAGGTATAGTAGGGTTTAAAGTAAAAATAAATAAAATCGAAGCTGCTTATAAATTAAGTCAAACACGTAGCGAAACCGATAAAGAAAATATTGTAATTAACTTAAATTATAGTGATGACCATAATGATAAAAATTTAGCACGAGAAATTGAAAAAGAAAATAAAAATAAATAAGAGCTTGAAATATCATTTCCTTTCTTAAAATAAATCACCCAATCCGTTAGACTCATTTTCGGATTGGGTGATTTTTTATGCATCGTTTTTTAAACTCAATTTCTTTTTGTAGTATTCTGTTTTAAGTCGATCCCATTTTTCATAATCAGCTTTTGTTATATGTTTAATAATCTTGGCAGGATTTCCGCCGACCACTGTATTAGGAGGTACATTTTTAGTTACGATAGCGCCAGCTGCGACTATTGAATTTTTACCAACAGTTACGCCTGGTAAGATTGTTGCGCTTCCTCCTATCCATACATTATCTTCTATATTAATTGCTTGACCAAATTCTAATTGGTCATTACGTATTGTTGGATCTATTGGATGACCCGCTGTATATAAACTTACTCTTGGACCGAACATGACATTATTTCCAATATTTATATAATTAACGTCTAAAAAAATACAATCCATATTTGCATAGAAGTTTTCACCGATATTGATATGTCTACCATAATCTATATGAAGTGGAGGATGTACGTAAATATTTTCTCCAGTATGACCAAAAAGTTCTTTCTCTAAACGAACAATTTCTTCCTTATTTTCGATAGGAGTCTGATTGATTTTTTGAGCGATTATTTTTCCGTGTTTAGAACTATTTGTTTCTTGTATATCGTGAGCTAAATATAATTCGCCTTTAAGCATTTGTGTGTAATCAAAATCGTTTAACAAATTATTATCCACCTTCTGTATAAGAGACAATTATCTCTTATTTATATTTTCTACCTTTCAATATGCCATATACCAAGGTTATTAAAATGACACTTAGGAAAATGATAAGTTCATAAACCCCAAAATCAATATTTCCTCCGAGGATATTATAAACATCTTTCATATGGCTTAATGAAAAACTAAGAGCTGATTCAAAATTAAGAACGACTAGTAATTTCTTATCGAATCTAATAGCTTCTTCTGAAGGTATTTCATTTTTTAAATTCAATCCTAACTTAGCGATTTTATCGTAATATTTATAAACGATGTATATTAATAACCATGCATAAGCAGAAATACCAGGAATTAAAAATATAATCGGTTTGTTGCCCCATGCATCTGGTTTACCATATAAATTGTAGTGTGTTGGAACTTCTGAAGGTAAATTCTGATAAACGACAATCGTATATAAAAGAGAAATTATAATCATTAAGGCACTTATAAAGTTTAATGTTTTTAACACGTTTTTCACTCCAAAAACTTTTAATATAATTTAGCAATATTTTAAGAATCTATGCTATCTGATAAATCTATAAAATAATCTTGTTGCCAGTTTTTTGTTTGGGCAGCTGTCTTATTTAAATTTTCTTCCCAACTAGGATAAACTCTCATAGCCATTTTTCCTTTTATATTATTATGACTTATAATATGTTTCTTAAGCAGTACTTCTTTAGGGATGATGAATTGACCTTTTTTAGCGGCATCCATTATCGTAATGATCAGTTTGTCTGCTGATTCTTCATAAGTATAGGGCCTGTTCTTATTGTTTTCATCTTTAACCCAAAATACGACGAAATATCCTTTTTTATTCGGTGTCTTTTTAGCACGTCTACTTCTATATGTATGATTAGCGAGTCGGAAATAACAGCTTTCATATTCGATATTCAAAGGTTCTATATTTAGGTCTTGAATGGTATGATGTTCCTCTAAAACGTCTCGTGTAAATTTGATTGACTCGAACAACTGATCAACTCCAATTTTATTTATCGTTATTATTTCATTAAAAAAACATATACAACATATTATATCAAAGTCTTTACTTTTTAAGGTGGATTGATATGATTAAATAAATTAAAAAGATGTCGGAGGATACTTAATGATTAGAAATGCAACTGAGAATGATTTGAATGGTATATTAAATATTTATAATGACGCAATTGTTCATACAACAACTGTTTATACATACGAGAAAACGAATCTTGAGGAAAGAAAAGAATGGTTTAATAGTAAACTGAAATCCAATCTTCCAGTACTAGTATTTGAAAAAGATGGTGAAGTTGCTGGTTTTGCTTCTTACGGTCCTTTTAGAGATTGGGCAGCTTACCAATATACGATTGAGCATTCCATTTATGTAAACCCTAATTATAGAAGACAAGGCATTGCTTCACAGTTATTAGATCAATTAATTTTAATTGCAAAAGAAAATGGATATAGAACGATGGTAGCAGGTATCGATTCATCAAATGAGGGTAGTGTGATACTTCATAAGCGAAAAGGTTTTAAACACGTTGGTACACTTGAAAAAGTGGGATATAAATTCGAAACTTGGTTGGATTTAGTATTTTATCAAATCGATTTGCATGACTAGTATATAGATAGTTTCAAAATTGATTTGTTTTGGAGTTGTTATGATGATTAAATGATAAGAAGAGGTATAAGCATATATGCAAATCTTTAGAGTAAGTGAAGATCATGAAATAAGTGCTAAATTTTTAGATAATCGTAGACTGTCTAAACAAGTATTAGAACTATACCAGATTATTAATGTTTGTCTAGCAAAGTTGGGATATATAAAAGGCGATACCCGTTATCTTAATCATCCGATTGTAAAACATGTGTTTAATAATGGCCAACCTTATTTATTAGATGCATATCAATTATTATTAGAAATGGATAAAGAACATAAAAGAAGAGGCGGAAAAAGATCGCTTGAATTTGAACATAAAATTCAAACAATGGGTGAAGTCATTAACTTAGCACTTCAAGATGGTGTGCTTTCAAATGAAAAATTACCGCCATTTTATGTATACGGTGATTGTAAACTACTAAGTGATAAAGCATACTTAGAATATCAAAAATTACTATATTTAAAGTGGGCTCAAGACAATATTGCACCTCGTTGCAATGTGAGAAGGTGATGAAATGAAAAGTAGGTCAGAGATTGAAAAATTGTGGAGATATGAAAAATATAACGTAATGATGCATAGCCAGAAGGCATATTTAGATATTAGAGAATCACTAAAAGGTAACTTGTCGTATGAAGCGTTAGAATTTAAAATCAAAACAGCTAAAAAAACAGAACCAACTAAAGGGTCAATTATGAATACATTTGATCATATGTGGGGATATTTCAAAAAAATTGCAACCAACGAGGAAAAAGCTCAATATATAAAATATAAAGAGCAATTTCAAAGCAATCATATTAGCGCTCATGAATTACTGCAATTTATACATCAGTTAGCAGTGAAATATGAACAAACATATTTATTAGAATCTACAATTTTACATTAATTATTTATCAGTTTGAACATAAATGATTTGTTTCTTCGCTACATTTATGATGTGATCAGGTGTTTCAATTAAAAGATGTTCGAAACCATCTTTAAGTAACTCTTCTACTTTAATCTCGATATGATCAACAGTCATAATATAAACGTTCTTGTTGGCTTTTAACCCTTTTTTTATCGCGGTACTAAATTCCATTAGAAACACTCCTATATAATATATTATATAAAGTCTATCATATTAAAAATATTATATAAATGATTGTTTATATAATATAAGGGTAAATATTAAGTGTTAGATTTATGAATAGGAGGTTACTCATCATGGATGAAAGTGTTTATCATGAAATGTGGAGTACTTTAAAAAAAGAAGTGGATTTTAATTTAGTGGAACTTCAACACAAAAAAGAAGAAACTGAGTCTCCTGGATTAAAAAAAGCGAAAAAAATGATTGAGCATTTAGAAGCAGAATTTATCAAAGAATCATAAACGGTCAAAAACATTAACTATCACTCAAATTTGTTTTGTTATTTTACACACATTGTGTATAGAAGTCTAATTTGTATTAATTTACATCAATTGCCCCTAGCCTCACTTAATATAGTTTTGTAGTATTTATATATTAAGTTTTTTTTGGAGGCAGTTATGTTTTTTGATGAGAAGATTTTAGTATTTGAAAACCTAAAGAATAATTACAATCAAGAAGATGCAAAAAATATATTTTTGAAACATTCCATTGATTATGACTTTATTACAGTAAGTAGCCAGTCGATTATGTTAGGCGGGTTAAAATATCATTCAGCAAACGATAAAGAACAATTTATAGCTGAGTTTAACGATTATTTAGGGAACTAGAAATGATTGTTAACCTGCCGACAAAGTCACTGACTATGTCGGCAGGTTTTTTTTATGTTACAAAAACGTCACTTTATATATGATATTGTTAGTTCACATTAGGGTATTACTATAAAGTAGGAGATATAATGAACTTATAGTTGAAGGAGGGGTATAATGTTAGTTAATAAATGGATATATATTGCATTAGCAGTTCTTTTAGGCAACTTTGGTGTTCATAAATTTTATGCACAAAAGCCCGTAGTAGGTTTGTTACATTTAGCTTTTTGTTGGACGGGAATCCCACATATTATAGCGATAATAAGTGCTGTTTTAGCACTTCTAAGACCATCAGATGAACAAGGGAACATCCAAGTTTAATAGTATTTGAAACTAAATAGTAAAAGTGTCTAGGATATAAATTTCCTAGAAATTAAAAAAGAGTAGAAATTCATAATTAAAATTGAATTCCTACTCTTTTTCTTATAATCGAACCATACCCTAGGCAAACATGCACGAACAAAATCGTAAATTTTATAAAAAATAACAACTCGTTTCTAGCTGAATGAATCAGTAGAATGAGTTGTTTTTTTTGAGTTGGGATTTATGTACCAGCTTCTTTATTGATTATTAATATCTAAATATAGTAGTTTAACTTGATCTTTTAATAATTTAATATCCACTGGTGTTTCAAATAATATTTCGCCATCTATGTCTAATTTTGCATGTGGATCTGTTTCTAAAGATGCTGATTCACAAGAAATATGTGTAATACTTTCGCTAATTTCATTCCAATTCATGCTATCTTTTACTTTGAAAAAGTCATTAATGATACTAAAGTTTTGTTTGTCGAATATAAAGATATTCATCTTGCCATCATTTGGTGATAAATCTTCTAATGGAATTTTACTACCACCGACATTTTGACCATTTGCTACTAAAATCATGGAAGTTTCACCAGAATACTCTTTTCCATCTGCTATTAATCTATAGTTATAAATTTCAGGATTTGAAACTGTTTTTATTGTAGAAAACACATAACTGAACTTACCAAATAATTCTTTTTGATTAGATTCAACGTTCTCTGCATTTTGAACCATTAAGCCTATACCAGCAAAGTTAAGTGCATATGTACCATTTACATCTAAAACATCAAACGATTTAATTTGACTATTTAATAGATCTTGA
The DNA here is from genome assembly GCF_022387115.1 of Mammaliicoccus sp. F-M27. Taxonomy (NCBI): domain Bacteria; kingdom Bacillati; phylum Bacillota; class Bacilli; order Caryophanales; family Staphylococcaceae; genus Mammaliicoccus; species Mammaliicoccus sp. F-M27. The sequence continues at coordinate 64,463 of NZ_JAJNIE010000002.1, read as the reverse complement.
GATGCTTGCATTGGTTTTTGAGAAAGATTTAACGTCTTTGTAAAATCATTGAATGTTCCTCCAGGCAACACACCAATCGGTATTTGTAGATTGTTTTCTACAACACCATTTATAAGTTCATTTAAAGTTCCATCGCCACCTAGTATGAAAAAAACATCAAAAGAACTAACATGATTATTTTCAGCGATTTCTTTGCAATACGATTTAATTTGTCCTTCTTCTTTACTTAATTTTATTGTTAAGTCATCACAAAGCTGCGTTAAGTTTTCAGTAACTTGTCCAAGTTCTTTGTATATATTACCTTGTCCAGCAGCTTTATGATAAAATAATATGCCTTTATGAAAATGTTGTGTCATAAATATATAACCTCCTGTAATCGTTCTTTTATTACATTACCATTTATTTAGATGTATAAACAGTTTCAAGTTCATGAATTATTTATGTTAAGATAAATAAAAGTTAATATTTATGGGGGAGGATAACGATGACATCACAAAATGATTATATTAATTACGATATGCAGAAAAGAACCGAACCTCTACTAGGTGTAGTTATTCATAATGATGCCAGTGAATTAAATGCAAATGAATGGCGCGAAGTATTAATAAATGCACCTGAAGAACGATATGTACAAGGGATAGCACATTACTATATTGATCGGAATCAACAATGGCAAGCAATCGATACTGAAAATATCGCATGGCATACTGCTCATCCAATTGGCAATGAACAATATATCGGTTATGAAGTGTTAGAATCTCTTTCAAGTACGGATGAAGAATTTTTATTAAATGAACAAGAAACATTTCGAACAATAGCGACAGACATGATAGATTATAATTTAACGCCAAATAGGGAAACAGTGAGACTACATTTAGAATTTAGTGAAACTGAATGTCCACACCGTTCATTAGAAATTCATACGAATTGGAAAACAACAGTTGATGGTATGCCAGATGAATGGATTATCAATGAGATGAAAGATTATTTTATCGAACAAATAAACCAGTATATGCTGAATTAAGTACACACTTAACATTTCAAGGTTATGATTAGTCTTCGTGCGATTTACCCCTAGACAAGCATGCACTTTCAAAATCATGAAATTTAAAAATATAAAAAGGTCTCTTCACTAGGTTATAACCTAATGAAGAGACCTTTAATTTATTGTGCATATTGTTGTTGAATTTGAACTAATGCATTATAGAATAATTCAGGTTGTTCAGGACCGTTATAAGTACCTACCTCTAATGCATTTAAAGAAGCTTTTTCAGGGTTAGTTAGTCCGCCTTCGTACTTTTGTCTCCAATCTGCATTAATGGAGTTTAAATAGGCATTAGAGCCTGTTTCGTTATAAATTTGTTGTGCTTGTTCAGATCCAAGTGTTGAAACTGTTTGGTTATTACTTGCAGAAGCATTTGCATCAGCTGAACGATTATTTGAGTTACTGGCGTTACTTGTTGCATCATAACTTGAAGTTCCATTGTCATCTGAAAAATTGGAACTGTTAGAATTAGAGTCGGAAGAAGCACTACTATTACTAGCGTCTGAATTGTTATTATTTGTACTTTCAGAAGACTTATCATTGCTCTCAGAGTCAGCGTTAGCATCACTATTAGATTTACTATCGCTATCAGAATTAGAATCTTTATCAGATTTACTGTCACCTGATTTTGAAGAACCATCAGAATTAGAATCTTTATCAGATTTACTATCTCCTGATTTTGAAGAATCGTCAGATTTAGATGAATCTTTATTAGCAGAAGAATCATCTTTGCTACTATCGCTATCTCCATTGCCACAAGCTGCTAAAAATAGGAATGAAGATAATAGCAACATTATAAATTTCTTCATGTTAGAACCTCTTTTCTATTTATATGTTTGACACTTATGTATCAACATTAATTGAATACCACTACAAATTAAAATCAAACTAAATTTATTAATGAATTTTTATAGGTTTTTCAGTTTTAATAATAAACGTTAAATAATGTTTATTTTATGTAAATGGATTGTGAAATTTATGAATGTCTATATGTTCAATGATTTAGATTTTTCTGATAAATCGGTATAATGATTGTATATGATAAAAATAGGAGGCATTTTTGATGACTAAACAAACAATTGGATTTGTAGGTACTGGTGTCATGGGGAAATCTATGGCAGAGCATTTAATTAAAGAAGGATATACAGTAAATGTTTTTAATAGAACAAAATCAAAAGCTGATTCACTAATTGAACAAGGTGCCGAGTGGTGTGATACGGTTAAATTATTATCGCAGAATAGTGACGTTATTATTTCTATCGTAGGATACCCTAAAGATGTTGAATCCATTTATTTAAGTGAAGAAGGCATTTTAAACCACGCTAAAGAAGGTAGCATAGTCATTGATATGACAACTTCAAGTCCAGCATTAGCTGAAAAAATTTATGAAAAAGCTAAATCTCAAAATATTAAAAGTTTAGACGCACCTGTTTCAGGTGGAGATGTAGGTGCGAAAAATGCAGCACTAACAATTATGGTCGGAGGAGATGAAGATGCATATCGTCAAGTAGAGAACATCTTCAAAGTTATTGGCAAAAACGTTGTATATCAAGGTAAAAGTGGTAATGGTCAACATACGAAATTATCTAACCAAATAGCGATTGCAGCTGGAATGTTAGGTGTAGCAGAAGCAATTATTTATGCAGAAGAAGCAGGTTTAAATATAGAAAAAGTGTTCAATTCTATCGAACACGGTGCAGCAGGTAGCTGGTCATTATCTAATTTAGGACCAAGAATGGTTAAAAATGATTATGCAGCTGGATTCTATGTTAAACATTTTATAAAAGATATGAAAATCGCGATTGAAGAAAGTGAAAAAATGGGACTATATATGCCTGGTTTACTTAAAGCAAAAGAAGTATATGATGCCCTTAGTGAGGCAGGATTTGATGATAACGGCACACAATCTGTTATACAATTGTTAAAAAATCAAATTGAAAAGAGGTAGCATTATGGAATTAAATGAGTATCAACAACTCGCATTAAGAACGATGTCAGACATAAAAAGAGATCCAGAACAAAGCTTAATTAATGGTGCTTTAGGACTAACAGGAGAAGCAGGCGAAGTCGCTGATATCGTAAAAAAACATGTGTTTCATGGTCATGAATTAGACGAGCAAGAATTAAAGAAAGAGTTAGGAGATGTATTGTGGTATATCGCTTGTTGCGCTAAAGCACTCGATATGGATTTAAATGATATAGCCATGTCCAACATAGCAAAGCTTGAAAAACGATATCCAAATGGATTTACTAAAGAAGATTCACTAAATCGTAAAGATTAAACAATAAATAGCTATTGGATAATTATTACAAAACTGATAAAATGAAAGGGGAATGAAAACGCTTACTTAGGAGGTACCTGATTTGGAAAGAAACGAACAATATTTATCAATAGATGAATTAAAACAGATAATGTCTGACTACCCATTTCAATATATTGTTTGTGGACAATGTGCGATTGATTTATTTCTAAACGAGTACACATATACAAAGGAACTAATGAGTATAACAGTAAGTAGAGAAGAAGTGGATTTGTTAACAAATTACTTTTTAGAACGCCAATATCAGTTGGTAGTCAAAACACCTTTAAACGAACTAGAAGAAATCAATGCTAGCGAACTTTATAATTATACTAAGTTTTATGTATATGATAAAAAAGCACAATGTAGGATTATTAAAGTGTATATTTATGAGACGAAAGATGAAAAATGGCAATTTAGACATGATCACAATATAGAAGTGGAAGACTATAAAATATATTTTCATAGTTTAGAAACTGATGTTAAATATTTACGTCCGGAGATTCAAATGATGTATAAACTATATCATGAACTGAGACAAGACGACATATATAAATATCAAAGACTGATTCAGCACTTAAGTTATTATCAATTTTTCATGCTTAGAAAAGTAATTGGAAAAGATAAATTAAATCAAATTATTTTGTCAGAAACATAAAAAGGTTGGGACAAAAATACTTATACTTAAAATAAAGAGATCTTCAGTAGGTTATAGCCTAGTGAGGATCTCTTTTTTTAATATTTTAAATAATTTGTGTTGTTTCTTTAGCGAAATATTCGTTATATATTGCTTGAACAGCTATATCAGAATATTGTTCATCTATACCAAACATCATTGAAATTTCTGAAGAACCTTGGTTAATCATATTAAGGTTAACTTTATTTTTACTTAACGCTTTTGTAGCGCCTGCTGCTGTGCCGATTGCTTTGTTCATACCTTCGCCAACAATCATTAATATAGCTAAATCATAATCTATAGTAAGTTCATCGACTTCGATTTCTTCTCGAATTTTATTTAACACACGTTCTTCTTTTCCTTTTATTTGTGCGCTTCTCATGATAATACTTAAATTATCAATACCAGAAGGAATGTGTTCGATAGAAATATTCTCTTCTTCTAATATGCTAAGAACTTTTCTTGTGAATCCTACTTCTCTATTCATTAAGTATTTTTTGACATTAATGATTGTGAAACCTTTGTCACAGCTTACGCCAGAAACAATATGAGATAAGTTTGAAATTTCTCTTTCACTTACTATGAAAGTGCCTTTATCATGTGGTCTGTTCGTATTTTTAATAACGACGGGAATGCGATCTTTGTATAGTGGCTCTAAAGCTTCGTCATGGAAGACACCAAATCCTGCATAAGATAATTCACGCATTTCTCGATATGTGATTTCTGGGATCACTTCTGGTTGCGAAACCACTGTTGGATTTGCACGGAAAATACCTGATACATCAGTGAAGTTTTCGTAAAGACTTGCTTTTATACCTCTAGCTAAAATAGCGCCAGTAATGTCAGAACCTCCACGCGGAAATGTTACGATATCGTCATTCTCAGAATACCCAAAGAACCCAGGTATAATAAGGGTTTCGTCGTACTCACGCAATTGATAAATTTTTTCATATGATGATTCTAATATCATGGCATTTCCTGGTTCATCTGTCACAATAATGCCCGCTTCTTTTGGAGATAAATAACGTGTTGGATAGCCTAACTGATTATTATATTGTGCAATGATTTTTGCATTAAAATTTTCTCCGCAACTTTTCAATGCATCTAATAATCGCTCAGGTTGATTTTTGTATACATCAATTAAGTATAGCAAGTTATCCTTTATTTCTTTTAAAATCGCATCGTCCATTTTAAGCTCTGTAACAATTTCTTCATAACGTTCAATAATTTGGCGTAGTTTATTTGAATAATCCAAATTATTGATCACTTTGTCATATAACCGGATGAGTAAGTCTGTTGTTTTAATATCTTCTTTGAACCTTTTACCTGGCGCTGATACAACGACAATTTTTCTTTCATCATCAGAGTTGATAATGTTTAATACTTTTTTAATTTGTTCACTATTCGCGACGGAACTTCCGCCAAATTTTGAAACTTTCATTTTATCAGTCCTTTTACTGGGGGTAATGTAATTGTAGCTCTTTACAAAGCTAGAAATAATGATAATATTACTATTAATTCGAATTATTCAAACTTTACAAAAAACTTTAATGAATTTATACTATAATAAAGTTGAGTCTATTTCAAGTAGACATTTGTATTTTTAACAAGAACAATATATTTAAGGTGAGTGAGAAAATGAAAGTATTAAATGTAGCAGTATTAGGTCTCGGCACTGTCGGAACAGGTGTCGTAAAGATTGTAGAAGAAAATAAAGAGCAAATAGAAGATACAATAGGTAAATCTATACATATTAAACATATTCTCGTTAACTCAACGAGTAAGAAGCGAGCAATTAATACCTCTAGCTATCATTTAACTGAAAATATTGACGATATTTTAAATGATGATGAATTAGATATCGTTGTAGAAGTAATGGGTGGAATTGAACCAACTGTAGAATGGTTGAAAGCATTCTTATCTAAAGGTATTCATGTTATTACAGCAAACAAAGATTTGTTAGCTGTACATTTAAGAGTCTTAGAAGACTTAGCAGAAAAAAATAAAGTTGCGTTAAAGTATGAAGCAAGTGTTGCAGGTGGTATACCTATTGTTAATGCGATTAATAATGGATTAAATGCAAATAATATCAATCAATTTATGGGTATATTTAATGGGACATCTAATTTTATACTAAGCCAAATGACTCGAGAAGGTAAATCTTATGAAGAAGCATTACAACTTGCAACTGATTTAGGATATGCAGAAGCCGATCCAACTGATGATGTTGAAGGTGTAGACGCAGCTCGTAAAGTTGTCATTACGAGCTATTTATCATTTAATAGAGTTATTTCCTTGGATGATGTCGAAAGAGTAGGTATTTCAGATGTTGAAATTGAAGATATTAAAGTTGCAGAAAGATTAGGATACAAAATAAAATTAATAGGTCAAGGGAAATACGAAAACGGTGAAGTGGTTGCAAGTGTAAAACCAACATTACTTCCAAATAGTCATCAAATGTCTCATGTTGAAGACGAGTATAATGCTATATATGTTATAGGTGATGCTGTAGGAGATACGATGTTTTATGGTAAAGGTGCAGGAAGTTTAGCTACAGGTAGTGCAGTCGTTTCAGATTTGTTAAATGTAGCTTTACAATTTGAATCTGATTTACATACTTTACCGCCTCACTTCGAACTTAAGACTGAACGAACTAAAGAAATCGTTGAAGAAGAAGTTGTTAAATTCCCATTAAAAAATAGTCATTTCATAATTGTTGAAACCGACAAAGAAGAAGACGTTTTAAGAGATGAGATTAAAGCGACTATAGAGTTTCATAGAAGCGTGAAAGTAGAGCAACGCACAGAAAATACTTACGGTATTGTTATTAGAGGTATTGACGAGTTGCCAATTAAATCATTAAAAGAAAACGGCTTAAACATTGTTAAATATTATCCAATTGAAGGAGACAAATAGTATGGGAAGATGGCAAGGATTAATTCATAATTATAAAGAATATTTACCGGTAAATGAAAGTACACCTAAATTAACTTTAAATGAAGGAAATACACCTTTAATACATTTACCATATTTATCAGATAAATTAAATATCAATTTATTTGCTAAATTTGAAGGACTTAACCCAACTGGATCATTTAAAGATAGAGGAATGGTTATGGCCGTTGCAAAAGCTAAAGAAGAAGGAAAGAAAATTGTTATTTGTGCTTCGACTGGTAATACTTCAGCATCTGCTGCGGCATATGCAGCTAGAGCTGGATTAAAAGCGATTGTTGTAATTCCAGAAGGTAAAATTGCACTTGGAAAATTAGCTCAAGCTGTGATGTATGGTGCTGAAATTGTATCAATTAAAGGTAATTTTGATGAAGCATTGAACATCGTTAAAAAAGTAGCAGAAAACGGCGAAATTGCATTAGTTAACTCTGTTAACCCTTATAGAATCGAAGGTCAAAAAACAGGTGCATTTGAAATTGTTGAACAACTTGATGGCAAAGCACCAGATTTATTTGCGATACCAGTAGGGAATGCTGGGAATATTACAGCATATTGGAAAGGTTTCAAAGAATTCGATAACTTAAACCAATCAGGTTTACCAGTAATGTGCGGTTTTCAAGCAGAAGGTGCTTCACCAATCGTTCAAGGTAAAGTTGTTAAAAACCCTGAAACTGTAGCTACTGCAATTAGAATTGGTAATCCAGCAAGCTGGAAGTTAGCAGAAGCTGCACGAGATGAATCTAAAGGCTTAATAGATAGCGTGACTGACGAAGAAATCTTAAAAGCATATAAACTGATGACGAGTAAAGAAGGTGTCTTCAGTGAGCCTGCAAGTAACGCTTCTATTGCTGGATTGTTAAAGTTACATGAACAAGGTAAATTAGAGCCTAATCAAACTGTTGTTGCTATCTTAACGGGTAATGGATTGAAAGATCCAGATACAGCTATCGACTTGTTAGATTCGCCAATTACACCATTAGAGAATGATGAACAAGCTATTATTGATTATATTGAGCGTGCATTAAAATGAAAAAGTTAAAGCTTAAAGTACCAGCGTCAACAGCTAACCTAGGAGTAGGTTTTGATTCTATCGGAATGGCTCTTGATAAATATTTAGAGGTTGAGGCGCATCTTTCAGAAGATAAAAAATGGCATTTTGAACATATAGGTCCACATTTGAAAGGATTACCAAATGATGAACAACACTATATTACAAAAATTGCTCAAACAGCTACAGCAAAATTCTCTAAAAGTATGCCAGCATTAAATTTGAAAATGTATAGCGATATCCCTTTAGCAAGGGGTTTAGGTAGTTCAGCTTCAGCTCTAGTGACTGGATTATTTCTCGCAAACTATTTTGCAAACTTAAAGTTATCTAAATACGAATTATTGCAGCTTGCAACTGAAATTGAAGGTCATCCAGATAACGTAGCGCCTACAATTTATGGTGGTTTAGTGCTCGGTGTTTATGATCCTGAAGTGAAACAAACGGATGTTTCATATATAGATATTCCAAAAGTTGATGTTATTGCTACAATTCCTGAATATGAATTATCGACGGAAAAGGCACGTAAAGTATTACCTGAAACATTATCTTTGAAAGACTCTGTCAAATTTAGCGCGATAAGTAATACAATGATTAGTGCTTTAATTCAACATAATTATGAATTGGCAGGTAAAATGATGATGAAAGATGGTTTTCATGAACCATATAGACAACATTTAATCCCTAACTTTGAAAACATTAAGACATTAGCGCTTGAGTATGGCGCATACGCTACAGTAATTAGTGGTGCTGGTCCTACTGTTTTAACTTTAATTAAAAAAGAGTTGAGTGGTAAACTCGTTAGGGAATTACAAAATAGATTCCAAGATTGTGAATCTGAATTAGTCACAATCAATCGATATGGTGTTAGCCAAAAAATTATTAATTTATAAACGAATGATGAGATGCTTATATTCTGTATATGATAGAATATAAGCATCATTATATTTTAAGGAGATAAACATGGCATATAAATACATAGTAATGGATATGGATGATACACTTTTAACTTCAAAAAATGAGATAAGTGAAAAAACATATACATATTTAAAAGAAAAACAAAAAGAAGGTATGAAATTAATACTTGCATCTGGAAGACCGACAGCTGGTATGATGAAACACGCTGATGCACTAGATTTAAAAAATAATGGTGGATACATTGTCAGCTATAATGGCGCATTTGTTATAGATGCGAATGATAATAATGTTGTGTTTAAACAAACGATCAATAAAGATGATGCAAATAAAATTATCGATTATTGTAGAACACAAAACTTCTTCTATTTAACATATATAGACGATCAAATTATACATGATAGAACGCACGAATATATGAATATCGAAAGTGATTTAACGGGCCTTCCTATGAAAAAAGTTGATGATATTAAAGATGTTATTAACGAAGATGTACCTAAAGTGATGGGCGTTGATTACGAAGAGAATATTGCAAAAGCAAATAGCGAACTTAATGGTGAATTTAGTCATGAAGTATCTTCAACGATAAGTAAGCCATACTTTTTAGAATTTATGGATGGACAAGTTTCGAAAGGGAAATCATTACAAAAATTATTTGATCAAATTAACGCTGATTTTTCTGAAGTGATTGCATTTGGTGATAGTTTAAATGATTCAGACATGCTAGAAAAATCTGCTGTTGGCGTAGCGATGGGAAATGCTAACGATACAATAAAAGGTATTGCAGATTTAGTTACAGATGATCATGATAACGACGGTATTGTAACAGCATTAGAAAAAATACTGGCTCAATAATAAGGTATAACACTTTCTTGAGATACTAATATCTTAAAAATGTAAAAAGCAGCAGAAATTCAAATTTGAATTTCTGCTGCTTTTTTAATGTTTGGTTGTCAATATCGGTCTTCATTAAATGAAATTGAAGTCATTTCAATAACGAGTATAGACTTAGCACCGAGTATTTTTAACTGTTGTACTAAATCATCAATTTCAGTTTTATGTCGTAATCTTTCTACAAAAACAATGATTTCATCATATTGATCTATATCTAAATTATATAAATAATGTGTGATCGTTCTTTCGAGTGGAGACATGAAGCTTATTTTTTTATTAGAGTGTTTTAAAGTACTTGAATCAAAATTAAATCTTGTTGTTCCTTGCACATATACATCTTTGCCAGGTAAAAAACGAGCGATCTGGAGAGGTGCATACAAGAACTCACCAACGCCAATAACGAGCTTCGGTGAATCATCTAGTAAATCATTTAACAACTCTCCCATACGTTGAAACAACGCTTCAGAGGTTTGCTGTTCTTTACCATTCAATGTAAATCTGCCTGTTGAAATGAAATACGGATTATCGTGAATCGTTCCGTCTCGTAACATATTTTGTGCTTTTACGATGAAATGATCATTAATAACATTTCTAAAAGAATGATATTGTACTTTAGTTTCTTGATGTTGATTTTCTAAAAATTCATTTTGTATTAAATCTTCGGTTGCATGCTCTATTTCTTGAACTTCAACATCAAAAGTCATGAGCGATATAATATTAATTTTAATATTCAAAGATTTTTCTAAGCTAGAAAAAGATTCTTTAACACTTGATGATCTTAAATCTATCGGTGTTAATACAGTAAACGTTTCTCTTTCAGGGTATTTATCATAAATCTTTTTAATAAGGTTTAAGACAGAATTACCATTTAATAAATGGTTGTCAATAATAGCAATACGTTCGTCGTTATCAAAGAAATCTTTATCTTTTGTATAGAAGAATAAACGTTCTAGTGGATCAACGATATCTTTATGATCTAACAAAGGTGGATGTGATATGATTTTATCTCTTGTAGAAGCTAAAAACATAACTTCATCTTCAAATAAACTAAATATTGATTGGCCTAAATTAACAGCACGTTCGCTTAATCCAATGAAACGAGTGGGTGGATAGTGACCGAGTTTATTTGCCTCTATTATATTTAATGCTTGAATCATTTTACCGCGATTTTTACTATTGATTGCTTTCGCAATACTATGAATGCGTTCATCTGTTTCACCAGTTAAAGATTCATGGTATAAAAAACCTAATAATAAACCAATAAGTAAAGGATGTTCCGGGTAAAGTCCTCTAGAATAACCTAAACAAGGTGAAACAGGAATAAAAGGAAATTCAGAATTTTCTTCTTGTGTAATTGCCAACATTTCATCAATTTCAAAATCAAATCTATTTTTAACGACTTTTACTTCAACTTGCTTTTCGTTATCTAAAGGAAAAACTTTGCTTACGTGGGACATATCATTACTCCTTTATTTACTTGTATGCGTCCATTCGTGACTATGTTTTTTTCTTTTAATATGCGCATAAATTTGGTCAGCTGCATAGTCTTGATTTGTATAAACAGTAATATCGAAGAATGCTTGGTTCTCCTCAAAAGGTTCAGTTAAATATAAATCTTTAAGATGATCAAATAAGGATTGCATCTGTTCTCTTGTTAAACTTGTATATTCTCTTAATGTTTTTTTGACGAGTTGAGCATTTGTATCATAAATACTTTGTACAACAATCACAAAGCGCTCATCTTGTTCCATAACGTCATCAAATAAATTAGTTTGACCAGCCATTATTACACCTTCTTTGTTAAATATTCATTATTAATGTTTATTATACTATATATGATGCCATATGAAAAAGTTCATCACTAAATTATAAGTGCATAAATAAAAAAATAAGAAAAGCATCCACTCAAAATATAACTGAGTGAATGCTTTTCATTATTTATTATTATATTGATGTTTAGATAAATCGATATCTTTAAGTTTGATAATTTTAGATTTTGTCGTGATTTTATGAACGAAATAAACAACAATTCCTAAAATGATTGGTAAGAATGATTCAATTAATACTGGGTAGTTTAACGTCATAATACTATCAAATGATTGACCAATTAGTAAAAAGGCAATGACAGCAATAACAATTATAGGTCCCAATGGATACAATGGTGCTTTATACTCTAATGTATCGGTTGTTGATTGTCCTTGCTTTTTAATTGCCATTCTTAAACGAATATGACTGATGATGCTCATCAACCATACGAGTGTTACGAGTGCGCCAAGCATGTTTAACAATCTGTAGTATCCATCTGTATTGATAGTTGCGTATATAATGGATAAGAAGATTAACACGATTGTCACACATAACGAAATAAATGGCATGTTATTTTTGTTTAATTTGTTAATAAATTTTGGTGCTTGCTTATGTTGTGCCAATGAGTAAAGTAATCTACTTGTTGCATATAATCCAGAATTACCTGCTGAAATAAGCGCGGTTAATATGACTGCATTGATAATTGAAGCGGCAAAAGCAATGCCAACTCTATCAAATACAATCGTAAACGGACTTTGTGTAACTGTATTTGATTTGTTTAATAATAATGGGTCTGTATATGGAATGATAGCTGCAATAACTGCAATTGCTAAAATGTAAAATAATAAAATTCTCCAAAATACTTGTCTGATTGCTTTAGGCATAGATTCTTTAGGATTTTCTGATTCTCCAGCAGTTACAGCAACAACTTCTGTACCACCAAAACTAAATCCTGCTACAAGAAGTACACCTAGGAATCCTGACATGCCATTCACAAAAGGTGCGTCTTTATATGTGAAGTTTGTTAACCCTAGTGGCTCGTTACCACCTAAAATACCAAATATAATAAGTACACCTACTATTAAAAAGATAATAATAGTTGCTACTTTAATAAAGCTTAACCAATACTCAGCTTCTCCAAATGCTTTTACTGTAAAAGCATTAAGTAAAAATAAAATAACTAGAAAAATGATGCTCCACACAAATGGATTGATATTTTGGAAAACATCCCAGTATGTTATGATTTTTGCAGCTGTTAAAATATCTACACTTGTTACGAGTGCCCATATAATCCAGTATAACCAGCCAACTGTAAAGCCAGCAGATGGGTCTATAAATCTACTTGAATAAGCACTAAATGATCCTGAAACAGGATAGAATGTTGCCAATTCACCAATAGCGGTCATTAAAAAGTAAAGCATAACACCGATAATAGAATATGCTACAAGTGCACCAGCAGGTCCAGCCTGTGTAATTACTGCACCACTAGCCATAAACAAGCCAGTACCAATTGATCCACCGATTGCAATCATAGATATATGTCTTGTCTTTAATCCTCGTTTCATTTCTTCCATATAAATCACCATACTTTCTATATTTGAAAACTCTTCTGAAATGAAAATATACATTATATTTTATTAGGTAATCATAAAATAAGCAACAAAAATTTTAACGCATAAATGCTTTAAAGCGATAAAAAAAGAGAAAGATAAAAAATAAAAAGTCATTTCATATAGTTGAAATGACTTTTTATGTCGTATATTGCTTAAAAATAAGAACTTATTTAGTTTCGCGATGTAACGTATGACGACCTAATCTTGGAGAATATTTTTTCATTTCAATACGCTCTGGATTAGTACGTTTATTTTTAGTTGTAATATAGGTTCTGTCGCCAGTTTCCGTACATGCTAACGTGATATTGACACGCATGTTCATCAGCCTTTCTATTCAGTAATCATTACGTTTTAAATTTTATCACATTTCAAAATGGTTATCAACACGAAATTATTTTGATTTTATATGATTGCGATATGAAGTGTAAAAGCGTATATTGTTATAATTAAAGAAAATACTAAATTAGGAGTTATCAGATGAAAAGTATCTACAAAAGTTTAAGTTTAATGATTGTAATTCTTGTATTTATATCGGGCTGTGGAAATCAATCTTCCAAAAATGACAAATTAAAAATTTATGCTACAAATTATCCTTATGAAAGCTTTGCTGAACAAATTGGGGGAGAACATGTCGAAGTAGATTCGATTTACCCAAGCGGAACAGATTTACACAATTATGAACCAACTCAAAAAGAAATGCTTAATGTTGCTAAAAGTGATCTTTTTATATATTCATCTAATGAACTTGATCCAGTCTCTAAAAAGATAAGTTCTACTATTAAAAATGATGATCATAAATTAGAAGCCATTTCGAAATTAAATGAAAGTGACCTATTAGAACATCATCACGAGCATGGGGAGGAACATGAACATAATCATGGTGAAGAAGAAGTAAACGCACAAGACCCTCACATTTGGTTAGATCCTATCGCTAATAAAGAAGCGGCTAAATCGATAAAGAATAAACTTGTTAAAAAGGATCCTGAACATAAAAAAGACTATGAGGAAAATTACAAAACATTAATTAAAGAGATTGATGGCATTGATCAAAAATTAAAAAATATTACAGATCATCCAAAAAGAGATACAGTGTTTATATCTCATGACTCTTTAGGTTATTTAGCTAATCGATATCATTTTAAACAAACTGGTGTTACCGGAATGAATAATGAAGAACCTAGTCAAAAAGAAATACTAGAAATTATAAAAAATATTAATCAAGCTAAAACACCATATATATTATATGAACAAAATGTAAGTTCAAAAATTACAGATATCATTAAAAAAGATACAGATAGCAAACCACTCAAGTTCCATAACTTAGAGGTACTAACTAAAGACGAAGAAAAAGAGAACAATATCTCGTATCAATCTTTAATGGAAGAAAATATAAAAACACTCGATAAAGCATTAAATAAATAATAATAGACTTATTTCGTTTACTTTTAGCAGTTAACCATGTATAGTAACTAATGGATTATTATTAATAGTTTTGAAAGAGGTCATTGATATGAAAATTTTTGATTATGAAGATGTACAATTAATTCCAAACAAATGTATAGTAGAAAGTCGCTCAGAATGCGATACTTCTGTTAAATTCGGACCAAAAACATTTAAATTACCAGTAGTACCAGCTAACATGCAAACAGTTATGAATGAAGAACTCGCTGAGTGGTTTGCTAGTAACGATTATTTTTATATCATGCATCGTTTTGATGAAGCGGGACGTATCCCATTTATCAAGAAAATGCAAAGTCAAAACTTATTTGCATCTATATCTGTAGGTGTAAAAGACAATGAATATACTTTTGTTGAACAACTTTCTAATGAGGGACTAGTTCCTGAATATATAACGATAGATATAGCACATGGTCATTCTGAGCAAGTTATTAGAATGATTAAACACATTAAGCAACACATTCCAGAAACATTTGTAATTGCTGGTAATGTTGGTACGCCTGAAGGTGTTCGTGAGCTAGAAAATGCTGGTGCAGACGCTACTAAAGTAGGTATTGGACCAGGAAGAGTGTGTATCACTAAAATTAAAACTGGATTTGGAACGGGTGGTTGGCAATTAGCTGCTATTAATTCATGTAGTAAAGCTGCTAGAAAACCTATGATTGCTGATGGTGGTATTAGAACGAATGGTGACATCGCTAAATCAATCAGATTTGGTGCAAGCATGGTAATGGTTGGTTCATTATTTGCTGCGCACGAGGAATCACCAGGTGAAACAGTTGAATTAGAAGGTAAATTATATAAAGAGTATTTTGGTAGTGCGTCTGAGTTCCAAAAAGGTGAACGTAAAAACGTAGAAGGTAAAAAAATGTTTGTAGAACATAAAGGCTCATTAAAAGATACTTTAGTTGAAATAGAACAGGATTTACAAAGTTCGATTTCATATGCAGGTGGAAAAGACTTACATTCTATTACAAAAGTTGACTACGTAATTGTACGAAATTCAATCTTTAATGGTGACCGTGACTAAATATAGGTGAGGTGACGACTTGAAAAAAGTATTTTACTTATTTTTATTGTTATTGTTTGTAACATTGATCAAGCCTGTCCCTGATTCAGATTTGTCTAGACAAATTCAACAAAGAGTATTAACCGTTCAACAGGGATTACTACACGAACAAACAGCTGAAAAAGTTGAACTTAAAACACCAAATGACCAAGAGTTTGCGATTAATAATATTCAAATCAATCAAACAAAAAGTGAAGTTGAAAAGAAACTTGGCAAACCAAAGCGTATAACCGCTAATGAGTATAACGAGAAATGGCATGTATATCATAATGATTACCATGAATTTGTAATGGTAAGTTATGATAATGACAAAGTAACAGGTTTATATACGAACCAAGACTTAATAACATCCCAAAAAGGGATCACAAGTAAAATGAACAAGGAAAAAGTTCGTTCTATACTTGGTGAACCAGAAAAAGAAATTCAAAAAGAAAAAGTGAAGCTCATTCAAAATGATGAAGATTACGATGTTTTCAAATTTGATAACATCTATACAACCGTTTTTTATGATAAACATGAGAATAATCAAATTAAAGGTATAATGCAAATAGCATCATCCACTGAAGATAAACGAACGAACCAATATCATGCAGGATCTGATGATTATAAAAATGCATTAGAATTACAAAACTTTGATCTTGTAAATGCTGAGCGTGTTCAATTTGGCTTACCGACATTATCTTATAATGAAAATGTAAGTCAAACTGCAAGAAGGCATAGTCAAGATATGGTTGATAACGATTATTTTGATCATACTAATAAACAAGGTTTATCTCCATTTGATAGATTAGATAATGATGGCTTTGACTATATTACTGCTGGTGAAAACTTAGCATATGGTCAAATAAGTAGTATTTATGCACATCATGGTCTTATGAATTCACTGGGACACAGAAAGAACATTTTAAATAAAGATTATAAAGAGTTAGGTGTAGGTGTTGATATAGGCGAAGATTTACAGCCTTATTGGACGGAAAACTACATCACACAACAATAAGAAGAGAGATAGATAAATATTCTATCTGAGCAACTTTGATATAATTGTATCGAGATAAGTCATATTTCATATTTCCTTAAATGTTTAACACATGTTGTTTCTAATAATTTGATTGGTGGAATAACATATAAAGGGGAAGTTTTACATGGAAAGTAAAGAAATAAAGCATAAAGATTTAGATGTATTAGAACGTATTAAAGAATTATTAAATAAAAAAGATGTTTCATAAATATATGACATTAGTAATAAGAACTCGATAAAGGGAATATGAAAAAAAGGAGATGCGATTGCATCTCCTTTTTTATATGGTTACATTTCTCTAAATAATCCTACGACTTTACCTAATACTGTTACGTTATCTAAATAAATAGGTTCCATTGTATTATTTTCAGGTTGTAGTCTATATCTTGTTTCTTCTTTATAGAAGCGTTTAACGGTTGCTTCATCATCGTCAGTCATGGCAACTATAATATCTCCATTCTCTGCAATGGATTGACTGCGAACAATTACTTTATCACCATCAAGTATGCCAGCTTCAATCATACTATCTCCAATAACATCTAAAATAAAGATATTGCTATTATGAGTAGAAGTGAAATGAGCAGGTAATGGAAAGTACTCTTCAACGTTCTCAACAGCTGTAATTGGAATACCTGCTGTAACTTTACCTATAACCGGAACATGGATAGTATTCTCTTGGTTAATGTTTTCACCAGTTGTTTCGATTATTTCGATTGCACGAGGTTTAGTTGGGTCACGTTTGATATATCCCTTTTCCTCTAATCTAGATAGATGACCATGTACTGTAGAACTTGATGCTAAGCCAACTGCTAAACCAATTTCACGTACACTAGGTGGATAACCTTTCGTATGTACTATATGTTTGATGAATTGATATATTTCAGATTGACGTTTAGTTAATTCTTTCATAGTCGCACGCTCCCAATAAATTATTTAACCATATTATAGCACATACGTTTCCTTCGAACAAACATTTGTTCGTATTTTTATTGACTACGAACAGTTGTTCTGTTATCATAAAAATACAAACAAACGTTCTAGGGGGAATTGAGTATGACAATTACAGTTAAGAAGACAATATTAGTATATGTGGCAGTATTCTTAATGACTCTATTAATAGGATATTTATATTTAGCTCAGTCAAATGATATCTATACAACAGAACAGACGTACGAGATGACAGATCATCAAATTAAACAACACGAACATAAACAACCTAATCATTTATCTGATTCAAATACAATAGTAGGGTCTATAGATTAATTATAAAACACGAGTAAATCCATTTGGATTTACTCGTGTTTTTTGGTATCTTTTATGTATGTAGAAAGTGGGGATAAAATGTTAGAAAAAACTAAAATAGATAGAATTAATGAACTCGCTAATAAAAAAAAGACAGAAGGTTTGTCAGAGGCTGAAGCTAAAGAACAAACTAAATTGCGAGCAGAGTATTTACAAGCTTTTAGAGGAAACTTCAAAAGCACTATAGAAAATACTAAAGTAATAGATCCAGAAGGAAATGACGTAACACCGGACAAAGTAAAAGAAATTCAAAAAAATAATAATATTAGGAAATAAATATAAATTAAGAGATAATAATTAATTTTCTAAATTTTTTCATGTATAATGAAAAGGGATTACAAGAATAAAGGAGACTACATTTATGTTTAATGAAAAAGATCAACTTGCAGTAGATTCAATTCGTGCTTTAAGTATAGACGCTATTGAAGCAGCAAATTCAGGGCATCCAGGTTTACCAATGGGTGCAGCACCTATGGCATATACTTTATGGACTAAGCATTTAAATTTTAATCCTCAGTCTAAAAACTATTTTAATAGAGACCGTTTTGTTCTATCTGCAGGACATGGTTCAGCGTTATTATATAGTTTATTACATGTTTCAGGTAGTTTAGAACTTGAAGAAGTGAAAAACTTTAGACAATGGGATTCAAAAACACCTGGACATCCAGAGTTTAATCATACTGATGGCGTTGAAGTTACAACTGGACCATTAGGACAAGGTTTTGCTATGAGTGTTGGTATGGCAATGGCTGAAAAACATTTAGCAGGTAAATTTAATAAAGAAAATTATGATGTAGTAGACCATTACACTTATGTATTAGCAAGTGATGGCGATTTAATGGAAGGTGTTTCTCACGAAGCCGCTTCATTAGCTGGTCATTTGAAACTTGATAAATTAATCACGCTATATGATTCTAATGATATTTCATTAGATGGTGATTTAAATAAAGCATTCTCTGAAAATGTTAAAGAAAGATTCACTTCATATGGTTGGAGTTATATCTTAGTAGAAGATGGCAATGACCTTGAAGCTATTGATAAAGCCATTACTGAAGCAAAAACTTTAGAAGGTCCAACGATGATCGAAATCAAAACAGTTATAGGTTACGGTTCTCCTAATAAAGCTGGTACAAATGGTGTTCACGGTAATCCACTTGGAGAAGAAGAACGTGAATTAGCATTGAAAGCATACGGCTTAGATCCTTCTAAACGCTTTAATGTACCACAAGAAGTCTATGATGTATTTAGCGAAACAATGTTAACACGTGCTAACGAAGATGAATCAGCTTGGGATAAATTAGTTGAAGAATATACAAAAGCATATCCTGAATTAGGTGAAGCATTTAAACAAGCTATCTCTAATGAATTACCAGCTGATTATGCTAAAGAATTACCAGTTTATGAAGCTGGCAATAGTAGTGCTACACGTGCAGACTCAGGAGAAGTGATTCAAGCATTAAGTAAATCAGTTCCTGCATTCTTTGGTGGTTCAGCAGACTTAGCTTCATCAAACAAATCAAATGTTAAAGACGAAGCAGACTTTGACAGCGAAACACCAGAAGGACGCAACATTTGGTTCGGTGTTCGTGAATTTGGAATGGCAGCAGCAGTTAATGGTATGACTGTACATGGTGGTGTTAAACCTTATGGTGCAACATTCTTCGTATTCAGTGACTACTTGAAACCAGCAGTTCGTCTTTCAGCAATCATGGGCGTACCATCAACATTCGTATTTACTCATGATTCAATCGCTGTAGGTGAAGATGGTCCAACTCATGAACCAGTAGAACAATTAGCTGGTTTAAGAGCAATTCCAAACTTAAATGTTATTCGTCCAGCTGATGGTAACGAAACAAGAGTTGCATGGAAAGTTGCGTTAGAATCTAAATCAACACCAACAGCATTAGTTTTAACAAGACAAAACTTAACTGCTTTAGATGTTGAAGAATCAGTATTAGAAGAAGGCGTTCGTAAAGGCGGATATGTTGTATATCGTTCAGAAATCGAACCTGAATACTTATTGCTAGCTTCTGGTTCAGAAGTATCTTTAGCTGTAGATGCAGCAAGAGATATCGAAGCACAAGGTAAAGGTGTACAAGTTGTATCATTACCTAACTGGAATGCTTTCGATCAACAAGATTCAGCGTATAAAGAATCAGTACTACCATCTTCAATTACGAAACGTGTCGCTATAGAAATGGCTTCATCTCTAGGTTGGCATAAATATGTAGGTCTTGAAGGTAAAGTTATTGGCATTGATACATTCGGTGCAAGTGCTCCTGGTGACCTAGTCGTAGAAAAATACGGATTCACTAAAGAAAACGTATTAAATCAAGTATTAAGCTTCTAATTATTTAACAAAAGCCTCATCCAAGAAATTTGGCTGAGGCTTTTTTATTTTAAACATCAAGTTTCGTCTTGATAAAATGTAATGAATTTAGTAAACTTTTAAAGGATACAGAAAGTGGGTGAAATAATGGCAACATGGTTAGCTATATTATTAATCATCGTGGCATTAATCGGTGGGCTTGCAATTGGATTTTTCCTTGCACGTAAATATATGATGGATTACTTGAAAAAGAATCCACCAATTAATGAAGAAATGTTACGTATGATGATGATGCAAATGGGTCAAAAACCATCTCAAAAGAAAATTAACCAAATGATGACAATGATGAATAAGAATATGGATCAAAAAACTAAATAGTCTTATATTAATCATAAGTAAAAATAAAACGTATAATCGTGATATTTTTAAAAGCCAGTTACACTATTATCGTGTAATTGGCTTTTTATCTTGAGGTTTCACTTATTGTTCAAATAAAAGTGTTTTAACTTATTTGTAATTTGATAGAATAGAATTAAGAGTGAGGGGGGACGATTGTGGAATTAACAGTTTTTGTAGCGTTTGGTGCAGGCATATTAAGTTTTGTATCTCCTTGCGTATTACCAATTTATCCTGCATTTGTTTCATATATAACTGGAATGAGTTATGATGATTTGAAAAGTAAAGGACTTAGTCGTAATGCGATATTACATACAATTACCTTTTTAATAGGATTTAGTTTCATTTATATGATATTAGGTATGGGTATAGGATATATTTCGGGTATGCTCATTAACTACCAAACTTTAATAAGACAAATAGGTGCAATTATTATCATCGTATTTGGTCTCATTATATTAGGTGTATTTCAACCTCAATTTTTAATGAAAGACCGTAAAATTAATTTTAAAACTAAGCCATCAGGTTATGTCGGTACATTTTTAATTGGTATGGCATTTGCAGCAGGTTGGACACCTTGTAACGGACCAATTATCGCAGCAATTGGCACATTAGCAGCTACTAACTCTTCACAAGCATTATTGTATATGTTGTTATATGTGCTAGGATTTAGTATTCCATTCTTTGTATTGACGTTCTTTATAACAAAATTACAAATTATTAAAAAGTACAATGTTGCTATCATGAAGTTTGGTGGTATAATTATGATAATTATGGGGATATTATTGTTCTTTGATTTGTTAACAGAGATAACGATATTTTTCCAATCTATAGGTTTGGAATAACCATAAATGAAATTTCGTACTTATAAGGGGTTTTAGATATGTATTTGCTTTTTTCATTTGTAATAGCTGCTTTAATGGGTTTAGCAGTTATTGTTGTTAGAATGAAAGCTCAAAATTATCCAACTAATACTAAAAAAATTGTATTGCCGCCGTTTTTTATGGCAACAGGTGCATTAATGTATGTGGTGCCATATTTCAGATTAAATGGTGGAGAAATTATAGAAGCCGTTTTAGTTGGGTTATTCTTTTCATTGTTTCTGATTTTTACTTCGAACTTTGAAATTAAAGATTCAAAAATATACATGAAACGATCTAAACTGTTTCCAGTCATTTTGATTACTTTATTAATCATCAGAAGTGTAGGTAAATTCTTCTTAAGTGATTCAATTGATCCAGGTCAATTAGCAGGTATGTTTTTCTTGCTAGCATTTAGCATGATTGTACCGTGGAGAATTGCTATGTATTTAAAATATAAAAAGTTAAAAGACCAAATGTCTATCGTAAATTAAAAACAACGCACAACTCATCTATTGAGTGTGCGTTGTTTTTGCTTCGGAAATTTCTTCTCTATGATCAAAGATAGAAAATTTATTTTTTTCGTCGTCTGCTAATTCGAACAAATTTAAATATGGTGTATAATCAATATTAAGTTCTGTTAGCTTTTTCTTCATAAATTTGTGATCCCTTTTTGGTGTCGCTATTATATAACCTCGCATAATATGATCGAGTTCAATTGTTGTGGCATGTTCTTCTAAAGCTATTTTAGATATTCGACCACCTATTTTTTCTTTAGCGACATCTCTAAATAAATCAGGAACCGGTGAAACTAATTCGTTTAATAAACTACGCGCCTCGTCATTCCATAAAGGTAATGCCTTATGAATGTAATATTCTTGCCAATCTAGTTCACTCATACCGTTATCTTTAGGCATGCGCTTTAAAAATTTACGAAACATAAAGAATCCACCAATTGCAAGTAACGAAATAAATACTATGCACCATAAAACTATAAAAAATATAAATGCGTTACTCAATGAAATCACTCCTTAAATTAAGTATAAATGAAGCATTTCAACCTGTCTAACAAATATTTGTAAAGGAGCATTATAATGAAAATATTACATACTGCTGATTGGCACATCGGTAAGACGATTAATGGCCAATCATTAATAGAAGACCAAAAATTTATACTCAATCAATTATTTGATGCAATTAAAGAACATAATCCAGATGTTGTTGTAATTAGCGGTGATTTATATGACTTACACTATCCTAATAAAGAAGCGATGGTTGTTTTGGAAGATGCATTATCAATGATTAATTTAGAACTTGATACACCAATCATCGCAATAAGTGGTAATCATGACGGAAAAGAGCGTCTTAATTACGGTGAAAAATGGTTTGAAAAAACAGGTTTAAAAATCATGACGAGTTATGATCAATTATTGGAACCTATTAAAATGAATGACGTCAATATATATGTTATGCCTTATTTTACACCAGCTGACGTAAGACAAGTGTTCGAGGTTAAGGACATCCATACACATCAAGAAGCGACAGAACATATTGTTGGTGAAATAGAGAAGGTTATGAGTAAAGACGAAACAAATATATTAATTGGACATTTGTTTGTAGCAGGTGGAGCATCATCAGACTCTGAAAGACCACTTTCAATCGGTACAATTGAAACAGTTACTGCAAATACATTTAATGCTTTTGATGCGGTCTTATTAGGGCATTTACATCACCCGTTTGCAATTCAATCAGATTATATATTTTACGCGGGAACGCCAATGCAATATTCGTTCTCTGAGGCAAATCAGGCAAAAGGTTATCGATTATTTGATATCGAGAAAAAAGGATTTAAGCAAACATTTATCCCTCTTGAACCAAGACGTTCATTTAATGTTGTGAATGCGCGCTATGAGGATGTTATACATGAGGAAGTTAAAATTAAAAATAAAGATGACTACTTTCATTTTAAGTTAACAGATATGGATCATGTGACGGATCCACTAATGAAGATTAGAAACATTTATCCTAATACGCTACAAATATCAAGACAAGATTATGAAGTAGCATATGATGAGATAGATGTAGATGTGCATACATTAAGTGATCTTGAAATTATTGAATCTTTCTATAATCATGTGACTGAAGAAACATTAGAAGGTATTAAGAAAGATAAAGTCATTCAACTGCTAGAAAAACATCTGAATAAAGGAGCGACTGAATAATATGAGACCTTTATCATTAAATATGCAATACTTTGGCCCGTTTATTGATGAGAAAGTTGATTTTAGACATTTATCTAAATCCCAGCTTTTCTTAATATGTGGTAAGACAGGATCAGGTAAAACGATGATTTTTGATGCGATGGTATATGCATTGTTCGGTAAGACATCTACAGAGTCCAGAGAAGAAGTAGATTTGAGAAGTCACTTTGCAGATCCAAAGTTACCTACAGAAGTTCAGTTTGAATTTGAGATTAAAGGCGAATCGTATCTAGTTACGAGAACGGTAAAATACATAAAAGAAGGCAATAAGAATCCTACGAATGCTACTGTTGAAGTATATAAGAAAGTAAATGACAAATGGGAACTCGAGACAAAGTCTATTAATACTAGTAATGATTACTTAAAGCAGTTATTACATATGAATGTGAAGCAGTTTAGACAAATACTTATTCTTCCACAAGGTGAGTTCAAACAATTTTTAGTATCAAATAGCACGGATAAGCGCAGTATACTTAGAACGCTATTTGATAGTGATAGGTTTGAAGAATTACAAGAGCAGTTAGAATCAGAGATGAAGAAGGAATTAGCGCTAATAGAAAGTCATTATCAAAAAATATCTCAATATATGAGTGATATGCACGACTTTGAAGATGAACAGCTCAAAGATATAAAGGCTATTGAAGGATATCGATATCAAACAATCATGCTTTCAATAGATTTATACGATAAAGTGGGTAATGAAAAGTTAAAAGTGTCGTTAGCAGAGAAAGAGAAACAAGAAAAACAAGTTAGTGAAATAGAGAAAGCTTTTGAAAACGAAAAAACATTAAACGAAAACTTTAACACTTTATATGAAAAAGAAGCGTTACTAAAAGCATTAAGAAAAGATGAAGCAGAAATCAATGATTTAAGAAAACATTTAAAGTATTTAAAAACAGTTCAAAGCATGACATATCAATATAATCAATTAACAGATAAAGAACAGGCGTTAAATCTCGAAATAAAGAATGAAGAGGAACTACAACAAAGTATAGAACGTAATAAGTTGAAATTAAATGAATTAACAGAGCGTCTTTCAAAATTAAATGAGGATAGTGTGAAGATAGAACAGTATAGACAATTTGTGCAAAATACTAAACATATCAAAATGATTTTAAATAAGTATCTAGAAGCGGAAACTAAACTTCCAAAAGTTATAGAAGAACAACAAGCATTGAATAAAGAGACAGATAAAGATAAACAAGAATTACAAACTTTTAAAAACAAACTTAATGCTATCAGTTACGATGAGTCTGAAGAACAAAATAAGACAAAACACCAAGAAACGTTAAAGCTCAACTTGCAAGATCTTCAAACTAAACAAAAGCAGTATCATGAAAAGCTTGAATTATTAGAAAAACAGCAAGCATATACAAGTGAACTCGTTAAACTGGAAAAAGAGAAAGCTCATTTTGAAGAAAAGCTAAAAGTTAAGCGACAGTTTGACATATTAAGTGTAGAAGATGAAATTTTAAAAATTCAACAGCATGTACATCAAGGTGATGATTGTCCTATATGTGGATCAATGATTGAAACGATTAATGGAGATTATGATTTTGAAAGTTTAAGAAAAGAGAAAGCTCAACAATTAGAAGTGGAGCAAAGCCTACAAGGTGTTATTTATAAGATGACAACTTATAACGAAAGATTGAAATTAACGAAAGAACAGTTAGACAAATTAATGGATATTTCAGACGTACAAACAGAAATAGACAATACGACGGAACAAATTAATCAACTCGTAAATGAGATTCAGCTATATAGAGAGCGTAGACAATATAAGCAAATTTTGCAAAACCAAATTCACGACATTGAAAAAGGTTTAACGCAAAATGAATTGCAACTGAATGATTTGAAAAACCAAATAACGATATATGAGAATGATGTCATCTATTTTAAGCAAGAAACAAAATTTGATGAGGTCGTACAATTTGAGAAGCAAGTACAGCAATATGAAAAAGCATTAACAGTATATGATGACGAGTTAAATCAATTAAATGTTCAAGTGGACAAGTGCAAAGAAGATAAGCAAGGCCTTCAAATGAAAGCAGCTGCTGTTAAAGAGCGTAAATCGATGATAGAGGAACAAATCAAATTAACACGTGATTATTTAAGCAGAGAGATGGAACAACATCAAATTACATCTTATGAACAATTAGATGAGTTGTTACAACAAATTAATGACATTGATGAACATGAAGAAAAAATTAACCAATTTGATAAAAAATATATAGAAGTAGAAGCGGTTGTTAAAGAATTAGGTAAAAAAGTGAAGGATAAAGAAAGACCAGATACTTTGAAAACTGAGCATTTATTGAATGATGCAAAAGAAACGTTATCGGTCATTGTTAAGCAGTTGAATCAGCTTCAATTGAAAATAGATCAAAACAAGCAAAAATCAACTGCTATAAAAGGTGTAGTAGATAAGATTGAGCATGATTTACAAGAGCAAGCAGAAATGATTGAGCTATCAAGAATTATGAATGGTAAAAACAGTCAGAAATTATCTTTAGAGAATTATGTGCTTATTTATTATTTAAATCATATTTTAGATAATGCTAATAGACATTTCCTTAGAATGACGAATAATAGATATCAGCTTGTGCGCAAAAAAGAAAAGTCTCAAGGACTGAGTGGGTTAGAGATAGAAGTATTTGATCGTTTTTCTAATAGAACAAGGCATATTACTTCGTTGTCAGGTGGAGAAACGTTCCAAGCTTCTTTATCTTTAGCGATAGGCTTATCGGATGTTGTGCAGCAAGAAGCGGGTGCGATACATTTAGAATCGATGTTTATTGATGAAGGATTTGGTACATTAGACTCTGAAACTTTAGAAACAGCATTAGATACTTTAGTTAACATACAAATATCAGGTCGTTTAGTTGGCATTATTTCACACGTATCGGAATTGAAGACGAGAATACCGACTATTTTAAATGTTAATAAAAATGGATTTTTAAGCACAACATCTTTTAGTTATAACTGATTGACACATCAAAGACATAAATAGCTTAAAATACGTATTTAAGTAGAGAATTTTATTTGATATATTTTAAGTAACAGAGTTATGGGAGTGTTGAGATGAAAAAGGGAATATTATTGAGTTTAATTGCGGGCATTATGTTAATCGTAAGCGCGTGTAGCAATAACGCGATTGAACCAGATAGTCAATTCGGTAATAAAATGCAGTCTTTTAATGTTACTGATCAAAATGGGGATAAGTTTTCACAGAAAGACATGAAAGGTAAAGTTTATATAGCTGATTTTATCTTTACAAACTGTGAGACAGTTTGTCCACCCATGACTTATAACATGAGCACGGTAATAGACGAGTTAGAAAAAGATGGTGTGAAGGATTATAGCGTTATAAGTTTTAGCGTTGATCCTAAAAATGATACACCTAAGAAATTGAAAGACTATGTTAAGCAATACAATGTGCCTCCAAATAAATGGACATTGCTTACAAATTACGATTTCAAGTTTATTAAGCAATATGCAGAAGATAACTTTAAGTCAATAGTAGCACCGCCGCCAAAAGGTAGCACACAAGTTACGCATGGTACAAGCTTCTATTTAATTGATCAAAACGGTAAGATTGTTAAGTCGTATAGCGGTCAAGACGCGGGAGATAAAAAGTTTCCAAAATCAGAAATTGTGGCAGATGTGAAAACGTTAGTAGAAGAAGGACCAATTGAAGATTAGTATAAACATCCACAATAAAAAGCACCCATTAACCGTCTTAAGGCGATTAATGGGTGCTTTTTATTTACTAATATGTAAAACTTACTTTTCACGTAAAGTATCGCGGATTTCTGTAAGTAATACAGTTTGCTCGTCAACTTCTTCTTCAACTTCACCTTTTTTCATTACAGTATTTGCAATTTTGATAAAGATGAATAAAGCGAAGGCAACTATTATGAAGTCGATAATAGATTGTATGAATAAACCATACTTAATACCCATAAGTGACCATTTTTCAGCAAAGTCAACTTCTCCGAATATTAAACCAATAAGTGGCATAATGACGTTTTCAACTAATGATGTAACAATTTTGTTAAAGGCAGCACCAATAACAACGGCGATTGCTAAATCTAAAACGTTACCTTGCAACGCAAAGTCTTTAAATTCTTTTAATAATGACATATTAAACACCTCCTTGTCGACATTATCATACATTAAACTACTAAAAATTGAAATAGTCAATTTGATTTTATTCCTATTATTTGTTAAAGTATTGCATGTTGCTGTTTTATATTGACTTTTAAAATTAATAGGATTATGAACAGTCAAAACGGGAATACATAAATACAAGTTTATAAATTTGAGAGGAGAATGAAAATGTCTAATATGCCAATGCAACCAAATGGTAGGAAACTATCGAATGTTTTTACGGCATCTGCAATTGTTATAGGTATTATTGTGGCAATTGGAGCTATTTTTCCAACACAGTTTGGCGATGTAACAAGCGACATTAGTAGTTGGATTTCTACATATTTTGGTTGGTACTACATGATTATTACTATTGGTATGGTATTTTTCTGTATATTTATCATATTCAGCCCAATTGGTAAGTTGAAACTTGGTAGACCACAGGATAAACCAGAATTCAATACAGTTTCATGGTTTGCGATGTTATTTAGTGCTGGAATGGGTATAGGTTTGGTCTTTTATGGAGCAGCTGAACCGATGTCTCATTATCTATCACCTCCAACTGCTGATCCAGAAACAAGAGAAGCAATGACTGAATCAATGCGTTCTACTTTCTTACATTGGGGCTTCCATGCTTGGGGCATTTATGGAGTTGTAGCATTAGCACTTGCTTATGCACAATTTAGAAAAGGTGAACCAGGCTTATTATCTAAAACTTTAAGACCATTATTAGGAAATAAAGTTGATGGCCCGATAGGTACGATCATTGATGTATTATCTGTATTTGCAACAGTAGTAGGGGTTGCAGTTTCATTAGGTATGGGTGCTTTACAAATCAATGGTGGTTTAGAATACTTATTTGGTGTTCCAAATAACATTGTTGTACAAGGGATTATTATTATTATTGTTACTATACTATTCCTAGCTAGTGCTTGGAGTGGTTTGAGTAAAGGTATTCAATATTTAAGTAATACAAATCTAGTTTTAGCTTCAATATTATTAGTTGTTACTTTAATTTTAGGTCCAACAATTTTAATCTTAAATATGTTTACATCATCAACAGGTGCACTGTTTGACGGTTTCTTATTTAATAGTTTTGATGTTGCACCATTAAATGAGCAAAAAAATAAATGGCTAAATACTTGGACCCTTTACTATTGGGGTTGGTGGATGAGTTGGAGTCCATTCGTAGGTATATTTATCGCACGAGTATCTAGAGGACGTTCTATTCGTGAATTTATTTTAGGCGTTATGCTTGTACCTACAATCATTAGTTTTATTTGGTTTAGTGTATTTGGCGTTACAGGTATCGAAGTCGGTAAAAAAGTACCAGAAGTATTTAAAATGTCAACAGAAACTCAGTTGTTTGGTGTATTTAATGAAATGCCAATGGGTACAGCTTTATCTATATTAGCATTAGCGTTAGTTTGTATATTCTTTGTTACATCTGCTGATTCAGCTACATTTGTACTTGGAATGCAAACGACTCACGGTTCATTAAATCCATCAGTTATGGTAAAAGTCATATGGGGTATAGCTCAGTCATTGATTGCATTTGTATTGTTACTATCAGGCGGTAATGCCGGACTAGGTGCTTTACAATCTGCAGCGATCATATCGGCATTCCCATTTAGTTTTATTATCATATTAATGATAATTGCGTTTTATAAAGATGCTAACCAAGAAAGAAAATATCTTGGTTTATCCATTACACCAAATAAACATCGTATGAAAGAATACGTAGAAAAATCTAAACGTGATTATGAACAAGAACTCAAAGAACAAAGACGTTTAGAGAGAGAAATGGAAGATTAAATTAATAAGCATCTTTTAAATTAAAGCATGATATATTGAGGTTGAGACAAAATAATTGTCTCAACCTCAATTTTTTTGTATATGGTTTCACTTTTCCCGAAAGATTTTAGTCCTTTAGTTGATAATAGTTATCAATTAATAACTAATTATTATGAATAACTGAATATACATAAGTAAAACTTATGGTTCCGTATCATAAACTTGAATGATAAATATACTTATTTTTAAGAGTAATGTATTGTTTTACTAAAGTATTGATTATACAATTATATATGAAGCATTAACTTGCACAATTTTAAAGGGGGAACAAAAATGAGCTCAAGTTTAAAAGAACAATCTAAAAAGTCTTTTGAATTGAATGGCAAAACTTACACGTTTTATAGCTTGAATACGTTAGATGAATTAGGTTTATCTAATGTGGACAAACTACCATATTCTATACGTGTATTATTAGAATCGGTATTAAGACAATTTGACGGTCGTGTGATTAAAGAAGAACACATCATGAATTTAGCAAAATGGGGTAAATCTAACGGTGAAAATGCAGAAGTACCATTTAAACCATCACGTGTTATCCTACAAGATTTCACGGGTGTACCTGCAGTAGTTGACTTAGCTTCATTACGTAAAGCAATGGATGATGTAGGCGGAGATGTTTCTAAAATCAACCCAGAAGTGCCTGTTGATTTAGTTATTGACCACTCTGTACAAGTAGATAGCTATGCATTACCGAATTCATTAGAAATGAACATGAAGCTAGAATTTGAACGTAATATTGAACGTTATCAGTTTTTAAACTGGGCAACTAAATCGTTCGACAACTACCGTGCTGTACCACCAGCTACTGGTATTGTTCACCAAGTTAACTTGGAATACTTAGCAAGCGTTGTTCACATTAGAGAAGAAGAAAACGAACTTGTAACATACCCAGATACGCTAGTAGGTACTGACTCTCATACTACTATGATTAATGGTATTGGCGTACTTGGTTGGGGTGTCGGTGGTATTGAAGCCGAAGCTGGTATGTTAGGTCAACCTTCATACTTCCCAGTTCCTGAAGTAATCGGTGTTAAATTAACGAACGAATTACCTCAAGGTACAACAGCTACTGACTTAGCTTTACGTGTGACTGAAGAGTTACGTAAAAAAGGCGTTGTTGGTAAATTTGTAGAATTCTTTGGCCCTGGCGTTGAAAAGTTACCATTAGCTGATAGAGCTACAATTGCTAACATGGCACCTGAATATGGTGCAACTTGTGGATTCTTCCCAGTAGACGAAGAATCATTAAGTTATTTACGCTTAACAGGTCGTAGTGAAGAACAAGTACAAGTTGTAGAAAAATATTTAAAAGAAAACAACATGTTCTTCAAAGCTGAAAAAGTAGAACCAACATATACTGATGTTGTAGATTTAGATTTATCTACTGTAGAAGCTTCATTATCAGGACCTAAACGTCCACAAGACTTAATTAAATTAAGCAATATGAAAGAATCATTTGTTGACTCAGTTACGGCTCCTGCTGGTAACCAAGGTCATGGATTTGATAAATCAGAATTTGACAAAACAGTTGATATTGAATTAGCAGATGGTAGGAAGACATCAATGACTACAGGTGATATTGCAATTGCAGCTATCACGTCTTGTACGAATACTTCAAATCCATATGTTATGTTAGGTGCTGGATTAGTAGCGAAAAAAGCTATTGAAAAAGGATTAAAAGTACCTGATTACGTTAAAACATCATTAGCGCCTGGTTCTAAAGTTGTTACAGGTTATTTAAGAGATGCTGGATTACAAGAATATCTAGACGAACTTGGATTTAACTTAGTTGGTTATGGTTGTACAACTTGTATCGGTAACTCTGGTCCTTTATTACCAGAAATTGAAAAAGCTATAGCAGACGAAGATTTACTTGTTACTTCTGTATTATCAGGTAACCGTAACTTTGAAGGTCGTATTCACCCACTAGTTAAAGCAAACTACTTAGCTTCACCACAATTAGTAGTAGCATACGCGTTAGCTGGAACAATGAATGTTGATTTACAAAAGGATCCGTTAGGTAAAGATGCAAATGGTGAAGATGTGTACTTAAAAGACATCTGGCCATCAATTCAAGAAGTTAAAGATACAGTTCTTTCTGTCGTAACACCTGAATTATTTAAAACAGAATACGATTCAGTATTTGAATCTAACGAAGTTTGGAACTCAATTGAAACAACAGATCAACCGTTATATGACTTTGATCCAACTTCAACTTATATCCAAAATCCTACTTTCTTTGAAGGCTTATCTACAGTACCAGCAGATATCCAACCTTTAAATAACTTACGTGTAATGGGTAAATTTGGAGACTCAGTTACAACTGACCATATTTCTCCTGCCGGTGCAATTGGTAAAGATACACCAGCTGGTAAGTACTTACAAGAAAATGGTGTTGCGATTAGAGACTTTAACTCATACGGTTCTCGTCGTGGTAACCACGAAGTAATGATGAGAGGTACATTTGCTAACATTCGTATTAAGAACCAATTAGCGCCAGGTACTGAAGGTGGATATACAACATATTGGCCAACTGAAGAAGTAATGCCTATATTTGATGCTTCAATGAAATATCAAGAAAATGGCATCGGCTTATGTGTATTAGCTGGTAATGACTATGGTATGGGATCATCTCGTGACTGGGCTGCTAAAGGTACTAACCTTTTAGGTGTTAAAACAGTTATAGCTCAAAGTTATGAACGTATTCACCGTTCAAACCTTGTTATGATGGGTGTATTACCTTTACAATTTAAAAAAGGTGATTCAGCTGATAGCTTAGGATTGACTGGTAGAGAAGCAATTTCAGTAGACATTCATGAAGGTGTTAAACCTCGTGACATTCTAAAAGTTACTGCAACTAGTGAAGATGGTAAAGTAACTGAATTCGAAGCATTAGCTCGATTCGATTCTGAAGTTGAAATTGATTACTACAGACACGGTGGTATTCTACAAATGGTTTTAAGAAATAAATTAGCTTAATATATTAAGAGTCTGGGACATTAATGTTCCAGACTCTTTTCTATTTGTGGTATGATTAAGATAAGGAATTTAGAAAGAGGGATTGAAGAATGATATATAGTGAAACACCAATAGATGTAAGGTACGCAGAAACAGATAAAATGGGTGTTGTTTATCATGCCAATTATGCAATTTGGCTAGAAGTTGCACGAACAGACTACATTTATAAAGCTGGATTTAGTTATGCAGATATGGAGAAGGCAGGCATTATTTCTCCTGTAGTGGATTTGAATATTAAATATAAACAATCTATTACGTATCCTGAAAAAGTGATCATCAAAACGTGGATTTCTCATTACTCACCAATTAGGTCGATATATTCATATGAAATATTGAATGAAAATAGAGAAATAGTTTCTACAGGCACTACGACACATGTTTGCTTGAAAAAAGGATCAAACAGACCAATTAGATTAGATAAAAGTTTTCCTGAATGGCATGAAGCATATTTAAAAATTCATGAAGAAACTGAACAAGGTATTGATCGTAAACTATAAAAATAAGCAGATGTATTTCGCTTGATAAACGAAATACATCTGCTTTTTATAGTTTATTTTGAAGTTTTAACTTCATATTTAATTTCTCCATTATCGTTTAAATCAATTACTAAATCATTACCTTCAAAATACCATAAATCTTTTTCATCAATAAAGAACGGAATGTCATTTTTAACATCTTTAAAACCTATTTCGGAAGCACTTAAAGGATCCACAGTGAAAGCTGGCGAAAAGCCTTGTTTTAATTGAAATTCACCACCATAGCGAACGAAAATTCGTAATGCTTGATCGTCATGGAATTCTAATTCATTTTTAAACCATTCAATAGCTTTTTCAGTAATTTCTAAATTCATAGTGCATTCTCCTTTACATCCATTTAATTTTGGGTTCATTTCCTTTAAATATCCTTACGATATTTGATTGATGTCTAACGAGTAGAATTAACATTATGGCGATGGATACGATTAAAAATGGTAAATCGCCAATGATAATAGCACCGATTACACAACCTATACCCGCAATCATACTAGATAATGATACATATTTTGTTGAATACAAAATAATAATGAATACAATAGCTAGTACGATAAGCAATACCGGATGTACACCGAGAACGGCGCCAGCGCTAGTAGCAACTGCTTTGCCGCCTTTAAATTTCAAGAAGATTGGAAATACATGTCCGATAACTGCACAAATACCTACGAATATACTAGGAATATCTACATTAAACCATAATGGGAAGAAAACTACAATGAAACCCTTGAATATATCTAGGAACATCACAATAAACCCAGCTTTTTTACCTAGTACTCTAAATGTATTTGTGGCACCTAAATTGCCACTTCCAAATTGTCGAATATCTTTTTTATAAAATAATTTACCTAACACAAGGCCACTTGGGAAACATCCAAATAAGTAGCTAAGTATAATAACAACAAATGTCATTATTGAAACACTCCTTTGATAGCAGGTACTAATAGTTTACCATAACTCAATATCGGTTACTATTTAAAAATATGCTAAAGTGGTCACAATGTAAAGTGAAATTGTACTACTATTATGGATAGGGCTTGCATTTTCTAGGGATTTATAACAAAATAACTAATGTATAGTTAAAAAAACGAACGTACGTTTGTAGGAGGAGAAATATTGAATAAAGAAGCAAAAGTTCAATATGGTGAAGATTCAATACAAGTACTGGAAGGGTTAGAAGCAGTAAGAAAAAGACCCGGAATGTATATTGGTTCAACAGATGTTCGCGGACTTCACCATTTAGTATATGAAATAGTAGATAATTCTGTTGATGAAATTTTAAATGGATTTGGAACTGAAATCGAAGTGACAATTCATAAAGATGATAGTATTTCTGTTTCTGATAATGGGAGAGGGATGCCAACAGGATTACATAAAACTGGAAAACCAACACCTGAAGTTATTTTCACAGTACTTCATGCAGGCGGGAAATTTGGCCAAGGTGGCTATAAAACAGCTGGAGGATTGCATGGTGTAGGTGCATCAGTTGTCAACGCCTTAAGTGAATGGTTGGAAGTAACAATATATAGAGATGGTTATATTTACAAACAAAAATTTAAAGACGGCGGTACACCAGTTACAACATTAGAAAAAAAGGGGAAAACACGTAAAACGGGTACAACTGTTCATTTTAAACCGGATTCTAAAATCTTTAAAACTTCTACTCATTATAATTTTGAGACGTTATGTGAGAGATTACAAGAATCTGCTTTCTTATTAAAAGCTTTGAAAATTAAAATAACTGATTTAAGAAGTGATGAGCCTAGAGAAGTCTTTTATCATTATGAAGATGGTATTAAAGAATTCGTTAAATATTTAAATGAAGGTAAAGATGTACTTCATGATGTCGCGCTATTCACTGGCGAGTCAAATCAAATAGAAGTTGATATCAGTTTTCAATTTAATGATCAATATTCTGAAACAATCTTAAGCTTTGTTAACAATGTTCGTACTAAAGATGGTGGTACACATGAAACAGCATTAAAAGCTGCCTTTACAAGAGTGTTTAATGAGTATGCTCGTAAAATCGGTGAGATTAAACAAAAGGATAAAAACTTAGACGGTAGTGATATTCGTGAAGGGTTAACAGCTATTATTTCTGTGAGAATACCTGAAGATTTATTACAATTTGAAGGGCAAACTAAATCTAAACTCGGGACAAATGAGGCTCGTGCAGCAGTAGATTCTGTTATGTCTGACCAGCTACCTTTCTATTTAGAAGAGAAGGGACAGCTATCTAAATCTTTACTTAAAAAAGCTGTTAAAGCTTCTCAAGCTCGTGAAGCTGCAAGAAAAGCGCGTGAAGAGGCGAGAAATGGTAAGAAAAACAAACGTAAAGAAACGTTATTGTCTGGTAAATTAACGCCAGCACAAAGTAAAAACACTGAAAAAAACGAACTTTATTTAGTTGAGGGTGATTCCGCAGGGGGTTCAGCTAAATTAGGTAGAGACCGTAAATTTCAAGCGATTTTACCGTTAAGAGGTAAAGTCATCAACACTGAAAAAGCTAAACTAGATGATATCTTTAAAAATGAAGAGATTAACACGATCATTCATACGATTGGAGCAGGCGTTGGAGCTGACTTTAATGTTGAAGATAGTAATTACAATAAAGTCATTATTATGACTGATGCTGATACAGATGGTGCTCATATTCAAGTCTTATTGCTAACTTTCTTCTTTAAATATATGAGGCCGCTATTAGCAGCTGGAAAAGTATATATTGCATTACCACCTTTATATAAATTAGAAAAAGGTAAAGGTAAAAGCAAACAAGTTGAGTATGCTTGGACGGATGAAGATTTAGATGAATTGATGAAAAAAATTGGAAAAGGATTCTCCCTACAACGTTATAAAGGTTTAGGTGAAATGAATGCTGACCAATTATGGGAAACAACGATGGATCCAGAAACGAGAACATTAATTAGAGTGAGTATTGATGATGAAGTGCGTTCACAACGTAGAGTCACGACGTTAATGGGCGATAAAGTTGAGCCTCGTAGAGAATGGATTGAAAGACACGTGCAATTCGGTATGCAAGAAGATCAAAGTATACTTGAAAGTGAAGACATTCAAGTACTTGATGATGAAATAGAATCGTTAGAGGGGGAAGTTAAATAATGGTTGAACAAATTCAAAACCTTCCTTTAGAAGATGTTATAGGTGATAGATTTGGTAGATATAGTAAATATATTATTCAAGACCGCGCACTTCCTGATGTACGTGACGGTTTAAAGCCTGTACAACGTAGAATTTTATTTGCCATGTATAAAGATGGTAATACATTTGAAAGAAATTTTAGAAAGAGTGCTAAAACTGTCGGTAATGTAATTGGTAACTACCATCCTCACGGTGACTCATCAGTTTATGAAGCGATGGTTCGTATGAGTCAAGATTGGAAGTTAAGACATGTACTAATAGAAATGCATGGTAACAATGGGAGTATCGATAATGATCCACCAGCAGCTATGCGTTATACAGAAGCGAAATTAAGTAAATTAGCTGAAGTTCTTCTGCAAGATATAGATAAAGAGACAGTAGAACATATACAAAACTTTGATGACACTGCAATGGAACCAATGGTATTACCAGCTAGGTATCCTAATTTATTAGTCAACGGTTCGACAGGGATTTCGGCAGGTTATGCGACAGATATTCCACCACATAATTTAGGTGAAGTGATTGATGCGACACTGAAATTAATCGATAAACCTACCACTTCTATAGATGAATTGATCGGGCATATTAAAGGTCCTGACTTTCCTACAGGTGGTATTATACAAGGCTTAGACGGTATTAAAAAAGCATATCAAACTGGTAAAGGTAAAATAGTCGTTCGTAGTAAAGTTGAAATTGAAACCATTAGAGGTGGCCGCGAACAGATTATTGTCACTGAAGTGCCTTTTGAAGTAAACAAAGGTTCGCTCGTTAAAAAAATAGATGAACTGAGAGCGGATAAAAAAATTGAAGGTATCGTTGAAGTTCGAGATGAAACAGATAGAAACGGTTTAAGAATAGCAATTGAACTTAAGAAAGATATAAATAGTGAAGGTGTACTAAATTATTTATATAAAAATACTGACTTACAAGTTCTATATCATTTCAATATGGTAGCGATAAATAATAGACGCCCAGAATTACTTGGGTTAAAACAAATTCTTGAAAGTTATATTGCACATCAAAAAGAAGTTGTGACGAAACGTTCTCTATATGAATTGTCACAAGCTGAAAAGAGAATGCATATTGTAGAAGGTTTAATTAAAGCTTTATCTATTCTTGATAAAGTAATAGAAACGATAAGAGCATCGAAAAATAAACGAGATGCTAAAGAGAACTTAATCGCTAAATATGAATTTACAGAAGAACAAGCTGAAGCTATTGTAATGTTACAATTATATAGATTAACAAATACAGATATTGTTTCACTTGAAAAAGAATTTGATGAATTACAAAAAACGATAGATAGACTTAAAGATATTCTACAAAATGAAAATTCTTTATTAAAAGTTATTAAAAGTGAATTAAGAGCGATTCGTAAAGAATTTGCAGATGATCGATTAACTGAAATAGAAGAAAAAATAACTGAAATTAAAATAGAAAAAGAAATACTTGTACCTAGTGAAGAAACGATTGTTTCTGTTACACACGACGGATATATTAAACGCACATCTAATAGAAGTTATATCGCAAGTGGTGTTGAAGACGTTGGGCTTAAAGATGGCGATTACTTATTAATGCATGAAAAGATGAATACACAAGATACATTAATCGTATTCACTTCACAAGGTAATTATTTATTTATCCCAGTCCATGAGATTGTTGACTTAAAATGGAAAGATTTAGGGAAGCATATTTCTCAAATGATTCCGATAGGTGATGATGAGAGAATTGTTTCTGTATATAAAGAAACTGATTTCAAGCAAACATCTAGTTATATTATTGCTACGAAAGATGGCATGATTAAAAAGTCTACAAATGATAAATTTAAAGCTTCTAGAATTACAAAACCTTTAGTTGCAATTAAACTTAAGGGCGACGATGAGGTTGTATCTGTTCTGAAAATTACAGAAAACGAACTTATTACAGTTATTACAAAAAATGGTATGAGTTTAACTTATGATACTGATGAATTGTCTGATATTGGCTTAAAAGCAGCAGGCGTTAAATCTATAAACTTAAAAGAGAATGACAGTGTCGTTATGACGGAAACATTACCAGATGATAAATTTGTATTCATCATTACAGATCGTGGCTCTGTGAAAAGAATGAAGGCTAATCAATTTGTACCTGCCAAAAGAGCTCAGCGTGGTTTAATGATATTAAAAGAATTAAAATCTAAGTCACATACAATTATTACAGCACTAACAAGTTCAGAGCAAGAAACGTGTGTCATTTTATCAGAAAAAGATCGTATAAAAGTTAACACGAAAGACTTTAATTATAGTGAACGATATACTAACGGTAGGTTTATTATTGATGAAAATGATTTCGGACAAATTATAAATGCTTATTTTGAAGAAAAAGCAATAGAATAAAAATATATAGTCATAATTAATTGCACATGGTAAAATCATGATAGCGTTTTTTTATGACTATATTAATTAGAATTGAGGGATTTCTTTGAAGAATTTTGATAGTTATATCCCAAGTTGGTTTCATGACTTTGTGCAATGGGGTAATGATTTAATTTGGACTCAAAACTTAATTTTCTTACTATTACTAGCTGGTGTATTCTTTACAATTAGTTCTAAAGTTGTACAGTTAAGATGGTTGCCAGAGATGTTTAGAGTGATATTTGAAAAAGCTGAAACACTTGAAGATGGTAGGAAAGGTATTTCTTCATTCCAAGCATTTGCAATTAGTGCTGCTTCACGTGTAGGTACTGGTAATATTGCTGGTGTAGCTACAGCAATTGTTTTAGGTGGTCCAGGTGCAGTATTTTGGATGTGGGTAATAGCATTTATTGGTGCTGCAAGTGCATTCTTTGAAGCAACTTTAGCACAAGTATATAAAGTTAAAGATAAAGAAGGCGGTTTTAGAGGCGGACCAGCTTATTACATAGAACGTGGATTGGGGCAAAAATGGCTAGGGGTTGTATTCGCAATACTGATTACAGTCACATTTGCTTTTGTATTTAATACAGTTCAATCTAATACGATTGCAGCTTCTTTAAATGAACAATATGAGTTTTCAAACGTTATTACTGGTATTATTTTAGCCATTATTACAGCATTGGTTATATTTGGTGGCGTTAGAAGTATTGCAACAGTATCTTCGTTTATTGTGCCAATTATGGCTATCGGATATATTATATTAGTTGGTTATATTTTGTTAATGAATGTAGACCAAATTTGGCCAATGATACAAAATATCGTAAAAAGTGCTTTCGGTCTTCATCCAGCATTTGGTGGCGCTATGGGCTTTGCGATCATGCAAGGTATTAAGCGTGGTTTATTCTCAAATGAAGCAGGTATGGGTTCTGCAGCTAACGCAGCAGCAACTGCAGCAGTCAGTCACCCTGTTAAACAAGGATTAATCCAATCGTTAGGTGTATTTTTCGATACAATGATTATTTGTTCAGCAACTGCTATCATGTTATTACTTTATACTGATCTACAATTTGGTGCTGATGCAGAACAAGGTGTTGCTGTTACGCAACAGGCGCTTACAACACATGTAGGTGAGTTTGGCGGTATATTCCTTACAGTCGCAGTATTTATGTTTGCATTTTCTTCAATTATTGGGAACTATTACTATGGACAATCCAATATTGAATATTTAACTAAGAATAAAATTGTGATGTTTATTTTTAGAATCTTAGTTATAGGTATGGTATTTGTTGGATCTGTCGTTCAAGTTCAAACAGTATGGGATACAGCAGATTTATTTATGGGGCTAATGGCAATTATTAATATTGTTGCATTGTTTGGTCTAGCAACTGTTGTGTTTGAAGTTACAAAAGATTATAGAGCACAAAGAAAACGTAAATTAAATCCTGTATTTAAAATTGAGAATTTAAGCGCAAACTTTAGTAACATAGAAGCATGGGGAGATAATCCTTATAAAAAAGAGACTAAAGAAGTTGAAAAAACTAAACAATATCAATCGTCAGAAAATGATACAAAGTATGAAGAACCTGAAAAAGATACTTTTGAAAATAATAATGACGAATCCGATCATAAAGATCAATAAAGCGTATATATTATAAAAAATAGCAACTCATTTCTAGCTGAATAAATCAGTGAAATGAGTTGCTATTTATTTTGAGTTGGGTCAAAATCTGAATGTTACTTGTTTGGATAGTCTTGCAACATTTAGCATGCACTTTCAAAATCGTAAGATTTTAAAATATAAAAAGATCTCTTCACTAGACTAAACTAATGAAGAGATCTTTTATTTATGATTTAAATAGATTTGCTATAGAATTGAATATTTCTTTAATCGCATTTACAATTTTATCCCAGAAACCTTCATCTTGTAATTTATCTTTAATATTATGACCTAGTTCTTCTGCTTTTTTCTTAGCGTCTTTAAAGTCATCGGATTTAACAATATCATTAACATAATCTTTAGAGTTATTAATAAAGTCTTTTGCATTTTCACCACTAAAAACGCCATCTTTCTGAGCTTTATCAATGACATTTACAATCATGTTGATTTGATTTTGACTAATAACTTGCGTTAAGCCGTTGTCTTCAATTTTTTGATTTACAATATTAGTGATTTCGTTAACATTAACATTTCCCGTTTTTTCTGCTACTGCTTGTTTAGATTCTGCTATTGTTTTATTTAGCTGTGATTGTGAGAAACCTTCTTGGCCACTATTTTCATCTGATATTTGGTTAATAGTAGATAATTCTTCTTGTGCAACTTGTGTTCTATTTGAGTCGACGGATTCACCTTGAGCTTCAAATGCTTTATAAACCCCAGCTAAAGCACTTTCTCCAGTTACATCTTCACTAGAAGCTATTGTAACGTCTGCATCTTTAATACCAGCAGTCATTAACGCATTCTTGTAAGTATCTTCGGTAACTTTAGTTATTTTACCTGCATCTTGATTGATGTTTAAATTGAGTCCACTTCCCTTTGATGTTTTAGTAATTCGGATACTCGATTTCAAAACATCATTTGACGATTGCATGTTTAAATATTTATTTAAGTCATCAGCATTAACGTATGTTGTTTTGTCACTATTCTTAGTGCCTAATAAATTTGCTGTAGTATCTTTAGCAGTTGGATTGTTTTCTAAAGCTGCACCATAAACAGTGACTGCATTATCCCACGCTTCCTCAGTTACTGCTTGGGCTTGGTGTTTCGGATAAAAAATGATTGATAGTAATAAGACAGATAATATACTAAATATATATGGATTTATGTTCTTCATATGCTTGCACGTCCTTAACTTTATTGATATAAATATATCTATCATTATATTATCATCAATTGTATAATATGTAATAGGTCTTCAGAATGAGGTTTAATATATGGGAAAATACATTATAGAAAAAACATTAAACAATAATGTGTTAGTTGCTAACTATTATGAAAAAGAAGTTATATTAGTTGGTAAGGGGATTAGTTTTGGTAAAAAACAGGGTGAAGAAATTAATACGGATTTAATAGAAAAAGTATATTTGCTTGAATCTGAAAATGATAAAAACAAATATAAGCAATTATTAGATGGTACAAATGAACAAGTGTTCACGATCGTTTTAGAAGTTGTAAATGGTATTGATAAACAGTTAGGTGGAAGTGTAAGTGAAAAAACGTTAATTTCATTAACTGATCATATTTTATTTGCAATCAAACGTGTTAAAGAAGGCATTCATGTTCATAATCCATTTTTAAAAGAAACAGAGCTGCTATATCCAAGAGAATATCAAATTTCTGAAAAAGCTGTTAAAGCATTAAACGAAAAGCTAAACTTACAATTCATTGAATCGGAAGCTGGTTTCATTGCTTTACATATACATTCAGCTGAAGTAAAACATTCACTTCACGATATTCACAACATAAAAGAAATTATACAAAAAGCAATTATAATAATAGAAGAGGGCCTTGAAGTTAATATAAATAAAGATAGTATTAATTATAGTCGTTTTGTTAGGCACCTTCACTTTGCAATTCAAAGAGTTTTAGCTGATGAACGAATTCCAGACGCAACTAATATTGAAATGCTATTGAAAGCGCAATATCCAGTGTGTTATAATATATCCGTAAAGATAGTGAAGATGATGCAAACACAGTTGAAGAAACCAGTTTATCAATCAGAATTGGCATATTTAACAATGCACATCCAACACTTCAATAATAACTTATAAGTTGCGTGTTACTGATACGATCAGGCATGAGCAAATAAACTTTACCACTTAGGTAAGTTTCTTTGCTCATGCCTTTTTTCATGGCGTAATTTATAAAGTTAAACAAATAGGAGGGGTTTTAATATGTTTAAGAAATTCTTTGGTCAATTGCAACGTATTGGTAAAGCTTTAATGTTACCAGTTGCAATATTACCAGCAGCCGGTATTTTACTTGCATTCGGGAATGCAATGCAGAATGCTCAGTTCGTTGAAATTGCACCTTGGTTAAAATCTGATGTTATTGTTATGGTTGCATCAGTTATGGAATCATCGGGTCAAATTATTTTTGATAATTTACCATTACTATTCGCACTCGGTACCGCTTTAGGTTTAGCAGGAGGAGATGGCGTTGCAGCTTTAGCAGCATTAGTTGGTTATTTAATTATGAATACAACTATGGGTGTTGTTAAAGGTATTTCGATTGATGATATTTATAGTTATGCTGAAGGCGCTAAAACATTAGGCCAAACAGCTAAAGATCCTGCAAATGCATTAGTGTTAGGGATACCAACACTTCAAACAGGGGTGTTCGGTGGTATTATAATGGGGGCACTTGCCGCATGGTGCTACAACAGATATTATAATATCAGTTTACCACCATTCTTAGGATTCTTTGCAGGTAAACGATTTGTTCCAATTATTACATCAGTTATTGCGATTGTGGCAGGTATTGCACTTTCATTTGCTTGGCCACCAATACAAGATGGTTTAAATAATTTATCTACATTCTTATTAGATAAAAACTTAGCATTGACGACATTTATATTTGGTATTATAGAACGTGCTTTAATCCCATTCGGATTACATCATATATTCTATTCACCATTCTGGTTCGAGTTTGGTAACTATGTAAACTCTGCTGGAGAATTAGTTCGTGGTGACCAAAGAATCTTTATGGCACAAGTTAAAGATGGCGTGCCATTTACAGCTGGTGCATTTACAACAGGTAAATATCCATTTATGATGTTCGGTTTACCAGCAGCAGCATATGCGATTTACCGTCAAGCGCGTCCAGAGCGTAAAAAAATTGTAGGTGGTTTAATGCTATCTGCAGGTTTAACATCATTCTTAACTGGTATAACTGAACCATTAGAATTCTCATTCTTATTCGTAGCACCAGTACTTTATGGTATTCATGTTGTTTTAGCAGGTACATCATTCTTAGTGATGCACTTATTGCACATTCAAATAGGTATGACGTTCTCAGGTGGATTTATTGACTATATATTATACGGATTATTAAACTGGGATCGTACGAATGCATTATTAGTAATTCCAGTAGGTATTGTATATGCGTTAGTTTATTACTTCTTATTTACATTCGCTATTAAGAAATTCAATTTAAAAACACCGGGTAGAGAAGATAAAGAAACAAAAACGCGCAATAGCTCAGTAGCAGAATTACCTTTTGATGTTTTAGATGCTATGGGTGGAAAAGAAAACATTAAACATTTAGATGCATGTATTACAAGACTTCGTGTGGAAGTGTTAAACAAATCTGAAGTTAATAAAGATGAACTGAAAAGTTTAGGTGCTTCAGGTGTGCTAGAAGTCGGTAATAATATTCAAGCTATTTTTGGTCCTAAGTCAGATCAAATCAAACATGATATGGCACGCATTATATCTGGTGAAATTTCTAAACCAAATGAAACAACTGTTACTGAAGAAGGTGATGAGGAAAGTGCTGCAATTCTAGCTGAAGGTGGCGCTACAATCTATTCACCAATTAAAGGTGAAGTGATTAATATTTCTGAAGTACCTGATAAAGTATTCTCTGAGAAAATGATGGGTGATGGAATTGCAATTATTCCTGAAACTGGTGAAGTCGTTGCACCGTTTGATGGTAAATTAAAAATGACATTCCCTACAAAACATGCAATTGGCTTAGAGTCTAATGAGGGTGTTGAATTATTAATTCACTTCGGATTAGAAACAGTTAAACTTGAAGGAAAAGGCTTTGAAATTTTAGCAGAAGCTGATACAGACATCGTTAAAGGCCAACCATTAATGAAAGTTGATTTAGACTTCATTAAAGAACATGCTGATAATACTGTAACACCGATTGTTGTTACAAACTTAAATGATTCAACTTTAGAAACTTT
This sequence comes from Mammaliicoccus sp. F-M27, assembly GCF_022387115.1. Classification (NCBI taxonomy): domain Bacteria; kingdom Bacillati; phylum Bacillota; class Bacilli; order Caryophanales; family Staphylococcaceae; genus Mammaliicoccus; species Mammaliicoccus sp. F-M27. The sequence goes on along the minus strand of NZ_JAJNIE010000002.1, from coordinate 19,512 downwards.
AATTACTGGTAAAGTTGAACAAGGCGATAAAATATTAGTTGTTAAATAATATAAAAGTCATTTTAAAATAGGAGATACATCTATAAGATGTTTATCTCCTATTTTATTTTTTTAATTAGTATAATTTTATTATGTAAACTAAAGGTGTAAATTTTTGTTTTTAAATTGATATGTTTAGGGTATAATAGACTATAAATATTTTAGAGGAGGGCTTTTTTTGGAAAGAGAACCAAAATCCAATAAATCTATCAATAATAAGAGTAGATTTATGAACTTTTTTGGTGGACGAGATATATACTTTATTTTAGGATTATTGATCTTGATAGGCTTAATGATCTTTATATTCCAAAATGTATCGTTCATTTTTCAACCCGTAGTAACGATTATTACAACTTTAATTGGCCCAATTATTGTTGCATTCGTCGCGTTTTATCTATTTAATCCAATTATTAATTTTATGGAAAGATTTAATATTTCAAGATTATGGGGTATCATCATATTACTACTTGCCATTATCGCAGCATTTACACTTGTTGTGACTTTATTGATACCTGTCGTACAACACCAAGTAACCAGTCTTTCAAAAAATTTACCAACATACGTTAATGAGTTTAGTGACAAAATTAAAATGCTTTCTAAAAATTCTTTTGTAGCTGATTATTATACGCAAGCTCAAAACTGGGTACAACAAAACTTTAGTGATATACCTAAAAAGATATCTAATTCAGTAGGAGACTTCAGTAATAAGTTTCAAACATTTATTTCTACAATTACACATGTAGTTGTGATCATTATTACTTTCCCGTTTGTATTATTCTTCTTGCTTAAAGACGGTGAAAAGTTTAGAAACTATTTTATAAGTTTAATGCCACCAAAATTTAGAAAAGATACACATGATTTAATTGATAAAATGAATGTTCAAGTAGGTTCATATATTCAAGGTCAAATGATTGTTGCTTTCTGTATTGGGGTATTATTATTCATTGGTTATTCCATTATAGGATTAGAATATGGATTAACATTAGCAAGTATTGCTGCAGTCACAAGCGTTGTACCTTATTTAGGTCCTATTATAGCGATATCGCCTGCAATCGTACTAGCAGCAATTGATTCACCATTTATGCTGTTAAAGCTTGCTATTGTATGGGCAGCCGTTCAATTTTTAGAAGGACATTTTATTTCACCTAATATTATGGGGAAAACAATGCAAATACATCCTTTAACAATTATTTTCGTATTATTATGTGCAGGAAATTTAGCAGGTGTATTAGGTGTGATACTTGGTATTCCAGCTTACGCTATTATTAAAGTTGGTGTAACACACATCTTTACTTTATTTAAACGCCGATATAACAAATATTATCAAGATGATTCAGGACCATATGAATTTAAAGATGATGAAATTATACCGGAGAATGATTAAACTCAATATGATTTTGATTGAACTGTCTGGGACATAAATGTCCTAAACTATAATGATTTTGTAAAGTGCATGCTTGCCTGGGGGTATGGCTCGAGCCTGTAGTCTCTCTCACATACTATTCCCCCGGGCGTCAGCACTTTACAAAATCAGAAATGTAAATCACCCAATCCGAAAATAATTCCAACGGATTGGGTGATTTATTTTAAGTTGGGATTTATGTCCCAACTTCTTTTTTTGTTTGTAAATTGATAAATAATTTTGATACATAGATTAAATAATACACACCATATGTTGCAAGACTGAACAAACAAGCAACATAGGAGGTCTGTATGTTGCAAGACTGATCAAACAAGCAACATAGGGGGTCTGAATGTTGCAAGACTGATCAAACAAGCAACATAGAACGTTTGTAAGATGACCATATGATGAATGGGCAATTGAAACATGAATTATAAGAATAAATTCTAATTAATGTATTTTTATGGTATTATTTGGGAGAATAAAATAAGAGAAGGTAGAAAAATGAATATCATAAATCGAAAAAGAATTTTTTCTGTGTTAAAGTTTTTATTTATTTGCACTATATTATGTGTCGTTTTATATGTATTGCATCATGAATTAGTAAAAATAGATTTTAAAAAGGCAATTGTGCTGTTTAGAGAAATGAATACTGTATATTTTGTCGGTATAATATTACTTGGAATACTTTCAGTCTCAGTTTTATCTCTTTATGACATCATGTTAAAACAGTCATTAAAGATCAGTTTACCAATACATAAAGTGTTATCTATTAGTTATATTATTAATACTTTTAATAGTATATTAGGATTTGGTGGTTTAATCGGTGCGGGTTTAAGAATATATTCTTATCGTAATGATGTCCTAAATAAAAAGGAATTAATAAAAAGTACTTCATTATTATTAGTATCCATGCTCAGTGGATTAAGTTTATTGTGTGTATTAATCGTTTTCCGTGTTTTTAATGCTGATCCGTTATTAGATGATATAGCTTGGTCAAAAATTGTCATATATATAGGTAGTTTGTTTTTACCATTATTTATGATATTTTCATATTTGAAACCCTCTACACAAAATGATAGATTTTTAGGCCTTAAATTTACGATTGTTTCTGCTTTAGAATGGTTAGCTGCAAGCACGCTATTATTTGTTATTTTAAAATCGTTAAATATAAATATAGAGTATTTTTACTTGGTTGGGATATTTGTAATAGCAGCATTATCAGGTTTAATTAGCATGATACCTGGTGGCTTTGGCGCATTTGACTTAGTCGTTTTACTGGGGATTAAATCACTAGGTGTGCCTGAAGAACAAGTCGTCATCGCATTATTATTGTACAGAGTAGCTTATTATTTCTTCCCATTTATTATCGCACTTGGCTTATCGACATTTGAATTTGGTAGCATAGCTAAAAAATATATAGAAGAAAGTAAGTTTTATACACCTGCTGTAGATACAACGTCATTTATTAAGTCTGTTCAAAGTGACTTTATGACGAAAATACCATCATTAGCATTAGGTTTACTTTCAGGTATTACAGGCTTTGTATTATATTTCAATCATATATTAATATTGTATGATGCAATATATTCTCATCATTATACGTTTTATTCCGTTTTGTTAGCGTTACATACTGCTTCGACATTGATGTTGTTAATATGTGCTAAAGGTGTCATGTCAGGCACTATGAGATCTATTCTTATGAGTATCATATCAGTTATCGTCATGTTAATCGTATGTATCTTAACGACGAGTACAATCATTGCGTTTTTATGGTTAGTCATTTTATTAATATTATTGTTTATCGGTTATAAGAAAGCAATAGTCGTTAAGAAAATAGTAACGTCAATCAAAATTTTATTAAGTGGATTGTTAATATTTACGATGTTTATTGTTAATAGAATTATTTCAAAAAATTATTTGGATCTCTATCCACATGAAGTCACTAAATTCGATAAATATGCGGTATTCTCAATGTTTTGGATTGTCTTGGCAATTTTATGCCTATTAGGTATGTGTATTACCTTTATACTTTCAAAAAGATTTCATAAAAGTTTAAATACAAATGCATCTTATGAAACGATTCAGAATATCATAGATCAGTACGGAGGATCTTACGTAAGCCATTTAGCTTTTACAGGAGATAAATCGTTTTATGTAAATGAAGATGAAGATGTTTTTATTATGTATAGACATACGATGAATGCTGTTATTGTGCTAGGGGATCCAGTTGGCAATCGCAATCAATTCAATCAAATTTTGAGCGATTTTTATGATCAAATGCAATTTTTAGGACATGATATTATTTTTTATCAAGTACAAAGTAAATTACTATCTTTATATCATGACTATGGAAATATCTTTTTCAAATTAGGGGAAGAAGCACTTATAGATTTAAACACGTTCAGTTTATCTGGTAAGAAAAAACGTGGTATGCGTGCAACATATAATAAATTGGAAACAGAAGGGTATCAATTCGATATCATGCATGCACCATATTCACAAGAAGACTTGAAAATGATGAAAGATATTAGCGATAGTTGGTTAGAAAGTAAGCAAGAAATGAGTTTTTCAGTTGGTTCATTTCAGTTAGATTATTTAAATAGAGCGCCAGTTGCAGTCATAAGAAATAAAAATAATGAAATAGTTGGATTTTGTTCATTGATGTTTACGAATTATAATCAATCTATTTCTATAGATTTAATAAGATGGAATAAAAATATAGATCTTCCATTGATGGATGCATTGTACATTCATATGTTGTTATGGGCAAAAGAAGAAGGATATAAACAGTTTAATATGGGTATGGCAACTTTATCGAATGTAGGACTTAATAAGCATGCCTATCTTAGAGAGAAATTTGCAGCAAAAGTATTTGAGAATATGAATAGTTTATATAGTTTTCAAGGATTACGAAATTATAAACAAAAATACGCGCCAGATTGGGAACCAAGATATTTAGTGTATAGAAAATACAGTTCATTATTTTGGAACTTAATTAGAGTTTCTTTAACCATTAATCATAAGTAAATAAGCGTTGATTATATATGCTCAACAGCACAAAAAAAGAAGACCGCTAAAGGTCTTCTTTTTTGTGCTATTTATTGAACACGTGTTTCTTTAATTCTCTTATACCATAAATAAATGACGTAAAGTACAATTACGGCTATAACTATCATGAATATTTTAGAGTACATACTTACATAAACTATAATTTCATGCCAATGTTTACCTAATGTCTTACCGAGCATAATAAGAAATATATTCCACATGCCCGTTCCTATTGCTGTTAATAATATAAATAGAGGTATGTTCATTTTCGTAATACCTGCTGGCAATGAAATGAGCGTTCTGACAATCGGTATAAAACGTCCAATAAAGATAGCCCAATGACCGTATTGATCTAACCATTTAATTGTTTTATCTAAATCTTGAGTTTTGATACCTATATATTTACCACGTTTATGTATAAATTTATATAATCGATCTTCACCTATATATGCACCGATGCTGTATAAAACAAGCGCACCAAGCACAGCACCTATAACTGTGATAATACATACAATGATAATATTTAGGTCTGATTGAGATGTCATAAATCCTGCGAATGTTAATATAATTTCTGATGGGAAGGGATGTATAACATACTCTAAAAATACGAGTATAAAGACACCAATATATCCATATTGTGTCATAAATTCAGTAATCCATTGTTCCATAACATACTCCTTAATAAAAAATTCATAATGTGTGTACATAAAAATAACAGTATTGTATAACGCTATTGTATACTTTACTGTTATTTTATCACATCATTATTTTAAGCTTTTTCTAATTTCTTGTTCTTCTTGATAGCGAGTTGGATTTTTTTTGTAAAAATCTTGATGATAATCTTCAGCTTCGTAAAAAGGTTGATATGGTAATAGTTTCGTTACAACGGATTTACCTTCTGGCAGCTTTTTATTTAATTGTTCTATATATTCTTCAGCTAATTTTTTTTGATCGTCATTCGTATAGAAAATTGCTGTTTGATATTGTGTTCCACGGTCTTGATATTGTCCGTGTGCATCAGTAGGGTCGATTATTGCAAAATAAATTTCTAATAATCTGTTATATGAGAATAAAGCAACATCATATTGGATTTCGACTACTTCTAGATGACCAGTATCGCCTTTTTTCACTTCTTCGTAAGTTGGATTTTCTGTTGTACCTCCCATATAGCCAGAAGTTACTTTATCAATGCCTTCATATTCATCGAATGGTTTAACCATACACCAAAAGCATCCACCTGCAAAATACGCTTTATTCATATTCATTATATTTTTACCATCCTTTATTCAGTCTCAAGTCTTATTTTTTAATTAGGTTTGCAATTTTTCTTGATTTTTAATAGAGAAATTGGTTAACTTAATGTATGAGTCTCATTATAATATATTTAGACTCAATTTTGAAGATAAAAGGCTGGTTACAATGACTTCGCAAAATCAATCAGAAACTGAAGGCACTCGTCAAACGAATGTACCGAAAAGAAATAAAAAGCGTAGAATAAAAAAAAGACCTTTTATTATCTTAGGTATCATCTTATTATTAGTTTGTTTAGGATTTTATATTAATGCTTCTTATAAATCAGGTTTAAAAGTTTCTTCAGACCATGGTAAAAAGCAGGAATTACATAAATTCCATAGTACAACAAGAAACGATGGTAAAGTAAATGTTCTCGTATTAGGGGAAGACCGCAAAGTAGATAATTCACAACCTAGAACAGATTCAATTATGATTGTTCAATACGATTATTTGAAGAAAGATCTTAAAATTGTATCAGTCATGAGAGATATATATTCAGAAATTCCAGGTGGTTATCGTAATTATAAAATTAACACTGCATATTCATTAGGAGGTCCTGAGTTACTGCGTAAGACATTGAAGAAAAATCTTGATATTGATCCGGAATATTATGCGATTATTGATTTTGATGGATTTGAGCAAATGGTTGATGAAATATCACCTAAAGGCGTTCCAATCAATGTCGAAAAAGATATGTCTGAAAAAATAGGTGTTTCACTGAAAAAAGGTCAACATAACTTAAACGGGAAAGAATTGCTAGGTTATGCACGTTATAGACATGACGAAGAAGGTGACTTTGGACGAGTGAGAAGACAGCAGCAAGTGATGACAGGTCTTAAATCTGAGTTATTAAGTGTCGATTCAGTTGTGAAAGCACCCAAATTAGCAGGGATTGCAAGAGGTTATGTAAATACTAATTTAGATGACCAAACAATCTATAAAACGGGCGCTAGTTTTATAGCTAGAGGCGATAAAGATATAAAAACATTAACAGTTCCTGTTAAAGGTTCATATACGAATGCGAATGATCTTGAAAATGGAGCAGTTCTTAAAATCGATAAAGAAAAGAACAAAGAAGCAATAAAGAAATTTCTTAACGATTAATAAAACAATTTGAGACATAAATACCCATTCTCAAAATAAAAAATCTCTTCACTAGGTTTTAGACTAGTGAAGAGATTTTTTGATTTTTTATGAATCTGATTTACGTACGCCTGCAACGCCATAATGCTCAGGTTTCATTTCTTCTATAATCACTTGGATGTTCTCTTTTGGTGCTTTAGCATTTTGATGCACAGCTTCAGTGACATCTTTTACAAGACCTTTTAATTGTTCGTCTGATCTACCTTCAATTAACTTAATGTTTACGATTGGCATATTTAGCGCTCCTTTTTATATTGAATATTTGCTGAAGGACCTGAATCTCCGCTCCAGTCTGTTTGACCATCGTCTTCAATGAATTCTATATTGACATCTTCAACGTGTGATAAGTCTAACAGTTTTAATATAATCCGTTTTCTTATTTCTGACAACTCTTTCAGTGTGAAGTTTTGATTCACTTCTAATAAACTTTCAATATGAAGTGCTTCTCCTTCTTTTATTACTGCAAGTCGTTTAATGTCAGCAATTGATTTATCATCTAAAATAACTCTAGAAGCATGGATTTCTGATTCATGGTCAGCAATACCTAATACACCTTGAGCATTTTCTATAAAGATAATACCTACAATTACAAACATCATGATACCGATTATAACTGAGGCAATACCTTCTAACATGCCTAAACCAGTCAATCTTGCAATGATGATTGAAATAACTGCAATGATCCCACCAGCAGTTGCAACTGTATCTTCCATAAATACTAATTTAGTGGCTGGCTTTGCTTTTCCTATCAGTAAATAACTTTTAGTAAAAGGTGTTAATAACCCTTTACTGCTTTCACCAGCTTCTTCTAATATTTCTTTACCAGCTTTTCTTAAAACAATACCTTCAAGTACAATACCAATTGCTAAAACACCTATGTTTATCCAGAAGAATAATAACGGTCCATTTGTGTCATTAGGGTGGACAATGTGGTGAAAACCTTCTTTAACTGTTTCGTATGAAAGAATACCTACAATAATTACAGCGATTAAACAAACAAGGTTAATTAATCTTCCATAGCCAAGTGGGAATTTTTCATTTGGGCTTCTCTTAGAGAAAGCAGAACCTAAAAATACAAATAATTGATTGGCAGCATCACCAAATGAATGCATCATTTCAGCGAACATAGCAATATTTCCAGTGAAAATAAAGGCTAGTAGTTTTAAACAGCCAAGAATAAAATTAACGACGGCAGCTGTTAAGGAAGACATGCTTCCTTTTTTAAGTAAATTAAAAAGACCTTTCATATTGAGCTCCTTTGTAAATAGATTGTTATGATTATATCACTTTAATACCACGAATCAACGCATGATAAGCATTTATTTTAAAAAATCATAATTATATTATGTAAACTATACATGACGTTTGAAAAATGAAAAACACTCGATAGGGGGAATGTGTTATAATATTTATGTTGATATAGTAATTAGGTTATACTAATATACGACTATTTTAATGTAACTTAATATTAAAATATACTTATTACACTATGTGTACTTGTTGTCACTTTTTAAATGAATCTATAAGGTTTATAATAGAAGTAATACATAGATTATTTTAAACAAATTTGAAAATTTGTATATTTTTTTATGGGTATTTATATATAGTCGAGTAGATTAATATTGAAAGGGGCTCTGTAGTTAATTATGAATTCGATACATAAGAAAACAGATGTAATATTAATTGGTGGAGGCATTATGAGTGCAACTTTAGGTATTATGCTTAAAGAATTATCACCAAACATAGAAATTAAATTATTTGAAAAATTATCAAAACCGGCAGAAGAAAGTTCTAATGAATGGAACAATGCGGGTACAGGTCATTCAGCATTATGCGAATTGAACTATACAAAAGAAGAGGCGGATGGTTCGGTTAATATAGATAAAGCTATTAAAATAAACGAACAGTTTCAACTATCAAAACAATTTTGGACTTATTTAGTGAATAAAGGAAGTTTACCTAGTCCTGAAACATTTATTCGTCCTGTACCTCATATGAGTTTTGTATATGGCGAAAAGAACGTCCAGTTTCTAAAAAAGCGTTGTGAAGCATTGTCAGGTAATCCATTATTCCCAGGTATGACTTTTACGGATGATTTTGAAACATTGAAACATTGGATGCCTTTAATGATGGAAGGTCGTCCTGCAAACGAAAAAATTGCTGCAACTAAGATTGAATCAGGTACTGATGTCAATTTTGGTAATTTAACGCGTTCATTATTAGATAACTTGAAAGAACAAGACGTAGAAGTTAATTACAATCATTCTGTACAACATATACGTAGAAACGAAGATAATACATGGCAATTAAAAGTATATAATGCAGAAACTAAAAAAGTGGAGTACCACAATACTAAATTTGTCTTTATCGGTGCTGGTGGCGGAAGTTTACCACTGTTACAAAAAACACATATTAAAGAAGCTTCAAATATAGGTGGATTCCCTGTAAGTGGATTATTCATGGTATGTAATAACGAAGAAGTTATTGCTAAACATGATGCTAAAGTTTACGGGAAAGCTAAAGTTGGTGCACCACCTATGTCTGTACCACATTTAGATACTAGATATATAGAAGGTAAGAGATCGTTACTATTTGGACCTTTTGCAGGTTTTTCACCAAAATTCTTAAAAACAGGATCTAACATGGATTTACTTGGTTCAGTTAAGCCTAATAATGTATTTACGATGTTATCTGCAGGTTTAAAAGAAATGGGTCTAACAAAATACTTAGTAGAACAAGTATTATTATCAGATGAAAAACGATTAGAAGAACTTAAAGAATTTGTACCAACTGCAAAACTAGAAGATTGGGATGTTGTCATAGCAGGTCAACGTGTTCAAGTCATTAAAGACACGAAAGAAGGCGGAAAGGGCACATTGCAATTTGGTACAGAGCTTGTAACAAGTGAAGATGGCTCGATTTCAGCTTTGTTAGGTGCTTCACCTGGTGCTTCAACAGCTGTTCATGTTATGTTGCAATTATTAGAAAAATGTTTCCCAGAAGATTTCGTTGAATGGGAAGAAAAAATCAAAAAAATGATACCATCATTTAGATTGAATTTATCAGAACATCCAGATTTATTTAATGAAATAAATACATCTACTTCAAAAGCATTAGGTTTATATAAGTAATGAATCATATACGTAATAAAACGTAGATAAAATATCTATGTTTCAGAATGTAGACAAAGTCTTAGACTTTGTCTACATTTTTTTATGCGCATGCTTTTCCCGCAAGAGTCAGCGCTAAAAATACCAAGTGTTATCTAGAAAATATTAAAAACTTTATATATTCTCTTTAAATTTTAGTTTAATCGGGTTAAACTATCTTTAATGAAGATTAAGGGGGATATGTATTATGTTTGAAAAATTACTTACCTCTATAGGTGTCGGTAATCTAACAATCGATACGCGATTAGAAAAAACAACTTTTAACGAAGAAGAACCAATTAAAGGAAAAGTTATATTTAAAGGTGGTTCATGTGACTTAAAAGTTGAATATATTATGTTGTCACTAATTGAACGTGTCAATAATCAAAATGAGGATAGCGATTTTTCAGAATTTGATTATGAATTGCATAAGCATAAAGTGAATAAATCCTTTTTAATTAAAAAGAAAGATCACCAAGAGTATGAATTTGAATTCAAACTTGAACAAATCGAATTTAAAGGTGAACCAGAAGAAATATTTCTTAAGACACATGTTCATATAGATCAGTCAGTCGGTGCTGACGATGAAGAAAGACTAAATATAATTAGATAATTGTGATGGAGGCTAGGACAAATTAATTGTCTTAGCCTCCATTATTATATTAAAAACAGTTTGGATAATTCTTGAAATAGAACACATGTTCGTATATAATGAAAATACATTAATACGACGATGGAAGGTGAATTTATGTATAAATATCGTTTACGTGAGAACAGATATATTTTGTGCATAGATCAAAGTAGTTTTTTTGCAAATGTTTCATGTGTGAGTAAAGGTATTAATCCTGTTGAGCATAAACTAGCTGTTATATCGGATACGAAAAGGCAAGGAGCTATTGTTATAGATGCTACAGAGCCATTAAAAGGCATAGGAATAGAAACTGGTTCAAGGTTGTTTGAAATACCTCATAGAAGTGATATATATATTATTAATCCAAATATGAATCACTATGTTAATGATTCATTAGCTATATATAAAGTGTTATTACAATATGTAGACTGTAAAGACGTAAAACAGTTTAATATCGATGAAATATTTATAGATATCACTTATATTTACAAATATTATTGCTCATCTCCAAAGGAATTTGCGAACATGCTCATGGAAAAAATTGAACATGAAACGCAATTAAAGTGTCCAATAGGCATTGGACCTAATATGTTTATGAGCAAGATGGCATTAAAATCAGAAGCAAAGGTTAATAAACAACTCATTGCTGAGTGGAAATATGAGGATATTCCTACGAAATTATGGCCAATTCATCCACTTAATAAAATGTGGGGTATTAATCATCGTGTAGAAAAGAACTTAAATGATTTAGGTATATTTACAGTTCGAGATTTAGCACATTATCCATTAAATAAATTAATGAAATTATATGGAGAAATAGGGAAAGAATTGCATCTCAACAGTAATGGGTTTGATTTAAATAATATTCAAGATGCGCATCGTTTACTAAAGCCAAGTATTTCATGCGACATAGAGCTTACGAGAGATTATCAGTATTATGAAATGAAAAGTATGATACTCGAAATAGTAGAAAGTTTAACAATGCAATTAAGATCAAGGAATTTATTAGTAAAATCTATCTCATTTTCAATGAAAAGTCGCAAGAATGATCGTATATCTAAGCAATATACTTTAAAGGACGGTACAAATATAACAATAGATATATTTAGAGTTATATGGAGCTTTACCGAACAGCTATGTGATAAGCAAGAAAAATATCATGAATTGAATATTTCTCTTAATAACTTCGTACCTGAAAGGACACGCGAGCTCAATACATTTATAGATAAATTTGAAAGAGAAAGAAATGAAGCACTTGAAATACTCATAAAAGAAACAAAAAGAAAACAGAAAGTTAATAGACAATCAAATAGTCCGTTAAGACTAAGTAACGTAAACTAAAGTGGGCAAATTAAACTTATAAAATCAGCCATACAAATATAGGCTGATTTTATGATGTATATTTTGTTTAAGCTAAATAATTCATATATACTTATTTAGAAACAACTTATGTTAATGATTTATGAATCGGCATAAGTTATGAAATTCACTATTGGGGGCATATTTTATATGCAAGTAAAACAGTTATACATGATATTGATTCAAATATTAGTACTTTTTATGATCATCTCTTTAATCTTTTCACAAACACCGGTAGCTTTTGTAGTGATATATGCAATATCTGCAGCAATTTTAATATTACATATTCACCTTACAAAACATAGTTGGAAAGTTAAAAGTATTTTCACGATCACTTATATAGCAATATTAGTGCTACAAGAAGTATATATTTCAGTTGGTGTCTTTGATCAGCAAGCACTTTGGATAACTTTGTTTATTAAAAAATTAATTGCTATCATCATTATTTTTATACCGTATTTTGTACGTTATTTACATTATATTTATACAATTGAACATCAATTTGCGATGAACGAACTATCGTCTGTTAGCTTTGATATGATAAGAGATGTTGTAAAAAGAAAAAATAGTTTTAAAAGTAATATCACTAAAGGTAAAGTTGCTTTATCTAAAGAAAATATTAACGAAATTGCAAATGATATACCAAGGCATAGCTATTTTAAATACTTAAATAAAGACATATTAAATGATAACTACTTTAAAGATTGTGAAAATAGTTTAACTGATGAACATGTCTATATCATTATTTCCAGTACTGGAAGTTCAGCCAGTGAGTTAATATCTTTATTTACACGTAAAATCTATAATCATGTATCACTTAGCTTTGATAAAGAATTAAGAACAACTATTAGCTATAATGGTGGAGAAAATGTGACTTTACCAGGTTTGAATCAAGAACAGTTGCAGTCATTTAATAAAAAAAGTGATGCGAGTATAATGGTATATAAAATAAATGTTCCGAAAGAAAACAAAAAAATCATGATTGAGAAAATAAGAGAAATAAATGAAACAGGAAGTGCATATAATTTAGTTGGACTTGTTACCAAAATATCTATTAGACCTAACATCATGTTTTGTTCGCAGTTCGTATATAACATTTTAAAAATTGGCAACGTTCATTATTTCGATGTTGAGCAAACAAAAGTAAAGCCAACCGATTTTATTGAAAATGACTATTATAGGAAGTTGCAATTTTGTTATGAAATTCAGTTTAATGAATTAAAAGCGTAACTATAAAATGAGAGAAGGTCTCGTTCATGGGTGATATAAATAAATACAAAATGAAATTAGATAATACAGCTATCATTCATATGGCATCTAAGAATAAAGATTGGCTCAATATGTTTAGAATCTCAGTACATTTTAAAGAAGAAATAAATCCAGTAATATTACAAAAATCATTGAATAATATATATAAAAGGTTTCCGACAATTGCAGCGAGGATAACAAATGATTTATTTTGGTATTATCAACAGCCCATTAAAAAAGCGCCGAAAATAAAAAAAGATACAGCACTACTTAAACCTATGTCAAACGAAGCATTATATAATTGTTCGTTTAGAATTTTATACTCGGAGAAAAGTATACATGTTGAATTATTTCATTCTTTAACTGATGGTAGAGGTGGCATGATATTTGTTAAATCATTAGCATATGAATACCTCAAATTAAAACATCATATTAATATCAGTTACACAACAGATATTTTACTTGCTGAAGATGATATATCGGATGGAGAAGTTGTAGATAGCTACCAAAAAGATAAAGTGAGACAGGATAAGAAAATAAATAAAGCATACAATAAGGTTTATCAATTACAAGGTAAGAAAATGGATCAATTAATTATTGAAAAATTTATTCTAGATATTGAAGACATTAAATCTTTAGCTAAAAAAATGGAAGTTAGTCTTACTGTATTAATATGTTCAATTATTATGAAAGCACTGCTAGATTTACAAGAGCAAGAAATATCAAAAAGACATCAACGGCCTATTAGTATCTTTCTACCAATTGATTTGAGAAATATGTTTAACAGTCAAACATTAAGGAATTTTGTATTATATATTAAACCTCAAATCCACCCAACTCTACAAAGCGAAACTTTAACAGATATAATAGACTCTGTTAAAAAACAGTTTGAAGAAGGTTTATCAAAAGAACGTATGCAAGATACGATGAATAAAAATGTAAGTTTACAAAATAATGTCCTGGTGAAATATATGCCATTGTTTCTTAAAAATTTATTCATGAAAATGGCATTTAAGTTTAGTGAAAAATCAACTTGCTTAACAGTATCAAATATAGGATTAATACAACTAGACCAAAAAATGGATGAATATATTGAATCCTTCGATTGCATACTCAATACAAGATCTGATAGCCCATATAACTGTGGTATTATAAGCTATCATGATAAAATTCATATTAATTTCATAAGAAATATAGATAGTTCTAAGTTAGAAAGTAACATTGGTAAAATATTTAACGCATTAAATATTTCATGGGATGTTCAAAAACAAGTATATAAAACAACATAAATGTAATCATATATGACAATATATGAATTATGTAAATATTATTAACATTTGACAAACTTTACGCACATTTATATACTTATTTTGACCGACAATCAAATATGGGGAGTGGTGCATGGTGATTAAACAAGTTACACCTTATCTTTACTTTAACGGAACTTGCGAAGAAGCATTAGCATTTTATAGTGAAGCGCTAGATGGAAGTGTAAGAGAATCACAAACATATGGTGACGCAGGAGTAGATGTGGCACAAGATTCTAACAGAATTATTCATGCACAATTAGAAGTAAATGGTCATTTATTTATGTTTTCCGACATACCAAATGATGATGACTCATTAAACAAGAACCATAACATATACATTGTTTTAGAATTTGAAAACGAAGAACAAATTAATGAAGTTTATAATATCTTTAAAGAAGAAGGACAAGTTCAAATGGAACTTGAAAAAGCCTTCTGGGGCCAAACTTATGCTAAAGTGATAGATAAATTTGGTATAGGTTGGGATTTAAGTTATACACATCAAGAATAGATGATGATTATTACGTTAACGATAAAGTTAGCGTAATATTTTTTTACATATTTTAAGGGTATTTAAATGATAAAATATATATTGAATAACCTAGAATAAAGGTGGGGTTATACATGAAAGTTTTGATTGCACCAGATTCCTTTAAAGGGAGTATGGATGCTTTAAGTGTGGCTCAAGCTATTGAGAAAGGCATTCTAAAAGTTTCTCCTGAAACGGATACTGTTATTCTCCCGATGGCTGATGGTGGTGAAGGCACGATGATTAACTTAGTTCAGGCTACTGAGGGTCATGTTGTGGATGTTCAAAGTGTGGATCCTTTAAATAGAGCGATTAAATCAAAATATGGTATTACGGGCGATGGTAAGACTGCAATTATTGAGCTTGCAACGAGTTCGGGCATCGACTTGCTTAAAGATGATGAGCTTAATCCAATGATAACAACAACTTATGGTACTGGTTTGCTGATTAAAGATGCATTAGCGCAAGGTATTAAAGATTTTATTATTTGTTTAGGTGGAAGTGCAACAAACGATGCTGGTATTGGTTTGTTACAAGCATTAGGATACCGATTTTTAGATGAGAATGGACTGCCGCTAGAACTAGATGGTCAATATATAAATCGCTTAGCAACTATTGATGAGCGTAAAGTAATGCCTGAAGTTAAAGATGCGAACTTTGAGATTGCTTGTGATGTTACAAATCCATTTATTGGAGCTAATGGTGCAAGTTATATATTTGGCGCTCAAAAAGGTGCTACAAAAGAGATGATTAAAAGTCTTGATAATGGTTTAGAACATTTTGCTAATATCGTTGAAAAGCAAAAAAGTATGTCTATTCATTATATTGAAGGTGCAGGTGCTGCAGGTGGAACAGCTGGTGGTATGCTTGCATTTTTAAATGCAGAATTAAAAAGAGGCATTGAACTTGTTGTGGATTTTGTGAAATTCAGAGATTTATTAAAACAAGAACAAATCGATTTGATTATAACTGGTGAAGGCAAAATAGATGGCCAAACAGCAGGTGGTAAAGTGATATCTGGTATATGTCAATTAGCAAAAGAAAACGACATTCCAACTATAGCATTAGGAGGTAGTGTTGAAGGAGAATTGTCAGAACTTTATACACAAGGTCTAACTGCTGCATTTAGCATTACGAATGGTCCAATGAATTTGAATGACGCAATGACAAATAGTGCATATTTAATAGAGAGACAAGCTGAACAAGTGTTTAGAACATTAATACGTAACATCAAATAAAAAAAGAGTTTACGATATAAATCCTAACTTAAAATAAATCACCCAATCCGTTGGAATCATTTTCGGATTGGGTGATTTATTATGTACTATATTTATATTTTTGAACTTTATGGATAATGAATACGCCGATAACCATAAACACAATTGCTATAACAAGTGTGAACTTAAAGTCAATCATGCTTGTAATCAGTAATGCGATAGCTGTTACAACACCATTAAAGATTGCAATTGGTACTTGTGTTTTATTGTGATCTTTATGATCAGCACCTGCACCAGTAGAAGAAAGAATCGTTGTATCTGATATAGGTGAACTATGATCCCCAAATATACCGCCTGAAATGACAGCACCAATACATACTGTTAAAGGTAAATCTAAATGATAACCAAGTGGTATTGCTAATGGTAACATGATTGCAAATGTGCCCCATGAAGTACCATTGGCAAAGGACATACACGCACCGACTAAGAAGATGAGGGCAGGCACAATTGCTGGTGGAATTGTACCGTCTATCACTTGCACGATATAGTTAGCAGTTCCTAATTTATCTAACACACTTCCTAAAGACCATGCTAAAACTAAAATAATTAAAATATCCGTCATATTTTTCATGCCTGAAGTGTAAATGTTTAATGATTGACTAATAGTCTTCACTTTAAAAATCAGCATCATAATAATGATTGATATTGCAGAAAAGAAATAAGATAAGCTGAGCGCAATTCTAAAATCTTTTCCTTCTACACTTTGGAATGGAAATCCTTTAGGTGCTAATAATGTGAATAAAGAGATGATAAGTATAAGAATAGGTAACCATATAAGTATAGGTTTACTTTTACTTTCTACATCTTGATCAGTATCAATACTTTCTCTTAAAGGTTTAGCATTTTCCCAATAAATTTCGCCACTATTCATGATACGTTCTTCTGCTTTTTTCATTGGACCGAAATCTAATTTTAATATAACAATTAAAGGTACGATCAGAACAGCAAGTACAGGATAAATAAAATAAGGTAACGACGTGATAAAAGCATCCCATGAAGTCATATCAATACTTAAACGCTTAAATTCAGTGTCTATTAGTCCCATAATATAAACACCCCAACCAATAAATGGAATCATAACTGACACTGGAGATGCAGTAGAATCGATGATCCACGCTAGCTTTTCTCGTGAAATTTTAGCTTTATCAAATAAACTTTCATAAATTGGTCCAACAATTAGAGGTGTGCCCATCTCAGAGAAGAAAATGATAATACCACTAAACCACGCTGCCAATTGGATTTTAATTCTATTCTTAGTTCCCGAGATAAAATGATTAGCAAACGCTTTAGCGCCACCTGAATTTTCGAGTAACGCTACAAATCCACCGATGAATACTAATAATATAAGAATGCCTGCATTATATTCATCAGCAACTGTAACGAATAGGTAGTCGCCTAATAATTTTTTTAATGAAGAAATAGGGTTGAAACTTGTTAGTAATAATATCCCCGAAAAAAGTCCTAAGAAAAGAGAAACGATTACACTACGTGTTAACAACACCATAATGATTGCGATGATTGGTGGTATGATCGACCAGAAGCCAAAACTATCCATAATATATAACCTCCCTGAAAATTAGTCTGAATGTTGTAATAAATTAAATCATTACATAAAATTTATAATTAGTAAATAAATTTTTAATAAATAAACATAAAAATGTATACTCATACATTATGAATGACAAGTATAGTTATAAAAATGACAACTATACTTGTCATTTTGACGATAATAGTATATATTAGTAAAAGTAGGTGGTGGTCAGATGAAGAATAGGGTGAAAGAGTTAAGAGCACGAGAAGGCTTTAACCAAACTGAATTGGCAAAAAGAGCAGGCATATCAAGACAAACAGTTTCCTTAATAGAACGTAATAACTTTATGCCATCAGTATTGACTGCTGTAAGAATAGCAAGAATACTCAAAGAAAATGTAGAAAATGTTTTCATATTCGAGGAGGATGAATTATGAAAAAGAATAAAATCATGTTTATAGGAAACTTTATTCTATATATGATTATTGGTGGTTTAGCTGGAGGGCTAGCAGTAACATTGTTTGACTCTAGTCATAAATTTTTAGAAATTCAGCTCACAAAATTACAGACGAATATCACAACGATAGTATTAGCCATCGTTATAGTTATTTTAATCTGTATATTAATGAATGTTTATAAAAAAGCAAAAAAATATAGGAAATTAGACACTAATACTGATGACGAAGATGAAATAGAAGTGCAGTTAGAAAAAACATTAATATATCCACCAGTTTTGCTTGGACTTATAACAACACTAGCATTAATAATACTTAATATCGTGATTAATTTATCAGAAGAACCAAGTGTAATTGGGCTTATCATTACTTGCTTATCACTGGTTATAACAGCACCATTATCATATATGCATTTGTCGAATTTGAGAAAATTATATCCTGAAAGAAATTATCCAAAAGCAGGAGACAAAAAATTAAATGAAAAATTAGTAGATATGATGGATAGTGGCGAGCAATATATTACATTAGTGGCACTACAAAAAACATTTTCATTAAATCAACAATTAATCATTTGGATTATAGGACTAGCTTCTATATTCTCTATCACTTCAAATAACAATCAATTTTTCAGTGTATCGTTATTGATTATTTTATATTTAGTAAACACAATGTACTACACTAAAAAAGTATCAGAAACATTTTAAAACTGCCGTTACTTCGGTAGTTTTTTTATTTGATGTTGTATACAATATCATCACCAATTTATCGACTAGATACTAGCAAAAAAAGCCCAAACCTTATTGATATGCTCCCTGTTAAGGAAACACTTAAATAGTGAAAACTTAGCAGGGAGTTTTACTATGACTAGAAATATTAAAATAGATATAAATACATTATTAGAAGCTTTTGATTTATATGAACAAGGCTATAGCTTCTTAAATGTTATGAAAATGTTGTCATTGAATACAAATCATAGATTATTAAGTGAAAAATACCAGAGGTATAAATTATATGGAGTTAATGGATTGTTACCTAAAACAAAAAATAACTCGTATCCGTCATCTTTTAAATTACAAATTATTAATGAGTATTTTGAAAA